>JAGWVT010000183.1 GCA_018970765.1 Actinomycetales bacterium
CGCACCTGGCAGGAATTCCGCGACCTCGTGGTGTTTCTGGCTGGGCCGATGCCGATCGCATCAGCTGACCAGGCATTCAGCAAGGCGCATTACGACCATGTCTGTGCCACATATGGCGACCCGGCGCAGTTGGCCAAGTACGACACCTATTTTGTCGACAGCCTGACCGTGCTCTCCCGGTTGTGCCTGGCCTGGTGCAAGACCCAGCCGCAGGCCTTCAGCGAGAAAACCGGCAAGCCAGACAACAGGGGGGCTTACGGCCTGCTGGGCCAGGAAATGATCACGGCGCTCACGCACCTGCAGCATGTGCGTGACAAGCACGTCATTTACGTCGCGATCTTGGAAGAGAAGACCGACGACTTCAACCGCCGCTACTACCAGCTGCAGCTCGAAGGCAGCAAGACCGCGCTGGAACTGCCGGGCGTGCTCGATGAGGTGGTGACGCTGGCCGTGCTCAAGGCCGATGACGGCTCGACCTATCGGGGCTTTGTGACGGGGGCCGACAACAGCTTTGGCTTCCCCAGCAAAGACCGAAGCGGCCGGCTTGACCCCATCGAAGAGCCCCATCTGGGCCGGCTCATCGCCAAGTGCTTAGGTCAGACCAACACCACCGACAACACGAATTGAAAGGACACCCCATGAATACCTACGACCACGCCACAGCCGCCGCCAGCTGGAGCGACTTTAACGACGCTGAAGCCCAACAGGGGGGCTTTGACCTGATCCCGCGCGGCATCGCTGTGCCCGTGCGCATGACCATCAAGCCTGGTGGCCATGACGACCACACCCAAGGCTGGACCGGTGGCTATGCCACCCAATCCTTTGACACCGGTGCGGTGTATCTGGCTTGCGAGTTCGTCGTTACCGACGGCCCTTTCGCCAAACGCAAGATGTGGTCCAACGTCGGGCTCTATTCCCCCAAGGGCCCCACCTGGGGCCAGATGGGGCGAAGCTTCATCCGGGCCGTACTCAACAGCGCCCGCAACGTCCAGCCCCAGGACAACTCGCCACAGGCGGCCGCTGCACGGCGCATCAACAGCTTCGCTGACCTCGATGGCATCGAGTTCCTGGCCCGCGTCGATGTCGAGAAAGACGGCAAGGGCGAAGACCGCAACGTGGTCAAGGTCGCCATCGAGCCCGACCACAAGGACTACGTCCCCCAGACCAGCATGCACGCCCCGGGTGGCGGCCACAGGGGCGGCGGTGGCCACTCTGGCGCACCGGTGCAACCCACGCCAGCCTATGCGCAACAGGCGCAACAGGCGCAAACGTCTCGCCCTGTGGTGCCCACCGGCAAACCCGCCTGGGCTCAGTGAGGGAGGCGCCATGCATGCGAGGCAAATGCTGGGTGTGCTCGCGCCAGGCGCGCGGGCTGGGGCACACCGACAACCGTTACCCCATTGGCGAAGCCAAACGCTATCCGCTGGACTGGGTGTTTTGCAGCCGGCGCTGCCAGGACATCTTTCATCAGATGTACGGGCGCTGGGTCGATGCGCAGAAATTCGGGCAGGGGGTCGAGATGATTGATGCCACGGACATTGAACGCTCGGCCATGCGCTCCTGCCTGCGCGCCTTCGGCGAGGCGGCCGGTGACATCGGATTCGACAAGCCGTTGGGGGCTTACTCCGAGAAGGAGGCCCTGCGGGTGATTGACGCGATCGTCACCCGGTACACCGAGTCCATGGTCGCCCACCACGCCGAGGCCAAGTACCCGCCAGTGCGGGGCATGAAGCCCACGGTCGACGATCCTTTCGCCGATTTGGAAAGCGATTTGCCCTGGGAGACGAACTGATGCTGGACTTCAACGCATCAGCCAGCCTTTCAGGCCGGATCGAAGCCTTGGTCGACCAGGCGTTGGAGCAGGAGCGCGACGACACGCCACCACGCCAATACCTGGGTGGCTCCCGTCTGGGGGTGTCGTGCGAGCGGCAACTGCAGTTCGAGTATGCGAAGGCGCCGGTGGACCCTGGCAAGGGCTTCGGAGGCCGGCTGCTTCGCATCTTCGAGCGTGGGCATCAGACCGAGACCATGGTCATCCGCTGGTTGCGCATGGCCGGCTTTATCCTCAAAACCGAGGACGCCGATGGCCGGCAGTTTGGCTTCAGCGTGGCCCAAGGGCGCCTGCGTGGTCACGTCGATGGCGTGCTGGTGGGCGGCCCCGAGGGCTTCTCCTGCCCAGCGCTC
>JAGWVT010000062.1 GCA_018970765.1 Actinomycetales bacterium
CGGTCAGGTGGCGCGGAAGGCGTCGGTGGGGTTGCAGATTGCTGCGGGTGCGCCGGCGCGTCGGTCGGTGAAGGCGTCGGTGTTTTTCCCGGTGTTGTCCCCGGCGTTGGGGGCCAGGGCGGAGGCGACGTTGCAGGGCTTGGTGCGTAAGGTGCCGAAGGGTGCCTCGGGTGTGGTGGTGACGGTGAAGGGGTTTGTGCAGCCGACGGCGGGTAGTGGGAATGATAAGTCGTTGTCGCGGGCTCGGGCGGGCAATGTGATGGCGTGGTTGAAGCAGGCCGGCATTGATGGCCGGTACACCACCGCCGGTGTGGGCAAGGCGACGCAGACCGGGCCGGAGGCCCGCCGCGTGGAGGTCACCGTCTCCTACATCCCCGCCAGCTGAATCCCCGCCAGCTAAGGTGTCGTGCAGCTGAAGCAAGAATCGAGTCGGCCTTCTGCCAATGCCGCATTTGTCTGATTTGGGGGTATTGCAACGGGGGTGAACTATTTCGGTAGAAATTCAGTATGCTTTGCTCCAACTTCAAGGTGGGAGAGAGCATGCCCCAATCGCAGCCCCGGCTGATCAAAATGCAGTCCATCACTCGTACTCGGTGGGTTGCGGTGTTTGCCGTGATGGCAATGGTGGTGACCGGTGGCGTGGTCATCGGAAGTCAGGCCCTCAAACCGTCCGAGGCAGCTCGGCAACCCGTGGTTCTGTTGACCGAAACCTTCACCCAGCCCACACTCCTTGAGCCCACAAAGTGGGTGGCCTCGGCAAAGATCAGTGGCGTCGCGACCTCGACGTATCCATGTCTGACTGCCGGAACCAGCGGTACGAATCAAACGCTGTTCTCAGGGACCATGGGTGGCTGCGCTAATCCAGCAGAAGCTGCTGCAGGTTCGGGCCGGCTTCGCCTGACTCCAGCTGCGAACTCCTACTCATCGTTCTTCCTACTTGACACCGGCCTGCCCGTGACAGACGGCATTGACATTCGTTTCAAGATGCAGCAATGGGGCGGTACAGGCGCCGACGGTATCAGTTTCTTCCTCAAGGATGGCTCCAACACCGACACTTCGCCAGGTGCTGGTGGTGGCGCTTTGGGCTACATGTGCGGTGCACCGCCTACCTGCACCGGCGCTGGCTACGCGTCTACGCCAGGCGTGAAGGGCGCCTTGTTTGGTATTGGATTCGACGCATACGGCAACTTCAATTCGGGCGCAAACAAGGTGACTATCCGCGGTGCCGACACGAGTGCAGGTCAGGCTGGTACGTCTGGGTACTCGGTCTTGGCGGCGCAGAACGTCGCCGGCCTCAATGGAACGGCAATGCAAGTTCGAGTGCGGGTGGCTGCGGCTCGTGAGGGTACGTATGACATCAAGGTGTGGGTGGTTCCGGTTGGTAGTTCTGTCGAGGATGGTGTGACGCCAACGATGACGGTGGCGCAGCCAACCGAATATCGGAGTGTGACATCGTTCAAGTTCGGTTGGTCTGCCGGAACCGGTGGTTTGAACAACAAGCACGATATTTATGGTCTTGTGACGCGGTCGGCGATTCCGCCGGTGGGTGTGGATTATGTGAGTATTGCGGATCCGAATGCTCCTGGTGGTTTGTGGAATGACTGGATGGCGCTTCCGATTGGGTCGCCGGTTGGTTCGGTGCCGGTGGATGACACGGGGTATTTGCCTGGTCAGACGTTGACGTTGCCAACGCCGTCGTTGTCGTTGTCGGGGTATCGGTTTGTGGGGTGGTCGGATGGGACGACGACGTATGTGCCGGGGTCGACGTATACGTTCGGGTCATCGAATGTGACGTTTACGGGTGTGTGGTCGTTTTTGGGGTGTTTTGATCCGTTGTGTGCGCCGAAGTCTGGGGGTCCGGACGGTTACAAGTTGAAGGATGGTGAGGCGTCGCCGACGCCGGTGCCGTCTGCTGGTGTTGCCGCTGGTGGCTCCTCTGGTGTGGGTGGTTCGTCTTCGGTGGGGGATTTGGATCCGTTGATTGATGCCTCGACGCGTGATTTGGGTGCGGGTCAGGGTCGGGTGTTTGTTGGTGGGGTTCCGGTGGATGTGGTGGTGCGGGCGAATGCGTCGCGTTCGGGGGTGCAGGTGTTGTCGGCGGATGAGTCGTGGTTGGTGGAGGTGCGGGGGTCGGATCGTGGTGGTGGTCCGGCGTCGTTGACGTCGGGTGGGCAGTTGGCGTCGTTTGCGGGTCAGCCGTTGTCGGTGTCGGGGACGGGGTGTGTGCCGGGGTCTGAGGCCAGGGTGCATGTGTTGAATCCGACGGTGACGTTGGGGTCGGTGTTGGTGGGTGCTGATGGGTCGTTTGCGGGGTCGGTGTTGGTGCCGGCGGGGCTTGCGGCGGGGTCGTATGTGGCGCAGGTGAATTGTTTTACGGCCGGTCAGGTGGCGCGGAAGGCGTCGGTTGGGTTGCAGATTGCTGCGGGTGCGCCGGCGCGTCGGTCGGTGAAGGCGTCGGTGTTCTTCCCGGTGTTGTCCCCGGCGTTGGGGGCCAGGGCGGAGGCAACGTTGCAGGGCCTGGTGCGCAAGGTGCCGAAGGGTGCGTCGGGTGTGGTGGTGACGGTGAAGGGGTTTGTGCAGCCGACGGCCGCGAGTGGGAATGATAAGTCGTTGTCGCGGGCTCGGGCGGGTCGTGTGATGGCGTGGTTGAAGCAGGCTGGGATTGATGGCCGGTACACCACGGCCGGTGTTGGGAAGGCGACGCAGACCGGGCCGGAGGCCCGCCGCGTGGAAGTCACCATCTCCTACATCCCCGCCAACTAGCGGCACTATGACAAGACCGCAGGAACGCTGAAGGGCCGGCCCAACAGGGCCGGCCCTTCAGCTATTGGAGGAGGAGGGAAGGAAGATTTAGGACGCCACAGCCAGTCGACGGCGGCGCGCGTAGATGGCTTCACGGTCATCCTCGGAGAGGCCACCCCAGACGCCGTACGGCTCACGTGCGGCCAATGCATGCTCGGCACAGCGGGCGAGAACCGGGCAACGGGCGCACACAGCCTTGGCGGCTGCCTCACGGGCCTCCCGGGCGGGTCCACGCTCGCCCTCGGGATGGAAAAAGATGCTCGGATCCTCGCCGCGGCAGGACCCTTCAAGCTGCCAATCCCAGAAGTCGCTGTTAGGACCCGGGAGCCGGGATATGTCGGCCATCTCTGCCTCCGTCGCTCTGCTGATTGTGAGTGAACTCTACAAATCGCGCCAGAACCGTGTCAAGTCTCAAAGTTGAACAAGTTTTGCAACGTTTGTGAACATGCGATTTCTTGGTTTCGGGCACACAATTACGGCGTGTCGTCCTCATCCGCCCAGCTCGCCGAGTCGACCTCATCCCACGAGCCGTCGGGGCTGACTGTCGCTGCGGTAGCGAGGCGCTTGGGAGTCGCTCCAGCCACGCTGCGAACCTGGGATCGACGCTATGGCCTGGGACCCTCCGACCACCGATCCGGCGCCCACCGCCGCTACACGCCTGCAGACTTGGCGCGTTTGGAGCAGATGCGCCGCCTGGTGATCGCCGGTGTGCCGCTGGCTGACGCGGCACGGCAGGTCAAGGACCAGGATCTGCCGGTCGACCGGGGGACCGTTGACGTTGGGAGTGCTGAGAGACGCCCTGGTGGCGGGCGCGTGGTTGCTATTCCCGGGGGTACGCCGGGATCCCGGGGGCTGGCCAGGGCGGCTCAGACCCTGGACGGCGTCGCTTGTCGCGCGATCATCGACGAAACGATCGAGCGTCGCGGTGTCGTGTGGACCTGGGACCACCTTCTGGCGCCGGTGCTCATTGGTGTCGGGCAGCAATGGCAGAACAGTGGCCGCTGGATCGAGGTGGAGCACGTGCTGAGCGAGGCCGTGACTACTGCGCTGAGTTCGGCAGTCAGGCACGGCGACACGGCACTTGGCCGCCCGGTTTTACTGGCTGCAACCGAAGACGAGGCCCATGCACTGCCGCTGTGGGCGTTGGCTGCCGCACTGTCGGAGCGGCGTATTCCTGCACGCGTGCTTGGCGCGCGGGTTCCTGGATCGGCCCTGATCGAGGCGGTGCATCGCACCGGTCCGGCGGCGGTCTTCCTCTGGTCGCAAACTGCCGACAATCAGGACCACGACGTGCTGGCCCAAATTCCCCAGTTGCGACCCGCGGTTGCGGCGGTGGTTGGTGGTCCTGGTTGGACTGAGCCTCTTCCCGACGGTGTCACCTTCGTGGGTGATCTCACTGAAGCCGTTGCTCGACTTGCTCGCGCAGCTGGCGAGTAGCCTTCCGTCATGACGCAGGCCGACGAGCCGTTCGGCTATCTGGGCCTGACCTTCGACGATGTCCTGCTCGTCCCGGCCCTTTCCGATGTTGTTCCCACCGAGGTGGATACCGGCTCTCGCGTGACAAGACGAATCCGCGTCCGCATGCCGCTGGTCTCCAGTGCCATGGACACGGTGACCGAAGCCAGGATGGCCATCGCGATGGCCCGCCATGGCGGCGTCGGAGTAATGCATCGCAATCTTTCAATCGAGGATCAGGCGGCGCAGGTCGACCTCGTGAAGCGATCGGAAGCCGGCATGGTGAGCAATCCCGTTACCTGCTCGCCAACGGACACCTTGGCGGACGTTGACCGCCTCTGCGGGCACTATCGCATTTCTGGAGTGCCCGTCGTCAATGACGCGGGTGTGCTGGTCGGCATCGTCACCAATCGCGACATGCGATTTGCCGACGATATGGGCACCGCTGTTGTCAACGTGATGACGCCGATGCCTCTGGTGACCGGGCCGGTAGGCATCGATCCCAATGACGCGCTGGCCCTGCTCGCACAGCACAAGGTAGAGAAACTTCCGCTTATTGATGACCAGGGACGACTACAGGGCCTGTTCACGGTGAAGGACTTCGTCAAGAGCGACAAGTACCCGCACGCCACGAAAGATGACTCTGGTCGCCTAGTCGTCGGCGCGGCCGTTGGCGTCGGTGAGGACGCGGAGAAGCGGGCAAGGGCTCTGGTGGAAGCCGGTGTCGACTTTCTTGTCGTGGACACTGCCCATGGCCACTCCCGTGCGGTGTTGAGCATGGTGCAACTTCTGAAAGCTCAAACAACTGTTGACGTGGTGGGTGGCAATGTGGCGACACGAGAAGGAGCCCAGGCTTTGATCGACGCAGGCGCCGACGGTATCAAGGTCGGTGTGGGACCTGGCTCCATCTGCACCACGCGCGTGGTCGCCGGTGTCGGGGTGCCGCAGATTTCGGCAATCCAACAGGCGAGCCTGGCGGCCCGTCCTGCGGGAGTGCCGGTGATCGGCGACGGCGGTGTTCAGTATTCCGGCGACATCGCCAAAGCACTCGTAGCCGGGGCGGACACGGTCATGCTTGGATCCCTGCTCGCCGGCTGCGCGGAGGCACCCGGCGACGTGGTGTTCGTCAATGGCAAGCAGTACAAGGCATACCGGGGTATGGGATCGCTCGGTGCCATGCGCAGCCGTGGCACGCGCGCCTCCTTCAGTCGGGATCGCTACTTCCAAGACGACGTTCTCAGCGACGACAAGCTGGTACCTGAAGGCATCGAGGGCATGGTCGCCTACCGCGGCCCACTCGGCGCCGTGGCCCATCAACTCATCGGCGGCCTGCGCGCTGCGATGGGCTACTCCGGTGCCGCAACAATCCCAGAGCTGCATGCCAAGGGTTCCTTCGTACGAATCACCGCTGCGGGACTGCGGGAGAGTCATCCGCACGATGTGCAGATGACCATTGAAGCGCCCAACTACTCGAGTCGGTAAGGCGGAATGCCGTGAGCAGCATGTCCGACATCGTCATCGGCGGTGGCAAGCGAGCCCGTCGCGCGTATGGTCTTGATGAGGTAGCCATCGCACCGAGCCGGCGCACGCGTAACTGGCAGGAAGTGTCCACGAGTTGGACCATCGACGCGTATCGCTTCGAGTTACCGTTCGTGGCGGCGCCGATGGACTCAGTCGTCAGTCCTGACTCTGCTGTGACGCTCAGCGCATTGGGCATGCTCGCGGTGTTGAACGGCGAGGGGCTTTGGGCCAGGTACGAGGACCCGCAGGCAATTCTGGACCGAATTGCTGGTGCCAGCACTGAAGAG
Organism: Actinomycetales bacterium; assembly: GCA_018970765.1. Taxonomy (GTDB): domain Bacteria; phylum Actinomycetota; class Actinomycetes; order S36-B12; family S36-B12; genus REEB426. The sequence goes on from JAGWVT010000062.1 coordinate 6,066, forward strand.
GTTGGAGACCTCCTGCGTCGCGCTTACAGCGATGCCCCAGTGCAGCCGCAACTGCTGGCTACGCGTACCGCCTGGCTTAAGACCCAGGGGGTGGTCGCCGCGGTCGCCGTAAGCCCGCATAGCACGGCGGAACTGGTTCCGGTCGCGGTGGACGCCGGTGCCGACATGGTGATCATTCGCGGCAGCACAGTATCCGCTGAGCATGTGTCAGCCGACACGAACCCACTGAATCTCAAGGACTTCATCCACCGTGTCGAAGTACCGGTGATCGTTGGCGGGTGCGCGACCTATCAGGCGGCACTGCACCTGATGCGTACTGGCGCGGCTGGAGTTCTCGTTGGTTTCGGTGGTGGCGCGACACTCACCACTGCGGACGTACTCGGGGTGCGCGTACCCATGGCCAGTGCGATTGCCGACGTCGCAGCGGCCAGGCGCGACTACTTGGACGAATCCGGAGGACGGTACGTACACGTCATTGCCGACGGCGCGATGGGGCGCAGTGGCGACATCGTCAAAGCTTTTGCCTGCGGCGCCGACGCGGCGATGTTGGGGACTGCACTCGCCCGGGCGAGTGATGCACCGGGTAGCGGAGCACACTGGGGAGCCGAAGCCTGGCATCGCCACCTACCGCGCGGACAACGCAATCTCCTGCCGGCCGTTGGCACCTTTGCAGAAGTTATCAATGGCCCATCGCGAACCGCTGACGGCACGATGAACCTGGCTGGTGCGCTCCGTAAGGCACTTGCCACCACCGGTTATAGCGACCTCAAGGAATTCCAACGGGTAGAGATGGTGGTGACTCAGTGACCGTAACCGTTTCAGCGCCACCGATGATCGCCCAAGGACTTATCGACGACTTGCTGGCGATCCCCATAGTGGGGCCGACCGCTCGTCGCCGAACAGTCATTGCTCCGTTTAGTGGCGAGCCGCTCTACGAGTTACCGCTCTCGGAAGAGCAGGACGTTCAGGCCGCTGTGGATGCGGCCCGCCAGGCGCAAAAGCTGTGGGCGCAACGACCGCTCCGGGAACGCAAGCGAATCATGCTGCGGTACCACGACTTGGTCCTGCAGCATCGTGATCAGGCCATGGACCTGATCCAGGCGGAGAACGGCAAGGCGCGACGTGACGCCATGGAAGAAGTGCTGGACGTGGCCATCACTGCCCGGCACTACGCGCGTGATGCCCGACGACTGCTGAAGACGCGTCGACATCGCGGTGCCCTGCCCCTGCTGGTCGGTGTCCGCGAGGTGCGCCACCCCAAGGGCGTTGTGGGCGTGATCTCTCCCTGGAACTACCCATTCACGCTGGCGGCAAGTGACGCGATCCCGGCGCTGCTTGCCGGCAACGCCGTCGTCCTCAAACCCGATGCGCAGACAACTCTGACCGCGCTCTTCGCCATCCGCCTACTGCGTGAAGCGGGGCTTCCTGCTGCACTGATCCAAGTTGTGACCGGCGAAGGCCCCGAGGTGGGCCCAATGGTGATCGACCGAGTGGACTACGTGATGTTCACCGGCTCGACGCCGGTTGGCCGGTTCGTCGCTTCGCGCTGCGGGGAGCGACTGATCGGGTGTTCGCTCGAACTCGGTGGCAAGAACGCGTTGATCGTGCGTGCGGACGCCGATCCCGACCGAGCCGCCGAGATCGCGCTACGTGCTTGTTTCGCTAACTCCGGGCAGCTGTGCATCGCTGCCGAACGGATCTACGTCAACGCGTCAATCCAGGAAGCTTTTCTTGCGGCCTTTCTACCGCGCGTGGCTGCGATGAACCTGCAGGCCGGACTGCAATGGGGCGCCGACATGGGGTCATTGGTGTCGGCTAAGCAGTTCGAACGCGTTCAGGAGCATGTGGCGGATGCGGTGCGTCACGGCGCCACCGTGCTCGCCGGGGGTCGGGCGCGACCTGAGATCGGGCCGTACTTCTTCGAACCGACGGTTCTGGCGAATGTCGATGAGCGGATGACGCTGTGCGAGCAGGAGACTTTTGGCCCGGTTGCTGCGGTGTACACGGTGTCCAGCGATGCCGAAGCAGTGGCTCGAGCGAACGATTCGTCCTACGGGCTCAATGCCGCTGTGATCACCCGCGATCGCGCCGAGGGCCGCCGCTTGGCTGCCCAGATCAAGACGGGCACGGTCAACGTCAACGAGGGTTACGCAGCGGCGTGGGGTAGTACCCGGGCACCGATGGGTGGGATGGGCGACTCGGGTCTTGGGCGAAGGCACGGCGACGAAGGGCTCCTGAAGTACACCGAAGTGCAGACGATCGCCACACAGCGGGCCCTCGGCTTTGGGGCACCCTTCGGCTGGTCCGATCGCAAGTGGGGACAGGTCCTTACCGTCTCCCTCGGGGCAATGAAACGATTGGGCCTGAAGTAGCAATCAACTAAGGCGAGAGGGGGCGTGGTGGCGTCCTACGACTTCGATGTGGCAATCATCGGCTCGGGGTTCGGTGGATCGGTCGCGGCCCTGCGGTTGACCGAGAAGGGCTATCGCGTCGGCGTACTCGAGGCCGGTCAACGCTTTACTGAGACCAACTACCCCAAGACCTCCTGGGACCTTCGTCGCTTTCTTTGGGCCCCGAAATTGGGCATGAAGGGTCTGCAGCGGATTCACCTGCTACGTGATGTCGTCGTGCTGGCCGGTGCAGGGGTTGGGGGCGGAAGTCTGGTCTATGCCAACACGTTGTACGTGCCGGGCGCATCGTTCTTCAACGACCCGCAGTGGCGTGGCATCGCCGACTGGGCCACGGAGTTAGCCCCCTACTACGACCAGGCCAGCCGCATGTTGGGCGTGGTCGACAACCCCACCATGACACCCAGTGACGTCATCATGAAAGAGGTTGCCGACGAAATGGGCGTGGGCCACACCTTCCGGATGACACCGGTTGGTGTGTACTTCGGTGCCGGCCCCGGTGTCAAGGAAGCCGACCCCTTCTTCGGCGGCGTGGGTCCGGAGCGCACTGGCTGCATCCAGTGCGGTGAGTGCATGACAGGTTGCCGTCACAACGCCAAGAACACCCTGCCTAAGAACTATCTGGGCCTAGCCGAGGCGGCTGGAGCGGTGGTGCACCCGCTGACGACGGTCACTGCGATCCTGCCGCGTAAGGCGGGTGGCTACGCGATCATCACGCAACCCACCGGGTTGCTCCGACGAAAGCCCAGAGTGTTCACCGCCGAGCAGGTCGTCATGGCAGCCGGCACCTACAACACTCAGCGGCTCTTGCACCGAATGAAGGACAAGGGTCAACTCCCCAATCTGTCTGCCACGCTCGGCCGACTGTCCCGTACGAACTCCGAGTCGATTCTGGGCGCGGTGAGTCACACGGCCAAGGCCGACTACACCCAGGGTGTGGCCATCACCTCAAGTTGGTTCCCGGATGAGCACACGCACGTCGAACCAGTTCGATATGGACGAGGCTCGAATTCCATGGGCCTGCTGCAGTCGGTATTGACGGTGCCACGGTCCGGCGTGCCGCGCTGGCGTACCTGGTTGGGTGAACTAGTCAAGCAGCCCCGTACTACCGTGTCGTTGCTCAATGTTCGCCGCTGGAGTGAGCGTGCAGTCATCTCCCTGGTCATGCAGCCGGTGGACAACTCCCTGACTCTCGTTGGTGCGCGCGGACTCCTCGGCCGCTGGAAATTGACCACGCGTCAGGACGCCTCTACTCCGGCACCGACCTACCTGCCTGTTGCCCAGGATGTCGTGCAACGGGTTGCCCGACGCATTGGCGGTGTGGCCGGGGCCAGCGTGTTTGAGAACTTCGACGCAGCGCTCACTGCACATTTCGTCGGAGGCTGCGTCATCGGTGCGGACTCCAATTCCGGGGTTATTGATGCCTACCATCGGGCCTTTGGTCACGAAGGTTTGCACGTGGTAGATGGCTCTGCCATCACTGCGAACCTCGGCGTGAACCCATCGCTGACGATCACCGCGCAGGCCGAACGAGCGATGGCCATGTGGCCGAACAAGGGTGAGGCGGATCCTCGCCCCGCGCTTGGCTCGGCCTACCAGGCGGTTACGCCTGTTGCTCCCCGGAAACCCGTCGTCCCTGTTGATGCTCCCGCTGCTCTGCGCCTGCCGTTGATTGCTCGGTCACAGTCGCGCTGAGCGTTTGCAACGCCGCAACTGTTCTCAGCAGACTGCGGTCATGGCTTCCGTTCTCATCGTCAGTGCCACAGGTCTGAGCAATGCGGTCGACGTATCGGCCTGCGCCGCTGCTGGCTTCGCCGTGCGGCAGGAGCGACTGGGGCCAGCGGCCCTTGCTGCAGCCCAGGACACATCCACGATTGCGATCGTCGTGGATGCCGATGGCCGCGGCTTGGTTCCGGGAGCCGCCTTGGCGTTCTGTCGGCAGGTCCGCACCTGCACGCAACGATGGCTGATCCTGCTCGTGCCACGCCTTGATGAGGCCGGCGAGATGATGGCCTGGTCGATCGGTGTTAACGACTATGTCAGCCGCGGGGCTGGTCCACGTGCCTTGGTTGCACGACTGGCGGCGCGCGTTGGGGTTGAGGAGCTCGATGGCGATGGCGCGAAGCGTTCCCACTTGGGTAGGCAGAACGCAATACAGCGTCAGCGTCAGCGTCGGCCACAGATGCAGTCCGTATTGGGTGGCGAGCGCCCATCATTCATGGAGCGGTCGGAACGTTTGAGTTTCGACAACATCCAGCTGGATGGTCCCTCACGCATGGTCTATGTGTCCGGCTCACCAGTGCACCTGACACGAACGGAATTTGACCTGTTAGCCATGCTGCTGGCCCAACCCCAGCGAGTCTTCTCTCGGGCAGAGTTGATCGGTGCCGTCTGGGGTGAGACCTGGTTCGGGGATGATCATTTTGTCGAGACGCATGCCTCACGACTGCGACGAAAAATCAGTGCGGCCGGGGGTCCGCGGATTGCCACGGCAGTTCGTGGGGTCGGTTACCGCCTTGTTGACGGCGTCAATGTGCAGCCGTGGATTGAAACCCTTGGTCGGAAAAAAGAAACTCTGGAGGACCGGCACCATGTGCCAGCCCTCCAGAGTTCGGGGACTTCGTAGAACTACCAGCCGGTCGCAGCTAGCACCGCGCGCTTGGTTAACACGCGGGCAAGGTGCTCGCGATAGTCGGCCTGCGCATGGATGTCACTCGTCGGTCGGCACCCTTGTGCTGCTTGATCTGCGGCCGCGGCTACCGCTTGAGCCGAGTTGGCACCGACCAGGGCCGCCTCCACAGCTGTGGCGCGAATCGGAATCGGCCCCATGTTGGTGAGGGCCACCCGTGCTTCGGCGATGGTCGAGCCATCCAGTCGGACGGCGGCGGCCACGCCGACGATCGCCCAAGCCTGCGCGGTGCGGTTGAACTTCTCGTAGTGCGAACCCCAACCCGAGTACTTCGGGAAGGTCACCGACACGAGCACTTCATCGTCACCCACTGCAGTGGTGAAGTAGTCGACGAAGAAATCTGCCGCGCTCACCGTGCGCCGACCCGAGGATCCGGCAATGGTGAAACTGGCATCCAGAGCCCGTGCAACAGCCGGCAGATCCCCAGCCGGATCGGCGTGGGCAAGTGAGCCGCCGAGCGTGCCACGGTGCCGAATCGCGGGATCGGCAACCGTTGCGGTGGCTTGGGCTAGGAGCGGGACCCCAGCCTTGACAACGGGGCTACTCATCACGGCGTAGTGCGTGGTGGCCGCCCCGATGGTGATCGACGACCCATCGTCGGTCACCCCGATCATCTCGTCCACGCGACTGCAGTCGACCAGCGTGGACGGTCCCGCTAGGCGAAGCCGAAGTGCCGGCATCAGTGATTGCCCGCCAGCCAGGATCTTCGGCTCATCGCCACCGGTGGCCAGTGCGCGCACCGCCTCGTCGACGGTGCCCGGACGGACGTAATCGAATGCGACGGGGATCATGCCGCACCTCCCTTGGCTGCGTTGATGGTTCGCCACACGGTTTGTGGCGTGGCGGGCATCGCAACGTCATTGACGCCAAGATGCCGCAGGGCATCGACGATGCCGTTGATGATCGCCGGAGTTGAAGCGATCGTTCCCGCCTCACCAACACCTTTGGTGCCGAGTGGGTGCGTGGTGGATGGCGTGACTGTGGTTGCTGTTTGGAAACTAGGCAGATCGGCAGCACTCGGAATCAGGTAATCCGCAAAACTTGCGGTGAGCAGGTTGCCATCCGCGTCGTACTCCGCACCCTCGTAGAGAGCCTGACCGATGCCCTGCGCGACACCGCCGTGCACTTGGCCCTCAACGATCATCGGGTTCACCTGTACGCCAACATCGTCCACGCAGACGTAACTGCGCACTCGCACCTTGCCAGTTTCAGTGTCGACCTCGATCGCTGCAAGGTGAGTGCCGTGCGGGTAGGAGAAGTCCTGCGGATCGATAGTTGCCTCCGCTGACAGGGTCGGTTCGACGCCATCAGGCAGGTTATGTGCGGAGAATGCCTCGAAGGCAACAGCCCCCAGGGGCTGCGACTTCGTTGGATCGCCCTTGACCCGGAATGCCCCGTCAATGAACTCCAGATCGGCTGCGGAGCACTCGAGTTGGTGTGCGGCGATGACGCGCGCCTTCTCGACGATCCGCTCGCAGGCGGCCTTCACGGCTTGGCCACCCACGGCCAATGACCGTGACCCATAGGTGTCCATGCCATAGGGCGCCCGCCCGGTGTCACCGTGGATAACCTCGATGTCCTCGACCGGAACCCCCAGGATGCTGCTGGCGATCTGCGACCAGGCGGTGGCATGGCCTTGGCCATGCGGTGATGTACCGGTGACCACCTCGATCTTGCCCGTCGGCAGGGCACGCACCGTGCAGTGTTCCCAGCCACCGGCCACGTACTTCAGCACGCCAAGGGTCCGCGACGGTGCCAGGCCACACATCTCCGTGAAGGTGGAGATGCCGATACCCAACTGGACCGGGTCATTGGTCTCACGGCGACGCTGCTGTTCGGCGCGAAGCCCGGCATAGTCGAACATGCCAACGGCCTTGTCCGTGGCCGCCTCGTAATTACCGGTGTCGTACGTCAGCGCGGCTACCGTGGTGAACGGGAACTCGTCGTGAGTGATCCAGTTCTTCTTACGCAACTCCATCGGGTCCATGCCCAACTCGGCGGCCATCTCGTCAACGATGCGCTCGATCGCGTAGGTGGCCTCCGGTCGACCGGCACCCCGGTAGGCGTCGGTCGGCGTGGTGTTGGTGAATACGCCGGTGCAGAAGAACTCGTAGGCGTCCATCTTGTAGATCCCGGGGTACATGAACATACCCAGCAGTGGAATGCCCGGAGTGATGATCTGTAGGTAGGCGCCCATGTTTGCATGCAGGGTTACCTTCAGGCCGAGGAACTTGCCATCCTTGGTGGCGGCAAGTTCGATGTCCTGAATCTGGTCGCGGCCGTGATGCGTGGCGACCATGTCCTCGCTACGAGTTTCCGTCCACTTGACTGGACGACCCAACTTGCGAGCCAACTGCGTCACAAGGATCTCTTCGCGGTAGAACTGCAGCTTCCCACCGAAACCACCGCCCACGTCGGGTGCGATGACGCGCAGGTTGTTCTCCGGGACCCCGGTCGACAGTGCGAGTAGCACTCGAAGCACGTGCGGGACCTGGGTGGC
>JAGWVT010000184.1 GCA_018970765.1 Actinomycetales bacterium
GGTTACATCCTCGACTTCGGTGGGTCAACGCTGATTTCGCTCAACCCGTCCACGGAGTTCAACTGGCCAGTGACCCTAACCGTCACAGCGTTCGCCATTGTGGGTTCATTAATCGGGGCCGTGCTTTCGGGCCGGATTCATCCTGATCGACTTCGTAAAGCATTCGGCTATTTCGTTCTCGCCATGGCGGCCTTCATCCTGATTCAGGAAATCGGGGGCAGCATTCTGGAGTTCGCGCAGGGATCCACCTGGCAGGCACTAGAAACCGTCGTTGGCATCGTGGTACTCGTGGTGGCGATCGTTGCCCTTATCCGCTGGCCCGCCAAGGTGCCGGTTGGAGACTTTGATCGCACTGGTGCATCTGGTGACGAGGGGGCAGGCTCGACTGCTCAACGTGATCGCGGTGCACAGCATGCGGACAACACGTAAAGGCGGAGTTTCACTCTCTAATTCGGTTGCCAGCAGGTACCAATGGACTTCATACGGCAGACCACCCCGTTCGTCCATGTAGCACCTGACAGGTCTGCGCTCGCGGCAAAACTCTGCGCCTGCAAATCGGCCCCGAAGAAGTTGGCCCGTTGCAGGTTGGCCCCGGCGAAGTCAGCTGTTCGAGCACTGGCGTTTCGGAAGATTGCCCCACGCATGTCGGCCCGATGGAATTTGGTTTCGGAAATGTCGGCATCGGAGAAGTTGGCCGAACTTAGCTTCGCACGCGTCAGATTCACACCCCGAAGGCTTGCCCCAGTCAGATCGATTCCCGTCAGGTCCTTATCCGTCAGGTCCAGCCCGTCCAAGTTGGTGTAGCTGCAGTTGGCGTATGCGCGCAGCGGGCAGCCATCGGCAGTCAGACCCTCCTGCGTCGCTGCATTGCCGTCCAGATCTCGCTGCAGGAGGACGTCGATGCTCGTGACTCGTTGACCAGTCACCGGCAAAGCATCATCACCAGGGTTTGCGTCGGGGTTGTCGCCTGCATCCCCATCAGGGATCAGCCAGCCGATACCGTCGACCTGGATTCCGGCATCGCTCATGAGGTCAACTGCAGCAGTAACTGCGGCGATCGCATCAGACTGGTCCGCAGTGCTCATCCCAGGCGCAAGGTGTACGTGGATGTTGAGCACACAGCGCTCCCCGCAATCCGCAAGGTCCTCACCGATGGCAAGGAGTTCACGGATCGTCTCGCGTCGTGCCTGGTTTGCAGAGACACCGTCATCAAGAAGAAAGCGCACCTGTGCAGCGTCCAACGTGATCGACTGAGCCACGGCCTCGGCGGCAGCGTTGTATGCCGGTGCCAGTGCCTGCGCGGTATTGAGAAACTCGTCCCCAATGATGAGCGTCGGCGAGTCTGGCAGGACCTGGACCGGCACGGATGTCAACACATCGGTGATCTGCGGGTTGACAATTGTCGGGAAAGATCCCAGATCAGAGACCTCGTCCGCGTAGGCGGAACTTGCCCCGGTCAACATCAACGCGACTAGCACCAGACATGTACTGACACGTGTATGTGCTTGGTGAGATGGCCGGAGGCCCGTCTTGCTATCGCGCTCATTCATGACAGACATTGCTCCCGTCGCGTGGGTGGCCCATCGCATCGCTCTTGGGGTCAATCGGAGAATCCATTCTGCGGTAGTAGAACACACCACATCATTGACAGACACCTGCACATTTAGTCCCCGCAAGGGACGCAAGCTTTGAGCGCTGGGGAAAGCCCCAGGCCCCCCTGCGAGCCGTCGCCCCGCCGTGGCACCCTCTGCCAGTGATCGGCTGTCGCGTCCTCGTGGTCGATGACGACCCATTTGCCCTCACGACACTGTGCGCGACCCTGGAATACCTGCGACTCGAAGTGGTGGGTCGCGCGACTTCGGCCAGAGATGCCCTTGCCCTCCAGTCCACAGTTGATGTGCAGGTTGCCTTACTGGACCTGGACCTAGGACCGGGTCCAACAGGAATCGACCTAGCCCACGCACTCCGGCTCAACCAGCCGAACCTCGGCCTCGTGATGCTGTCGACTTATCGGGACCCGCGGTTGGTAGCGCCCGGAACGATCGCCCCGCCAACTGGGACGAGCTATCTGGCGAAAGGCGATGTCACTGATGTAGTCCAACTACGCCAGGTCATCACCTCGGCGTTTCGTGAGCCCCTGCGGCAGCGGCAGTGGCTTCA
>JAGWVT010000185.1 GCA_018970765.1 Actinomycetales bacterium
GGCGAACCCGTACGCGCTAATCGTGGGAACGAGACACGGGTTCGCGGACCCGCGGATGCTCCCGGAGCGCCGCATCGACTACATTCTCACCCGCGGGTACGCCCACGGACGACCCGGCACCGCGTTGCGCAGCTTCATACACAAAGAAGGTATCGACGGGGCGCCATACCCTTCGGATCATTGACTCCTGATCGCGGACCTGTACACCCCAGCGAAACCTTGACGAGTCGCGTCGAGCACGAGTCGCAGCACGCCGTGGGGTACGGCGGGCTACCCCAACGCCCAACGTAGGTATAGTAGGTGCAGGAGGTGCGGCCTGCGGGGAATAGTTGCCCAACTTGGGTAAAACCTCACCGTCAGGAGGCATGCACCCACATCAGCGGCGGATCGGCGGCCTCAACGCCGTGTTCGGTAAAATCATCGCAACCACCCTCCTCATCGGCACCTTCGCCGGGATCGCGCCCGCCAAGGCTGCACCAAACCCGCCGGTGATCGACACTCAATACGTCCAGTACGACGGGAGCGTCGGAGTTGTATTCGTCATGGGCGCCAACTCAATCGTGGGTGGAGTTGATCCGTTAGTAGAACTCTCCGACGACGGGGGAGCCACATACTTACCAGCCTCGGTCGTGGAATGGGTGGCGGGGAATGACGCTGACAACGTATGCTCGAACAACGAGCGATGCACCGCAGTCATCCCGTCATACTCCGACGGTACAACTCCTGTAGAAGGCGGGCCCCTGCTCCTTCAATTGCGAGTCACCGACAGTACGGGAGCCGCAGCCGTCAGTGGGGTGCTTGCCTCTACATATACGTACGGACCAGCAGCTGCGGCGCCTGCTATTCTCTCAGTGAACCCTTATGTTGTCGGAGGGGATGCGACAAACGCGGCGCAGCCACTGGTATATGATTTGCGGATCATGCTCGGCCAAAACAGTCACGTAATCCCAGCGACCATCAACCTTCCCGGTGCACTTGACTACTCCACCGACAACGGCGCCACTTGGGCATCTTACGAGCCGGGTATGTACAGGAACATGTGCAATAATAACGAAACATGCCCAGCAATCCGTCTCACCCAAACCTCAAGTGGTACCGTCTTTGCGTACGGCCAAAGTTACCAATTTAAAGTGAAGTGGAAGCCGCGCTACCGCGCCGAAGTAGAGAGCGCAATGTTCCCGTACACAACGATTGCAGCCCCCGGTGCACCGACGATCACTGGCACCACGCCAGGTAATGGCGCCATCACCGTCGCGTACGCCCTTGGCCAAGACGGTGGGGCAAACATCACCACCATCGAGTACAGCACCGACGAAGGCATCACATGGCGCAACGCCAACTGCGGTATCGGTACGAATGCCAGCCTCACCAGTTGTGCCGGTGCGACCGGCAGCGTGACCGTGACCACCACCTCGGCAGGCGCGACGCTCGCAAAAGGCACCAGCTACGAAATCCAGATCCGGGCCAAAAACCGGGTCGGAACCTCAGAAGCCTCCGCTTCGGCACTCGGCCACACCCTCGGCGCACCGATGCCGCCCTCGCTTGACAACGCCATCGGATCGGGGGCCGGCATCCGCGTCGAAGGCACCTTAGGGCTCGCCAACGGCGGGAGCGTCATCCGCGTCGAGTACAGCACCAACGGCGGCACCACCTGGGCGAACACCGGACAAGCGACTGGCACGTTCACCATCACCGCACCGTCCAACAACCTCGCCGCCAGCCTCACCGCAGGCACCACGTACAGCGTCGCGATCCGCACCGTCACCACGATCGGCACCAGCGCCGCGTCCAACATCATCACCGTCAAACCCGGCGCCGTCCCAGGCACACCGATCCTGACTACCGCGATCGGCGGCGGTGAGAACATCACCGTCACCGGCACGCTCGGCGCAGCCAACGGCAGCGCCATCTCCCTCGTCGAGTACAGCACCGACAACGGGGCCACCTGGGCGAGCAGCGGCCAGGCCACGGCGAGTTTCACCATCACCGAAACGAGCGCCGCCGGTGCCGACTTGGTCGCTGGCACCACGTACCAAGTGCGCATCCGTGCGCGCAACGCCAACGGCGTCTCGGGACCATCCACCGCGAAAAGTGCGACACCGAACAGCGCACCCATGCCGCCGTCGCTCGAATCAGTGAGCTCCAGCGGCGCAGCAATCT
>JAGWVT010000186.1 GCA_018970765.1 Actinomycetales bacterium
AGGTGAATCCACTGACGCTCCTGTCCTATCGGAACGGTCTTTATCTGGTGGCGCAGAGTTTGCCGTCGCTCGAGAGACGGACGTTTGCTGTGGACCGAATTCTCGGCGTGCAGCCCATGCCGGGGCACTTTGAGTATCCCGGCGAGGATGAATATGATCCGTCCGGAGTCAGCACCGGCACTTTTGGTATTTTTCAGCCGTCCGTTCCAAACGACATCCGCGTTGAGCTCATCTTTGCAAACGAGAAGTACATCAAGCGGGACCTCACGGAGCGCATCTGGCACCCTTCGCAGGAGTTCCTGGAGCTGCCCGACGGGCGCCTCGCCATGTCATTCCGCGTAAATTCGCTTGTCGAAGTGCGTCCGTGGGTCTTGAGTTACGGTGACAAGGTCGAGATTGTGTCTCCACCTCCGACGTCCAACCTCTGGTACCCCGGTTAAATCCATGCATCCATCGAACCCTGGCGCGCCTCCGTCCGACGACGAGCCGATTGCTGCGCTGGTGTTCGATGACCCGCCAGCGGCGGCGCCACCACCGGCGCATCCTGTCGCACCACCTGCGGTGTCTATCGAAAAGACTGGAGTCGTTTCGGCACCGTCGCCTGCCATGTCGCTGGCACCACCGCTGGTACAACCGCGTTCCGAGGGGCACGCGGTTGCGTCGCCGCGCGTGTCCACGGACGCAGGCAGTGGTGCACCGGTGACCAGAGATCTGACGCACAAGTCGCTGTTGCCCGCGCGAGGTGTAGTGCTCGCACCCGAGCAGGCGCCTGCGCGACGACTCACGACAGCGCCGCCCATCGTTCGTCCTGCGTTTCACTCGGCCTACGCCGGCAAAACGCTGGTGCAGTGCATTGGACCGGCGCTGTTGCAACCATTTCGAGGAAGTGGTCCGGCGTGGCTGGGCGTGCTGGCCGGCGGGACACTCGTGTCAGGTGTTTCCCTGATACTGGGAGCTTTCATGCTGTTGGGAAAGGCCTTCTTTGGCTTCGTCATGGCAGCGACCGTTGTGCTTTACGCGCGGTTTTTTGGCGCCTGCCTGACCGCGGCTGCCCATGAGTATGATGACCCTGGCAGTTTGCCCGACATGTCGCAGTTCAAGTATGAGATCGGTATGCCGCTGCTCGCAATTGGGCTGTGGTGGATGTTGGCCATGTTGCCTGCGATTGTCTGGGTGCTGGCGACTGGGGACATCGCGAGTCCGATCCCGACGCTGCTCGCATTTCTGGCTGTGTTTATGTGGCCGATTGCCATGACCATCTCGGCTGTGCGAAGGCGCCCGCTGCTCTCCATGTTCGAATTCGAGACGTATCCGAAGGTGATCCTTGCGGCGCCCAAAGCGTGGGCGACCGTGTTCGCCGTGTGGATTGGTGTGTATGTGGGCGTCGGCTACCTGGGCTGGCTGACAAGTGCCATCCTCAGCGGGGTGTTTGGCAAGGGCATCATGCTGTTGACGATACCCTATCTACATGGCGTGGCCGGCACCCTGGTGGGCCGTCTGCTGATCGACAATCCGGCGGTTGGCGAAGCGGCCGGCGCTGATATTTAGTTGTTCGCGCGCGGCGGCGCGAATGTTTGCTCAAATCAGTCAGGTCTCGGCCTGAACCGCGATGTACCATCGCGTTCTGGTCACCCGATGTGTGGTCTGGGCACGCGGTAATGTGCAATTTGTTTGAAATCGGGCGTCATTTGTTTACCCGCTGCGATCGTCTTCAGGCACGAAAGCCCGGCGGGGCCAGGTCAAGCCTCACTTTGCGAACGGTATTCGCATAGTGGTGCAGGTCATCTTTATGCTGCTCGGCCCAACGCACATCGACGTGGGGTCGCTGCAGTAACAGGCAGAGCGATTGCAGCCTCTGGGCAGCCTCTTCGAACAGCGGTCGCACCTGCCGCAGATCGTCTTCCTTGGATGCCACGTCCATCTGCCGCGCTGCCTCGGCCGCCATGCGGTGCAGGTGGGTGGGCATGGCCGGGAGCGGCTCTCGCTCGCCTGCGATGGTGTAGAGACGCTCGAACATGCGCAGGCCACGCGTGACGGAATCGCCACGGCCGAGCCCGAAGCCAGCGTAGAACCAGGCCTGCAGTCGGTTCACCTGCTTGATATCGTCGATGTAGGACCAGTGGTTGACGATATCGAAGACGCGGCCCAC
>JAGWVT010000187.1 GCA_018970765.1 Actinomycetales bacterium
CGGATGCCAACATTGCTCGGCGACTACGTAACCACGGTCCCGGCCCAGCAGCGACTCGGCCCGCGCTGGTACACCGGTAGTGCCGATGCGATTCTGCAAAGCCTGAACCTGATCTACGACGAGCAGCCGGAATATGTGATCGTCTTTGGCGCCGATCACGTGTACCGCATGGATCCCATGCAGATGATCGCTGCGCATATTGACTCGGGTGCGGGCGTAACGATTGCTGGCATTCGCATGCCGCGCACCCAGGCAAGTGAGTTCGGAGTCATCGAGACCGCCGCTGATGGATCGCGCATCACGAAGTTCCTTGAGAAGCCGGAGGATCCGCCGGGCATCCCAGGGGACGAAACCAACAGTTATGTCTCAATGGGCAACTACGTTTTCACCACCGATGTGCTTATTGAGGCCTTGCGAAACGACGCAGCGGATCAGACTTCGGTGCACGATATGGGGCGCAACATCATTCCGATGCTGACAGAAGCCGGTACTGCCTTTGTCTATGACTTTGACACGAACGAGGTTCCGGGAGCTACGGCGCGCGACAGGGGTTACTGGCGCGATGTCGGGACCTTGGATAGTTATCACGATGCCCACATGGATCTGGTGTCCGTGCATCCGATCTTCAATCTCTACAACCGGCGCTGGCCAATCCTGACCAACCTGCCGCCGCTGCCACCCGCGAAGTTCATTGAAGGTGGTACCGCACACGAGTCCATGGTCGGCTCGGGCACGATCGTCTCGGGGGCGCATGTTCGGCTGTCTGTTATCTCTTCGGGGGTCTCCATCGACAACGGGGCCTACGTTGAGGGCAGTGTGCTGATGCCTGGCGTGCGTGTCGGGCGCAATGCGGTGGTTCGGCATGCGATCCTTGACAAGAACGTCATCATTCCGGATGACGTACAGGTCGGTGTCGACCTAGAACGGGATCGGACCCGCTACACCGTCAGCACCGGCGGGGTAGTCGCGTTGGGCAAGGGAGTTGTCGCCGAGTGGTGATCGGATGAAGCGACTGATTCCGGTGGCGACCGTACTGCTGGCACTCGGAGTGTTCCTACCGGCGCAGGCGGCAGTTCAGGGACAGCAGTCTCAGCAGCCGAGTGTGGTCGGTGGTGCACCCGCAACGATTGAAGAGGTGCCCTGGCAGGCCTACGTGGTGGTGCGGGAGACAACCGTCTGTGGCGGTTCGATCATTGACCAGTCCTGGGTGATCACCGCAGCGCACTGTCTGAATAATGCTGCGCCATCGGATGTCGGTGTGTACACCGGTATTCGGCTACGCGGTCAGGCAACACCCGACATGCGCTCATCGGTCACCGGCATCGCCGTGCACCCCGGCTACTCAGCGACGACCTACGTGAATGACTTAGCGCTCCTGCAATTGGCCGCGCCATTGCAGTTCGGCTCGACCCGGGCCGCAGTGCAACTCCCGATCACCAAGAACGCAGATACCTGGCCTGAGGTGTTCACCCCGGCCATGATCACCGGCTGGGGGGCACAGAGTTACGGTGGTGGGGCATCCGAGGAATTGCAGAAGGCGAACGTCTCGATCCTCGCGGCTCCGGGTGCGGCATGCGGACTGTACGGGAACACGTTCCAACCACAGATCCACTTATGTGCGGGTGTGTCCGGGGGTGGGATTGATACCTGTCAGGGCGATAGTGGCGGTCCGCTCGTCGTGCGTAGCGGGGAATCGTGGGTCTTGGCGGGCGTGACAAGCATCGGCAATCGCTGTGGACTGGTGAACTACCCGGGCGTGTACAGCGATGTCGCATTCCATCTGCCCTGGATACGCTCGTTGGTGCCGTCCGCGGCGCCGAAACCTGCGTTGCCGGAATTGGTCACGGTCGAGGCTGTAGCGCAGGGGCGCCTCGTGGTGCGTTGGAAGCCTGGTGCCACCACGTACCCGGATCTGCCGGTGACCTTCACTGCAACTGCCGACCCGAGTGCTCACGTGTGCACGAGTAGCGGCGTGGATTGCGTGATTGCGGATCTTGAACCCGGTCAGGAATATAGCGTTCGAGTGACGGCCACGAACCCGTTTGGCACTGCGGTTCCCGAGGAACCGCAGGCAAGTGCCGTGGCCGTTAGCGCCGTGGCGCCCAACGAAACACACGTCAAGCGCGAGACCCTGTTGCGCTGGGCC
>JAGWVT010000188.1 GCA_018970765.1 Actinomycetales bacterium
GGTGGCCAGGGGCGGGGTCGAACCGCCGACCTTCCGATTTTCAGTCGGACGCTCGTACCAACTGAGCTACCTGGCCGTGGACCGGATTGCTCCGGTTGGCGACCCCGACGGGACTCGAACCCGCGACCTTCGCCGTGACAGGGCGACGCGCTAACCAACTGCGCTACGGGGCCTCGTGTGAGGCTGTGTCCCCAACGGGATTCGAACCCGCGCTGCCGCCTTGAAAGGGCGGAGTCCTAGGCCGCTAGACGATGGGGACCGCGGACTGCTCGATCTCCTTCGGCGTAGCCGTCGGCGACCACTGAAGCATAGTCAAGGTCGGGTTTGGGTTGTACCCCGGGCAGGGGATGATGCTTGGGTGGTCGAGGTTTCTCCCGAGGAATTCGAGGGTTTGGTGGCCGAGGCCCTGGACTCGCTGCCGGGGGACATCACCATATATATGGACAACGTTGTTGTGCTGGTCCAGGAGGAGGCTCCGGCCGAGGATCCGGACCTGTTGGGGCTGTATGTGGGGGTGCCGCTGACCGAGCGGGGGGTGAGTTATGCCGGGTCGTTACCGGACCAGATCTTCATTTATCGGCGACCTTTGCTGGAGTTTTGCCGGACCGCCGAGGAGGTGGTCGAGGAGGTGCGCATTACGGTCGTCCATGAGATCGCCCATCACTTCGGGATAGATGACCGGCGGTTGCACGAGTTGGGGTACGACTAGAGCCCGCTGAGATTTTCGTGGGTGGATGCGTGGCGCCTGCGTCACTGGTAGCAGTCGTTGGCTGGGCTGCGATTGAGGCTACAATAGAATTATGGAAAGAGCTACAAATCGGTCAGCTGTCGGGGTACGCGAGTTGAAGAACCAACTGAGCAGCTACCTGGATCGGGTCAGGGCGGGCGAGGAGATCACCGTCACGGAGCACGGCCGACCCATTGCCAGACTCACCGCAATGGCACCTGACGTCGACCGACGAGAGGAGTTGATCAAGGACGGAATCGTGCGCCCAGCAGCGGACGCTGGTCGGCGCCTGCCATCCCGGCGAGTGAAGCTTGCCCCAGGTGAGCCACTTGACCAACTCATAGCAGAACAGCGGCAGTGATCACCTACATCGACACCTCAGTACTGCTGAAGTTGCTGGTGGCCGACGAAGTTGGCGGGGACACTGCCCAACGACTGTGGCTCGAGTCGGACTTCGTGATGTGCGCGGAGATCGGCTACGTTGAGGCGCGTGCAGCGCTGGCGTCGGCACGACGTGGCAGCCGGCTCACCGCTCACGGATTGTCGCTGGCAAAGACGGAACTGGTGAACCTGTGGGCGCAACTCGACGTAGTGCCTGTAACCTCAGCCATCGTCCACGCCGCTGGAGACCTAGCGGAAGGGGTAGGGCTTCGCGGCTACGACGCAGTCCACTTGGCTGCTGCGACCGCATGCAAGGTGGACGTCTTCGCAACCGCCGACCGCCAACTTCTGGCAGCGGCACAATACTGCGGGTTCGATGTCTCAAACCCACTCGAACCTCGCGAGAAGCCCTGAACCGGCCTTGGCGCGCACTACGGATCTTGCGGCACCGCCCATTACTTTGGGATTGACCATCGGCGGTTGCACGAATTGGGGTATGACTAGAACCGGGTTGCGTTGAGGAGGAGACTGCCATGCAGATCGAGGGGATCGTTGCGCTGGTGTCCGGGGGTGCGTCCGGTTTAGGGGAAGCCACCGTGCGTCGGCTGCTGGAGCTTGGGGCGCGCGGGGTGGCCGTTGCCGACCTACATGCCGACCGTGCCCAGCACCTGGTGGATGTGTACCCGGGGCGGGTGATCGCGGTGGCCACCGATGTTCGCGACAGCGAGCAGGTGGGGGCTGCGGTGCAGGCCTGCGTGGACGGCTTTGGTCGCATTGATGCGGTGGTGTGTTGCGCGGGGATCGGTTGGGCGCAGCGCACGCTGGATAAGGAAGGCAACCCGGCCGACCTGGCGGCGTACCAGACGGTGATCGCGGTGAACCTAATCGGCACCTTCGATGTCGTGCGGCAGGCGGCGGCGGTGATGGCCACGCAGCAACCCAATACCGATGGTGAACGCGGCGTGGTGGTGATGACCGCGTCACTGGCTGCCTATGACGGGCAGATTGGTCAGGCGGCTTACAGCGCGAGCAAGGGTG
>JAGWVT010000063.1 GCA_018970765.1 Actinomycetales bacterium
AAGCATCACCTTCAGGTGTTGGCAGACAAGACCGGATCGCTGATCGCCACATCTGGCCGTTTTGGCGCGATGATGTCGGGTGCTGATGAAGCCACCGTGGAGACGATGGCGCGTTTTGGTGAAGCCATTGGAGTTGCGTTCCAGCTAGCTGACGACTTGGTCGACATCACCTCCGACTCAACCCAATCAGGCAAGACGCCGGGCACTGATCTGCGCGAGGGGGTGCCCACGCTGGCGGCACTGATCGCGATGAGTAGCCCGGAAGGCCGAGACATGCGACTCAAGGAACTGCTGAGCAGGCCGCTGATCGCCGACGATGAGCATGCTGAAGCGCTGGCCATGCTCCGGGGACACCCTGCCCTGGCAGAAGCTCGGGCTGAGGCACGACGCTGGGCATCGGATGCACGGGCACAACTTCAGTCGTTACCGCAAGGCCCGGCTCGACAGGCCTTGGAGTTGTTGTGCGATTACGTCGTGACGCGCACTGGCTGAGGAGGGGCAATGTGCACCAATTTCAAGTATCCGACTGCAGGTGACGGCACCGTCTGCGTTGGGCGAACCATGGAGTTCCCGGCCGGGTTGCCCTGGCAGTTCGCTGTCCTCGCGGCAGATCATGCGGGACAGACTGCGGTGGTGCCAAACGGCAAGGCATGGAAGGCCCAGTACGGAGTCGTTGGATTCTCGGCCTTCAATAACCCCCAATGGTTTGCCGATGGCATGAACTCGGCAGGCCTGTCTGCCCACGCGCTGTACATGCCTGCGCACTGCACTTACTACGAACCGAAAGCTGATGGCAGCGACATCGGTGCGCTGGATGTAATCGCCTTCGTGCTTGGTACCTGCAAGACGACGACCGAAGCCAAGACCGCCCTAGGCACAATCAACGTCGTCAACAAGGTGCCTGCGCAAGTCCCGATCCCGCTGCCTCTGCACTTCATCATCCACGACAAGGATTCATGTGTTGTCGCAGAATTCCATCCCGAGGGCATGCGCGTTCTCGACAATCCAGTGCAGGTAGCCACCAACTCGCCCTACCTTGAATGGCACCTCACGAATGTCGCGAATTACTTGAGCCTGTCTCCGGAGAACCCTGCACCGGTCACCATTGGTGGCACAACGTTTGCCGCATTCGCGCAGGGGCAGGGTTTTCGTGGCCTCCCCGCGGATGGCACCTCTCCTAGCCGATTCATCCGCGCCCTCACCGCAGTTCGATTCGCGAGTACACCGGCCGATCGAGACGCTGCTGAACTCGGGACCATTCGTACGCTGCACGGATTCGACATTGTTTCCGGTAACGTGGAAGAGGCATCGGCGAAAGGCGATGTCCCTGAGTTGACGCTGTGGTCGACGGTTAGCGATCTCACGGCGGGGCGATATCTCGTTAATGTCTATGCGGATCCGCAGTGGTACGCGATTGACCTAGCTTCGACGGATTTCAGCACCTCTCGTTCGCAGTCGCTGCCGACCGCCGCAAGCCTCACCGCACTGACCATCTAGTGGTGCGATAGATCAGTCCGGTTCCGCAACAGTCAATGGCGACATACGACCGGAGCGAGCCGCGCGAAGTGCGTCGACGCTGAACAGCACCAGCCCGATCCAGATCAGGCCGAACCCAAACCATCGGGATGGGGTCATCTGCTCGCCGAAGACGAAAATTCCGACCAGGAAGATGAAGGTGGGCGTGAAGTACTGCATGAGTCCCAGGGTTGAAAGCGGAATTCGTGTGGCTGCCGCCCCAAAGGCGAGCAGCGGCAGTGTCGTCACCGGACCAAGCAGGATCAGCAGGATGCCGATTTCCCACCCAGTCGAAGCGAAAGACGCAATCCCCAAGAGCTCAACGCTCACAAGGTAGATCAGCGCCACCGGTAGCAGCGAACCCGTTTCAATGGTCAGGGCAGGCAGCGCCTTAGCGCCGACGACCTTCTTGAGTAGTCCGTAAATGCCGAAGCTGAAGGCTAGGCCGAGGCCGATCAAGGGAACCTGGCCGTAGGACCACGTCAGTTCGAGGACGGCAATCCCGGCGATGCCGACCGCGACCCACTGCAGGCGACGCAGTCGCTCCTTGATGAGTAGCACGCCGAGGGCGACACTTACCAGCGGGTTGATGAAGTAGCCCAGCGACGCCTCAACCAGTTGGTTGGTGGCCACCGAGTAGACGTAGATTCCCCAGTTAAATGCGAGAAACACAGCAGCGGCCGCCAGTGTGGCGGCTGCTCGCCGGTTCCGCACGATGTCGCGAACCTGAGACCACGACTTGGTGAGCAGCAGGATGATGCTGAGGAGAACGAAAGACCAAATCACCCGGTGCGCGACCACCTCGAGCGGCGAGACGCTGTCCAAGAGGGCGAAGTAGAACGGAAAGAGGCCCCACAGGACGTAGGCCGTCAAGCCGTAGATAAGCCCGGAGGTGTGCTCCGAGCGCGAGGACTTGCGGATTAGGACACCACCCAGGTATCGCCACCCTGCAACAGTGCCTGCAGGTCACCGGCTCCCTGCTTGGTGGTGACGTCCTCGATCTGGCTCCTCATTAGTCGGTCGTAGCTTGGGCGCTGGACATCACGGAAGACGCCGATCGCAGTGTTTGCCAGAGTGTGTGAATCCGCGAGGCGCGAAAGCGCGAAGGCGAGCCCAGGATCCTCTGCCTGCGCGTCATGACGAAGGATCGCGTCCTCGCCAACGCTTGCTACGGAGACGATGTCCAAGTGTCCATCGGCGGCACGAACAACACCCTTGTCGCGCTGCGCTCCGAAGATGATGGGTTGCCCATGCTCCAGGCGCATCGTGGTGTCGTCGCTGGTTTGCGAATCCTTCAAGGGTTCCCAGGCACCATCATTGAAGATGTTGCAGTTCTGGTAGATCTCAACAAGTGCCGCGCCTTCATGTGCCGCAGCGGCCTTCAGCACTGAGGTGAGGTGCTTGCGATCCGAGTCCAATGTGCGAGCGACGAACGTTGCCTCAGCACCCAGAGCGAGCGAGACCGGATTGAACGAGTAGTCCAGCGAGCCGTTCGGCGTCGACTTGGTGACCTTTCCCTGCTCGGAGGTGGGTGAATACTGCCCCTTGGTCAGCCCGTAGATCCGATTGTTGAACAGCAGGATCTTGAGGTTGACGTTGCGACGCAGGGCGTGAATCAGGTGGTTGCCGCCGATGCTGAGTGCGTCTCCATCGCCGGTGACGACCCATACTGAGAGATCTGGGCGGCTAACAGACAGGCCGGTAGCGATCGCTGGAGCACGGCCATGAATCGAGTGCAGGCCGAAGGTGTCCATGTAGTAGGGGAAGCGACTCGAACAGCCGATTCCGGAGACGAAGACGATGTTCTCCTTGCGCAGGCCAAGATCCGGCATGAAGCCTTGCACTGCGGCCAGAATTGCGTAGTCACCACACCCTGGACACCAACGAACTTCCTGATCGGTCTTGAAGTCCTTCGCCTTGAGGTCCACGTCCGTCTTGGGGACCAGGGACAGGGCTGGAAATGCCTCGGTGGTCATGATGAACCCTCCTCGGTCAGGCTCGCAATGACGTCGGCGATGACAGTGACCAGCTCAGCGGACTTGAATGGCAGGCCACGCACCTGGTTGTAATTCACCGTGTCGACCAGGAACTTGGCGCGAAGTAGAAGGGACAGCTGACCAAGGTTCATCTCAGGCACGATTACTCGGTCGTAGGCCTTCAGCACCTGGCCCAGATTGCTGGGGAACGGGTTCAGATGCCGTAGGTGTGCTTGGGCCACCCGATTTCCTTGGCGGCGGCTGATCTGACAGGCCGCCCCAATGGGGCCGTACGTGGATCCCCACCCAAGGATGAGAACCCGCGCGTCGCCATCTGGGTCATCGACGACCAAGTCCGGGATGCTGTTGGCCACCCCGTCAACCTTGGCTTGGCGGAGTCGAACCATGCGATCGTGGTTGATCGGGTCGTAGGAGATGTCGCCGGTGCCATCGGCCTTTTCCAAGCCGCCGATGCGATGTTCCAAGCCAGCGGTACCGGGGACCGCCCACGGTCGGGCAAGCGTCTGTGGGTCCCGCTGGAAGGGGAGGAACCGTGGGTTGCCGCTTTCGTCGACGAAGTTCGGCCCGGTCGCAAAGCTGGGATCGATGGTAGGCAGCTGCTCGACCTGCGGTACCCGCCAGGGTTCCGAGCCGTTGGCTAGGTATCCATCTGAGAGCAGGAAGACCGGCGTACGGTACTCCACCGCAATGCGAGCCGCCTCGATCGCCATGTCAAAACAGTCCGCTGGGCTACTGGGCGCAACGATCGGGACCGGCGATTCACCATTGCGCCCGAACATCGCCTGCAGGAGATCGGCCTGCTCGGTCTTGGTGGGTAGGCCTGTCGAGGGACCCCCTCGCTGGACGTCGACGATGACGAGCGGGAGTTCCAGCGCGACGGCCAGCCCGATCGCCTCGGACTTCAGCGCGACTCCCGGACCAGACGTCGTCGTCACACCGAGCGTGCCGCCGTAGGAAGCTCCGATTGCCGCTGTTGCGCCGGCGATCTCGTCCTCAGCCTGGAAGGTCACCACGCCGAAGCGCTTGTGTCGACTGAGTTCGTGGAGGATGTCGGACGCTGGAGTGATCGGGTAGGAGCCGAGGAACAGGGGAATGCCGGATCGCTGGCTGGCCGCGATAAGTCCGTAGGCGAGGGCAAGGTTTCCACTGATATTGCGGTAGGTGCCTGCCTGCATATGAGCGGGCTTGACTTCGTATTGAACGGAGAATTCCTCAGTCGTCTCCCCGTATGACCAGCCGGATTCCAAGGCCGCGAGGTTCGCTGCGAGGATGTCGGGCTTGGCGGCGAATTTGCGCTCCAGAAATGCTCGCGTGCCCGAAGTGGGACGGTGGTAGAGCCAGCTAAGGAGTCCGAGCGCGAACATATTCTTCGCGCGTTCGGCGTCTTTCTTGGTAACGTCGAATTCCTTGAGTGCCTCGATCGTCATTGACGTTAACGGGATGGCATGAATGCGGTACTCGGCTAGGGAGCCGTCTTCGAGCGGATTGCTGCTGTAGCCGACTCGCTCAAGATTCCGCTTGGTGAATTCGTCAGTGTTCGCGATGATGTCGGCCCCGCGCGGCAGGTCCTTGAGGTTCGCCTTGAGCGCAGCCGGGTTCATCGCCACGAGGACGTTGGGCACGTCCCCCGGTGTGGTGATCTCATGGTCCGCAAAGGCCAACTGGAATGACGAGACTCCGGGCAGTGTGCCCGCTGGCGCGCGAATCTCCGCTGGGAAGTCGGGCAAAGTAACAATGTCGTTGCCCAACCAAGCGGTCTCCGAAGTGAAGCGGTCGCCGGTCAACTGCATGCCGTCGCCGGAGTCCCCGGCGAATCGGATAACAACCCGATCAAGTTGCACTACCTGCTTGGACACCCTTCGGAGCCTAGTTCATGGGTGAGTGCCCGTGGGGGTTCCTTGCTGTCTACCCTGATGGGGTGCTGAGCCCCGGAAACGTGCCCGGGACGCGCTACCGGGTGGCCCAGTCTCCTGAGATTGCCGTGAGCCTGCTCGACCTTGGCCTGGCCTGCTGCGCCATGGAGGTGGGCTCGGCGATCCATCTGGGCCTGCTAGTTCCGGAGGTAGACGCCTCGATGCAGGCTGAAGTCTCTGTGCTGATCATTTCCGGCACGGTCACCGACGCACTCGCCCCGGCAGTCCTGGCGGCCTGGCACTCGTTGCCGGAATCTCGCGTGGCCGTGTCCTTTGGCTCCTGCGCCAATACCGGTGGTCCGTATTGGGATGCGCCCACGGTGCTGAAGGGTGTGGACCAACTGATCCCAGTGGCCACCTACATTCCTGGCTGCCCGCCGCAGCCTCAAGCGCTGGTGGACGGCCTCATGATGTTGGTAAGGGACATCGGTGCTGGTAACGAGTCGGTTACGGAAGCTTTCCGGTGATGATTCTTCAAACGCCGATTCACCTTGCCTGTGACGATTGGTTGGCTCGGTTCACCCAGGAGGCTGAGCATGGTTATTCCTGGTTTGACTTCCTTACGGCCTATGAATCAGCAATCGCACTTGTGGTGGTGGCTCGGGTGCTCAATCCGGCCACACACGGCAGCGCCCTCTACGCGACCAGTCCCGGGCCCGCCCAAACGCTGCCGAGTCTGACGGTTCGTTATCCAGGTGCGGCCTGGCATGAGCGGGAAGCGGCGGAGATGTTCGGCCTGACGTTCATTGGTTTGTCGGATCCACGACCACTCCTGCGCCGTGAAGCGGACGGGCAGCCACCACTGCTTAAGTCGACTGTGCTGGCTGCTCGAGCAGTGATCAATTGGCCAGGCGCAGCGGAGCCCGACCCCGTCGATGGTCGTCGACGCGACAACCCGTCCCGCCGCAGAATGCGTCCGATCGGTAGCCCGCCTGCGGATTGGGCAACGCCAAGTGACTGAGCGAGTGCACGCCACAATCAAGCTGCTTCCACAGGCCTGTACGTCATGCATGATTTGTGTGCGTGAATGTCCATGTTGGTGCATCGACCTGCATAGTCAGGCCGTGGAGGTCCAGGAGGACGGGGCGCGTCGACCGAGAGTCGTCAACCAACTCGAGACCTTCACCATTGACTTCGGCCTGTGCATGTACTGCGGGATCTGTATCGAAGTGTGCCCGTTCGATGCCCTGGTGTGGAGCGATGACCCGTCACAAGCAGGCCTTACCACCAATGCCCTTCAACTCGGGATTTCGGAGTTGTCGAGTGGCGCTGAAGGCGCTAGCGGTAGTTGACGAACTGCGTCGCGAAGTCCAGGTCAGCATCTCGAATCAGCGCCTGAACCGCCTGCAAATCGTCTCGACTCTTGCTCGTGATGCGTAGTTCATCACCCATCACCTGAGTCTTGATGCTCTTGGGACCTTCATCACGGATCAATTTTGAGAGTTTCTTGGCCTGATCAGCACTGATGCCGGCCTTGAAGGTGCCATTGATCTTGATTTCCTTGCCTGAGATTCGCGGCTCGCCTGCATCGAAGGCTTTCAGGCTCAACCCACGTTTGACGATCTTCTCCCTGAAGACTTCTAGGGCCGCCTTGGCGCGGTCCTCTGTCGACGAGGTGATCTCAACGCCTAGCTCACCCTTCCATTCGATCGTGGTCCCGGTGTTCTTGAAGTCGAATCGTTGAGATATTTCCTTGGCTGCCTGATTCAGGGCGTTATCCGCTTCCTGTCGGTCTACCTTGGAAACTACGTCGAAACTGCTGTCCGCCATGACGACTCCTTTCGCGACATTATTTCATCATCGCCGGCTTTGGTCCTTGGCCGCGGGACGCACAGATCCGCTGGCCCCCTATGATGGTGCCTCCCGGCAGGTTGCCCGAGCGGCCAATGGGAGCGGACTGTAAATCCGTCGGCTAACGCCTACAGTGGTTCGAATCCACTACCTGCCACCAGCTGAGCTCTCGTCGTGCTCTTTTGTCAGGTGCCCGCCGACGAGCACGCCGGTGACCAGCAGCAGCATGAGCGTGGTCATGACCGCGTTCTGGAACGCTGGCTCCATCCCATTCCACTTGCTGTTCAGGTACATGATGAACCAGTTCCCGCCGATCACCATGAACCCCAGGAAGAACACCGCCAAGCCGAGGATCCCGCCTAGATACGTCCACCGCTGGGCACGTCCCCACTCCGGGCAGCTGCGTGCCCGCCTCAGTCCCTGAACTCCGGCGATGAGCAAGATGATGCCGGTCAGTGTCTCGCCAGCGATGACCCCGATATACGCAAGGGCCTGGACCCAGGTTGCCGTGATGAACCGCCACTCGAACCCGCTGTCCGGCGGCACACCATCGCCGCTCAGCACTCCTTGCACGAACGGCCAGTTGCTGGCGTTGGGGTTCGTTGGATCGGTGATGTTGTCGAAGGCAACCAAGAGGTAGTACGACGCGATCATCAAAATGAAGACCGATGTTGCGGTGCGAGCTACCCGCCAGACTGACCAGGAATTCACCGAAAATCCTCAACGCCCATCGTGACGATCAACCTTCCCGAGGATGAGACCTTCGCGTAGTGCATAGGCGGCGGCAGCGGCACGATTAGACGCCTGCAGTTTGTCGAGAATGTGTTCAATGTGCGTGGCGATGGTTCTCGGCGTAACAACAAGGGCCTCGCCGATCTCGTTGTTCGAAAGTCCTTCGGCGGCGAGCGTGAGAACTTCAAGTTCGCGATGCGTCAACGGCCCGATGTCGAAACTATCGAGGCTCACCAGGCTTGCGATGGTCTCTTCCGCGGAGCACGGGAGTACGCGGACCCGAAAGAATTCGTTGTTTGCGGGCCAGACGAATGACGACCAACTTCGCATGCGTGCGGACCGATGGGCGACGCTCAGCAGTTCGGAACCCTCACCAAGCAGGGCGTGTCCGGGCAGCCCGGGGATCGCGATTGCCTGGCCTTGCCCGTCCAAGCCAACAACGGTCGCCGAAGTGCCCACTAGCGAAGTGATCCAGCTGCGCGAGCGCAGCGGGTCGGCCATGTTGCCCAATGCAGTACACAGTTGAGCCAAGACATCACGCGCGACATCACTGGGATGGTCAGTGTCTGTTGTCGACAGATTGATCATGCCAACGAAGCGCCCATCCGAGGTGCGTAGGCACATCGTGAGTCCCTCGGAGTAACCAGCAGGCAGCAACACATCAGACACGGCCCAGTTATCCAGCGGGTCTCCCGGCAGATCCTTCATCCGGACCGGTGCACCTGACTGCGGAAGTCCCAGGGATTCCATTAGGGCGAAGAAGGAATCACTGTGCAGGTGGTCTAGGACCTCGTTTGAGTAGCCGTGGCTGGCCAGGACCACTGGGTGGTTGTCGAAAGGGTCGAGTGCTACCACCTCGGCAGCGTCGATCGGGATCAGGCCGGCGAGCTCGGCGAGGACCGCCGCAGCACGGGTCTGGGCCGACCCTTGATCTGAGGCGATTGCCGCGAGTGTGCCCGCGGTTCGCATGGCAGACGCAGGGCCCACGGGGAAAGGGTGGCAGTTGGCCCGGTCCTACGGGCCCAAACGAGCCGCCGTTACCGAAAGGAGACCAAATATCGGCAGATTGACCGATTGCCGCGGGGGGTGCCGGTTCGGTGAGGTTGGGGCCAATGGGCGGACCGCGCCCTGAATGTGTCTTGGAGGCCACATGAATAGAACGCGACTCATTGGAGCCGTGGGAGCCGTAGCTGCGCTGGCCCTAACCATCAGCGCATGCAGTTCCTCAGGATCAGGGGATGCTGCCGGCTCTGCGGCTGCCGACCAGCCGGCTGCAGCGTCCTCCGCGGCTGCTGCACCTGCCAACACGGATCCGATTGTGATCGGCCTACCGATCGCTCAGTCGGGGCCCGCTGGAATCGCCGACCATGCAGACTGCTTGAACGGCGCAACCCTGGCCAAGGACGAGATCAATGCTGCCGGCGGAGTGAACGGCCGACCGATTGAATTCTCGGTAACCGACTTGGACATCCTGACGCCCGAAGGCATTACGGCTGGATTCCAGAAGTTGACCGGTGAAGGCGTTTCAGCCATCGTCAGTCCCTTCGTCATCATCCCGCCAGCTGCCCTGGAGGTTGCGGCCACCTATGGCGCCCCATACATGAGTGGTGACACGAATATCGACGTGCAGACCATTCGAGCGCAGGACCCAGCCAAGTACGGCAACTACTTCGTCGATCCCCCGGAGACCTACTACGGCTCAGGTTTCATTAAGTTCCTGACCGCACTTGCTGACTCAGGATCGTGGACGCCAAAGAACAACACGGTCGACATCATTCGTGGCGATACGGCGTACAACCAGAACATCGCCCAGGCCACCATCGACGCCATTGAGGCGTCGGGCGGAGCATGGCAACTCGGTGAGGTCATTGACATCACCGCTGGCACCAAGGACTGGTCCCCGGTGCTGCAGAAGTTGGCGGCAAATGACCCTGGCGTGATCATGGTCGACCACTGGATTGGCGCAGAGCTCGCATCGTTCTCGCAGCAGTTTGCGGCTGACCCGGTACCAGGTTCATTGGTCTACCTGCAGTACGGACCATCGCAGCCGGAATACCTCGACATCGCCGGCAAGTCGGCTGAGGGCTTCGTCTGGGGCACGGTTATCGGCACAGGCAACACGAGTGCCGAGGACAAGGCATTCCGCGAGGCGTACCACGCTGCGACGGGGACCGATGACGTCACCATGGGCATGGTCTACCCAGCGTGGTGCTACGACATGGTCAACGTCCTGGCTAACGCATGGGCAAACGCTGATCCGGCCGATTTCGCCGCGGTGAACCAGTTCATCGCAGCGAATCCAATTCAGGGAGTCACTGGCTTCCTGAACTTCGCCAATGGTGTGACGCCGAGTTACCCCAACGATGTGGCGAGTGCTGGAGAGGGCGTGACGCATTACTTCTACCAGGTGCAAAATGGCCGTCACACGGTCATCGAGCCAGCGGATGATGCGGAAGCACCATTCGTGCCCGCACCCTGGATGAAGTAGGGAATTCATGCCACTGCTGTCCTGCTCGGAGATCTCGTTGGATCTCGGCGGGCGACGCATCCTGGAAGGGGTGTCGCTCGATGTAGAGCAGGCGGAGGTTGTCGGTCTTGCCGGCCCCAATGGGGCCGGCAAGACCAGCCTCTTCGAGGTTCTCTCTGGTCGTCAGCTGCGGCATACCGGGGACGTCACCTTTAATGGGGAAGTCGTCACCAAACTTCCCATGCGACTGCGCGCCCAACGCGGCCTAATGCGGACGTACCAGCGCCCCATCGTGCCTGCGGGACTGACGGTTGCGGAGACCCTGAAAGCCGCGCGAAAGGCCTATCGCCCATACCCATCCCGGCTGCGCATGGAGTGGGCGATGGACTTCGTGCAGATGCGGGCCCCATTGAACACTCCAACGGGTTCCCTCGAGACTCTCGAACGACGCAAGTTGATGCTTGCCTGTCTGCTGTTGCGTGATCCTAAGATCCTGCTCCTCGATGAACCGGCCTCGGGACTTACGGGCTCTGAGATAGATGAGATCGATCTGGTCGTCCGCAGACTTGCCCAGGAGTACGGGGTCGCGGTCCTCCTCATTGAGCACCGCCTAGAACTGCTAGCCATGGTCGCCTCGCGGGTGCTGGTTCTGGACGTCGGCCAGGTAATTGCGGCGGGGCATCCGGAGCGAGTCTTTCTTGAGCCGGAGGTTCGGGCGGCCTATTTCGATGTTCCGATGACGGCCGGCGGAGCAGCCTGATGACCATTCTGGAAATCAAAGGCCTGTCAGCTGGCTACGGTCCAGTGCGCGTGCTTCATGACCTCAATCTGACGGTGCAGCCCGGCGAGCGTCTTGGACTCGTCGGACTCAATGGCCATGGCAAGACGACCTTTCTTTCCGCCATCGTCGGGCTCACCGGTTGGCAAGACGGATCCGTCGAATTCAAGGGCGAGCAGATCGGCGGGCGCCGCACCCATGGCATGGGGCGCCGAACACCCCAGATCGTGAAGCGCGGAATCGCGCTTGCGCCACAAGGCGACGCGATCTTTCCTGGACTCACAGTGCGAGACAACCTCGACTCCGGTGCGTACTCTGGCGCGACCTGGCGCTCCCGTCGGAAACGACGAGAACGCATTCTCGAAGTCTTCCCGGCGTTGGGGCAGTTGCTTCGCCAGACGGCCGGAACGCTTTCCGGCGGTGAACGACGGATGGTGTCCGTTGGACGGGCGTTGATGGCCGATGCATCCCTCTATCTAGTCGATGAGCCCTCACTTGGTTTGGCGCCCAAGGTTTCACTTGGACTCGTGGAGGCGCTTAGCGCTATCGACCTCGGCGATGGCGCGATGATCATCGCCGAACAAAACCTGCCGCTGATTGATGGACGAGTCGACCGCGTGCTGGGTATGCACGCCGGTGAACTCAAGCTTGATGTCGGTGAAGCACTCGGCGATGTGCCGCCAGCGGCGGGAGCGCACCTGTGATCGAAGTCTTGGTGAGCGCTCTGGTTCTCGCGTCCATGTATGGCCTCGTCGCCATTGGCATCTCATTTACCTGGGCGAGTATCGGCATGCTGAATCTCGCGCAGGGCTTCATCTTCACGGCGGGTGGATACACGGCCTGGCTCTTCGCCCAGTACGCGGAGGGGCTCGGACTAGAGGGCATTGTGCTGTCGGTCGGAGTCCTGGCCTTCGGGATGATCGGATCAGCCCTGGCAGGTCTTCTCGTTGGGTCGGTCGCGTTCCTGCCACTGCAAGACCGCGACAACTTCCGCACCCGGAGCTTGATCGCGACCCTGGCGATCTCACTCATAGGTACGCAGTTGTGGCTAATTCTCTTTGGCCCTCAGAACAAGCCTCTTCCGCCAGTCTTCGGTGAGGGGCGTTTTGAAATCGGTTCAGCTGGTATTTCCTACCAGCAACTAGGCACGATCGTGGTCGCGGTTGTGATGCTGGCCGTGGTGATCTTGTGGATGCGTAGCAGCCGGGCAGGTCTGCAGATGCGCGCGATGATGATGAACCCACTCGGTGCAGCTGTCGTTGGTGTGTCGGTGCGAGCGACCGGCATGCGCGTACTGGCGATCAGTGGCGCCCTGACCGGGCTGTCATCGGTGCTCCTGGCGCAGATCTTCTTCGTGAGTCCCACTTCCGGCGTTCAGCCACTGACGACTGGCTTGATCATCTCGCTTGCCGGTGGCCTGGGGTCGATTCCTGGAACCGTTGCGGCCGCTGGGCTCATTGGGTTGGCCGAGGCGCTCACAGCCCGCTACCTGCAGCAATCCCTCGTGCCGTTCGTCCTTTTTGCGATCGTCGTACTCATTCTCATCTTCCGTCCGCGTGGACTCGGTGGCCTATTGGAGGATGTCCGTGAGTAAGTCACCAGCGCTGGTGGGACGACGCGCACGCCGCCCGAGTTGGCCGGTGAATTCGACGCGAGTCTTCAAGCGGCGCCGTTGGCCGGGTACCAAGCGATCAATACTGAAGCTCTCAGGCCGCTACAACCCAAAGACACTGCGTCGGGAGATGACGCTAACTGACAAGAAGCCCCTGTTCTGGTCGGTCGGGCTACTAGCCCTGCTGCTGCTGCCGATAGGCGTCGCGTCGGAACGCTTCTTCACGATGTTCGGAATCATCTGCATCTACGCCGCCATCAATGTCATGTGGACCTTGATTATCGGCACAGCAGGCCTTCAGTCCTTTGCAACTCTTGCAACCGTGGGGGTCGGGGCCTACGGCGCCGGCTATCTCAGTGTGACCTACGGCGTGCCATGGCCGGTGATGCTGCTGGTTGGCACTGTCTTAGGTGGGCTGATGGGCTGGATCATCTCCCTACCTGCGCGCCGTCTTGATGGGCTCTATTACGCGCTTTTGACGCTCGGACTATCAGAGTTCATGCGCAACTTCGTTACCCAGTCCGACGCACTTGGCGGCAAGTTCAATGGCGCGCTGTTCGGAGTGGGACGGATCATCCCAGCCGATCTCACGACGACGCGGATGGGACAGTCGCTGCTCTACCTCACCGCATTCATTGCCCTTCTGGTTGCGCTCGTTGTCTATC
>JAGWVT010000189.1 GCA_018970765.1 Actinomycetales bacterium
CTTCGCAGGGAGCCGTCACGGTGAGCGGTTCGAGCACCGATGACCCGACGCCGAGTTTGAGCGGTACCCTTAGCAGCGCTCTTGCTAGCGGACAAAGCCTGCGCATCTTCGATGGCACCACCGATATCGGAGCGGCCACAGTCACCACCACCGGCACCGGTAACGCCGCCACTTCCACCTGGAGCTTTACACCATCCTCGGCGCTCACTGCGGGTACACACAGCTTCACTGCGCGTGTACGTAGCGCCTCCGGTCTTGAAGCTCCGCCGAGCGCTGCATTCAGTTTAACGCTTGCAAACGTCGACACCACGCCCCCGAAGCTACTTTCTGCCAGTGCCTTAGGTGCCGACGTCACGCTGGCCTTTGACGAGGCGCTGGACGTCTCGCGGTTTCCAGATCTGAGCAGTTTTCGCATCACGATCAATCCGGCGGGATCGCAACTGGGCGAGCGTGTCGGCACGATCTCCTCGATGCGCTACGACCCGCTGGACAACAAAAATCTCATCCTTACGCTCACCCGCGAACTCAACAGTCTTGATGAGGTTCGGATTAGCTACAGAGATCCAAGCACAGGCAATGACTCGCGTGCGGTCCAGGATGTGACGGGTAACGACGCAGCGTCGTGGACGGCGCAGCCGGTGGCGGTGAGCGATGCGGCGAACCCCGTCAGCGCCTTTGTGCGCTGGGGACGCTTTTCCGAGCCCTCCACAACGACCCCAGGTGCGAGCACCGTCGAGGTGGTCTTCAACCATAAGCTCCAACTCAACAGTTCGCCGACAGGTCCTGCACCCTTCACGGTTTTCAAGCTCGGTGCCAATGGGACGGCTACAGAACTTGCAGTGGCATCGGCCGGGATCGTCCCTGCCAGCGCCGTAAGCCAAGGCTCGGTATCAAGCCCCGGTTCGGGGTCAGGTTCGGGGTCAGGTTCAGAATTCGGCTCTTCAGTGGTGCTGATCAACCTCGCCTCCGAGCGTCTGGGACCAGCCGATGCAGTGTGGGTCCGCGTCAATGCCAATGCGGGACTCGTCGATCTTCAACGCCAGGCCAAGGGCCTCGATGCCTCTGTTGCCCCACTCAACCTCGTGCTCGGCGGATCAGGTGCCAACCCAATCGATCTGGGTCAGTACCCCAGCATCAGCGGCGCCGGCGTTCTGGGCGATCGCGGCGATGACACCCTCACCGGCCGATTAAGTGGCGACATCCTCTCGGGTGGCGAGGGTCGCGACACCCTCACAAGCCCTCAGGGCGCCAATAGCCTTGCTATCGCCGATGGGGTGAACAGCGCACGTGCCGCATCCTTTGAGCGCGACACCGTGCGTATCGATTGGGAGACAAGTACCCGCCCCGCCCTGGACCTGGTCTTCGGCTTTGATGTGATCGGCAGCAGCGCCACCAACGATGCACAAAGCACCAACGATGTGCTCGCCCTGCCTTCTGCGCGGATCGCCGCCAACACCGCCACAGCCGCCAACCCAGGCGGTATTGTGGTTGCAGCAACGCCTGTGATCAATCAGCCGTGGTCACGGGTGCTTGCAGACGGCACCACCGCACAGGTCACGGCCACGATCCGCAGCCACAGCATTTCTAACGGCATCGTAAGGGTCTTCGAAGATGCTCAGGGTACCGTTTCCTCCATCTGGGATTTGTCCTCGCTTAACAAATATCTGCACGGAGTGATCAATCCAGGCGAGACGGTGGCTGCCATTGGAACCCGAAGCACGTTCGTGTTTCAGCACAGCGGCTCAAGCAACCCCGATGAGCACTTGCTTGTGGAGTTACGCGGTGCGCTAAGCGTCTTCAGACTCAGCAATACCCCCGGATTCGGGGATCTGCAAATCATTGACGACTTCGCACCCGAACTTTTTGATGCGGATGCGCAACTTGGAGATAGCTTCCTCACGCTGGGAGCCACAGAGCGGCTCAGCCGCCTCGACTTCTCGAGCACCGAAGTACTGCTCGGAAGGCCCGGCGCGTCCCAGAGTCTCATCGCACTCAATGCAGCAGGCTTTTCGATCCCTGCAAACGATGCTTCGAGCATCCTGCTTCAACTCGGCCAGAATCGTCAGCAAGGTGACTTTCTTCTCCTTCGGCAGAAGGCCGGCACGCAAGGCGCAACCGCAGGGCTCTTCTTTGAC
>JAGWVT010000190.1 GCA_018970765.1 Actinomycetales bacterium
GCCTGCACGTACAGCCGGGCGGAGCCCTTTACCCTCCGATCCCAACACCAGCACTGTCCGATCTGCAAAATCAACGTCCCACGCCGCCGCTCCTTCCGCCACCACAGCACCGTACGTCCAGAAACCGGCCGACTTTGCCTGCTCGAGAAACCGCGCCACGTTCACGACCCGGGCAACCGGAAGGCGAGATGCCGCACCGGCCGCAACCTTTCGAACCGCAGCCGTAACGGTCGCGGCACGATGACGGGGGATCACCACGCCTGTCGCTCCAAATGCACACGCGCTTCGCATAATCGAACCCAGATTGTGCGGATCCTGCACCTCGTCCAGCACGACTATCAGGGAGCGCCCCGGACGGACCAGCAGATCTTCCTCGGGGGTGTAGTCGAACTCCAGCACCCGCGCCGCAACACCCTGGTGAGTCACCTCGCCCACAGCGCCGCGCAGTTGCTGGTCTGTCACGAGACGAAATCGGATCCCCAGCTCTCTGGCACGATCCAGCACGCGCGTCCGAGCGTCACCCGGACGTCGGCTCTGCACCAGCCAAAGCTCCTGAACCGTCTCTGGTGCGTCGTCCAGCAGCGTCTCGACGGAGTGAATTCCATATGTCCACGGCATGAAGGCCTCGCTCCGCGCCCATTTTCAGGCGATCTTGCCAGAGTCAGTCGCCTGAGGGTGGCGACGTCCCATTTCACGTTGCGTGCGCTCAATGTCCGTGAATATCCGGCCGAGCACATCAAGGGGTTCGGCAGCGCCAATCACCGGACGGCCTACAACGATGTGAGACGCACCCGCCATGGTCGCCTCACCCGGGGTCATGATGCGCTGTTGGTCACCGGCGGCGTCGCCCGGGAGTCGAATCCCCGGCGTCACGATCAGGGGTTCACTGCCGATGCTCTGCCGCATCCGTGATGCTTCATGCCCAGACGACACGACCCCGTGCGCGCCCGCGTCCACCGCCATTCGACCCCACCGAACTGCGATATCGCCCGTGCTGCCGACCACTCCCAGGACGGAGAGATCCTGCTCCGAAAGCGAGGTCAGCACTGTGACGGCAAGGATCCGTGTCGAGAGCCCCAGACGATCCACCGCAGCTCGAGCCTCCTCAATCATCGCCGGTCCCCCGGCTGCGTGGATCGTCAGAAGCTCAGGATGGATGGGGCCCAGAGATTCGATAGCGGTCGCAACGGTATGCGGAATATCGTGAAGCTTAAGATCCAGAAAGAGCTGAGCCTCAGCCTGCCGAATGGCTCGGATCACGGTCTGCCCATCTGCATAGAACTGCCGCATGCCCAGCTTGAACCAGCGCGCATGGCCCGACAATCGCGTGACGACAGAAAGATTCGCCTCCGTGGAGGCAGCATCCAGCGCCACGATCACGCACTCGGCCGGGGTGGTAGGCCGCCCTGCCAAACGACTGCGTTGCGGACCACTGCCATCAGGCATCACGACCACCTGCCAGCTCCCGCTGCACCATCGCGACGATCGTGGCCGCGGCTTCCGCGACCGGCACCATGTCGGGCGTTGAAGATCGCCGATGTTTTACTTCGACCACACCCTCCGCAAGGCTTCGCCCTCCGACGGCGACGCGCAGCGGAATGCCAAGAAGATCTGCATCCTTGAACTTGAAGCCGGGACGCTGGTCGCGGTCGTCGTACAGGGCGTCGATTCCGGCGGTCCTGAGCGCGTTATAAAGCGCCTCGGTTGTCTCAAGCACGGTCGCGTCCTTCGCGTGCAGCGGCAGCACGATGACTTGGAACGGCGCAATCGACATGGGCCAGATGATGCCATCCGCGTCGTGATTCTGCTCGACCGCAGCTGACATGACCCGGCTGACACCGATGCCGTAACAGCCCATCACCATAGCCTTTTCTTCGCCTTGCTCGTTCAGGTACGTGGCGCCCATCGGAGCTGAGTATTTTGTGCCGAGGTAGAAGACCTGGCCGACTTCGATCCCCTTGAAGAACTCGAAAGTCCCCCCACAGCGACCACAGGCATCACCACCGGCAGCCAGACGAAGATCTGCAAGGGTCGCACCGGGTACATCACGGCCGATGCAGACGTTTTTCAGGTGGTAATCGCGGCGGTTGGCGCCCGAAATACCGTCTGTCATCGCGGCCACGCTGTAGTC
>JAGWVT010000064.1 GCA_018970765.1 Actinomycetales bacterium
TATGGCGGACGGTCTTGGAGGCACGACCTATTGCACTGTGGATCGCATCATCTATGCCAGTGGACGAGGTACCGACCACCTCGGTTAGGCCATAGGTTCGCTGGGACATGGCTGGGCCTCTCCGTACTGGTTGAAGTCGCCGAAAGTGGCGGGTCGTCGTAGCGTAGGGGCATGCGGTTTTCGCGGACAGTTCGACAGGGTGATCCGGTTCACACGATCACTCATGCTCAGCGGTCCCTCAGCACCGACCAGCAGGTGCGCACCCGCAAGTACTTGATTTCAATGGGCATTCGCACCGCCTGCGTTCTTGGCGCCATCGTGATCCCCGGATGGCCTCGATGGGTACTTGTCGCGGGAGCAGTCATCCTGCCCTACCTCGCCGTGGTGATCGCCAATGCTGGCCGGGAAAATGACGAGCCTGGGAACACTGGCGTGCCGCTGCCACCCATGCGGGCGATCTCGGGTGCCTCGTCGGTCCCCGCCCCACCCCGGGACTGACGCCTCCTTCAATGTGGCAGTAGCCGTGATCACCCTGCTGCGAACGAGGAGGTGGTTGGGCTTCACCCTGCTCGTTGTCGGCGTCATCATCGCCTTCGGCCTGCTGAGTCAGTGGCAGTGGCACCGAGCCGAAGAACGAGACATCCAGCGCCGCGACCTCATCGCCCACACCAGTGCGCCAGCGGTTGACGTCATGTCCGTGATTCGTGGGGACAATCAAGTTATCCCGGTCGGGGACACGCCAGATTGGGAATGGCAACCCGTTGAACTGACTGGGACATATGACACTGCGCAATTTGTGGTCCGACGACGCCCGCTAGACGGGCGTAATGGGTTTTGGGTCCTGAGTCGGCTTGTAACCGATGTTGGTGGTGTCTGGGTCAATCGTGGCTGGATCCCTGCGGACGGCGACGCGCTGGCACTACCGGAAATTCCTGCCCCTCCCCCGAGTGAGGTAACTATCCGTGGCTACCTTCGTAGCGCTGAGCCAGTGACTGCCGATCAATGGCAGGGAGTACCCGCCGGAATGGTGCCAGCGATTGCACCAAGTCTTATGGCCGCCTCCTCCATACTGCCCGGCTACGTGCAATTGGCGGCAAGTGACCCGCGGCAAGCCGATCTCGTGATACTCCCCCTTCCTGAAATCGATACGTCAAGGAACATTTCCTACGCAGTGCAGTGGATCCTGTTTGCCCTAGTAGCAGGCGGTGGTTGGTTGTACATGCTTCGCCGCGAAGCGCGCACAGCAAGGGCGGAGGCAAACCACTAATGGACCTCGAACTACATGACAGGGTCTTCATCATCACCGGTGGAACCCGTGGGCTTGGGTTCGCCACTGCCGAAGCGCTCGTCCGGGAGGGCGCGCGCGTCGTCGCAATCGGCCGATCGGCGGAAGACGTGAAGCAGGCCCAGGAACTTCTCGGGGGTAGCGCGATGGCCCTGTGTGGAGACCTTGCCGATCCAGATATGCCCCTCCGGGCGATCTCCAGGGCAGTGGAAGTGTTCGGTCGAGTTGATGGCGCCATGATCAGCGTCGGCGGACCCCCACCTGGCACTGTTCTCCAACGCTCAGATGCCGACTGGGTACAGGCGTTTGAGTCAGTGTTCCTCGGCGCGGTGCGGATGGCCCGGCTCACCTGTGCGCACTTGATGACCGCGAATCCACCGTCGCGGAACGGTGTCGTTGGCTTCGTTTTGTCCGTGTCGGCCCGTCAGTCGATTCCCTCGTTGAGTTTGTCGAATGGTTTGCGACCAGGTTTAGCAATGGTTGTTAGCGATTTAGCTGATGAGGTTGGGCCTTATGGGCTTCGGACTTTCGGTCTGCTGCCTGGGCGCATTGCGACCGCAAGAATCGAGAGTCTTGATGCGGCCACGGGTGATCCGGAGGTCGCACGCGCCCAAGCCGAGGCCATAATCCCGTTGCGCCGGTATGGCACGCCGCGTGAATTCGGGGACTGTGCAGCGTTCCTGCTGAGCCCGCGTGCCAGTTACATCACGGGCACCTGCCTGGCGATCGACGGTGGCATGTTGCGCATGCCGTAGCTACAGCATGCGCAATTAGATCCCCTATTCCTGCACGGCGAATTGGGTGCGGTAGAGATCTGAGTAAACCTGACCCCGGCTGAGCAACTCCTCATGCGTACCGCGTTCCACGATTCGACCACCAGCAAGGACGAGGATCTGATCGGCTTGCCGGATAGTGGAGAGCCGATGTGCGATAACGAGAGAGGTGCGTCCTTGGAGTGCGACGTCTAGTGCTGCCTGAACAGCTGCCTCGCTCTCGCTATCCAAGTGTGCCGTTGCCTCGTCGAGAATCACGACTCGTGGTGCCTTAAGAAGCAGTCGAGCGATGGCGATGCGCTGCTTCTCTCCCCCGGAAAGGCGGTAGCCGCGATCCCCCACCACGGTGCTCAACCCGTCAGGAAGTGTCTCGATAAGTTCCCCGATTTGCGCGGCATTGCAGGCCGCTAGGAGCTCGTCATCGGTGGCCCCTGGACGGGCGTACTGGAGGTTGGCCCGGATGGTGTCGTGAAACAGGTGAGAGTCTTGTGTTACCACGCCGACAGCGCCGTGGATGGAGGCAAGCAACGCCTCGCGCAGGTCCATGCCTCCAAGTTCTACGGTTCCAGCAGTGGGGTCGTATAGACGCGTTATCAACGAGGCGATGGTCGACTTACCCGAGCCGCTTGGGCCAACAAGTGCCGTCATGGTGCCCGCTGACACTGTCATGTCCACGTCGACGAGCACCGGCAACCCGCCTAATCCGGAGTCTTCGCGAGCGATAGCTTCCAGAGACGCTAGAGAAACCTCGGATGCGCGTGGGTAGGCGAAATCCACCTGGCGGAATCGAACATCCAATGGGCCGCTAGGTAGCTCCCGAGCACCTGAAGCATCCCGAACCATTGGCGGAAGGTCGAGGACCTCGAACACGCGCTCGAAGGAAACAAGCGCTGTCATCACATCAACGCGCACATTCGACAGCGCCGTCAGCGGACCGTAGAGCTGAGCCAGCAGGCCCACCAACGCGATTAGTGTTCCCAGCGTCAGCACGCCATTAATGACCAGGTTGCCGCCGAGCCCGTAGGCGACCGCGGTTGCCAAAGCGGCGACAAGGGTAAGAGCGGAGAAAAACCATCGATTCGCCATGGCGATCTTGATGCCGATGTCTCGTACTCGAACGGCCCGTCCTGCAAAAGTGGCCGCCTCATCGTCTGGTCGACCAAAAAGTTTGACCAGCAGCGCCCCCGCAACATTGAAACGCTCCGACATCTGGGCACTCATATCGGAGTTGACCTGCATCTGCTCTCGAGTCATGGATTGCAGGCGACGACCCATGAAACGTGCCGGAAGTAGGAACAGTGGCACGAGTATGAGGGATGCAAGTGTCACCTGCCAGGACAGGATGAACATGGTGATTAGCACGATGGTCAAGGAGATGATGTTGCCGAGGACTCCGCCCAACGTCGAGGTGAAAGCCTGCTGAGCGCCGATGACGTCGTTATTCAGTCGCGAAATCAGCGCACCAGTCTGCGCCCGGGTGAAGAAGGCAATGGACTGCTGTTGTACGTGGGTGTAGACCTGGGTTCGCAGGTCGTAGATGAGTCCTTCGCCAATTCGCGCCGAAAACCAACGGGAGACCAGCCCCAGGCCTGCATCGGCAATCGCGAGGACTGCTACCGCAATCGCCGTCGTGGTGACGACCTGGGCGTTTTGAGCGGTGATACCGGCATCCACAATGCGTCGGAACAGCAGTGGCTGAGCCACGCTCAAGAGTGACGCGATGACCAGGGTAATCAGGAACACAATCACCAGACCGCGGTACGGGCGTGCGTACCCGATGATGCGCCAGACGAGCGCCCTGCCGATTCGTTGCTGCCCGACGCTGGAATCGCGCGTTAACGAGCGATAGGCCAACCACGCATGTTCCATGGACATCAGGCGACTCCAGTCGGCTTTTCAACGGCAGGCTTCAGTGTTGCAGCGAGATCACGGAGTAGGCCGAGTTGCAGTGACCGCTCCATTTGTAACTGATCGACCTTGGAGCGATCGGTGGCACTGTTGATCAAAACCTTCACAGCGCGCAGTGAATTCCTAGGCGCTCTCAGCAGCTCATCAACGAGGTGCTGTGTGGATGCGGCAAGTTCGTCCACGGGCACACAGGAGGTGGCAAGGCCCCATTGCGCGGCCGTTGGCCCATCAATGGGCGCTCCGGTGCCACAAGCCCACAATGCCCGCTGTGAGCCAACCAGGTTCGTAAGGCGCTGACTGCCGCCGAGATCCGGGATTAGGCCCAATTGGACTTCGCGCATTGAGAACTTGGCGTCATCGGCGGCAATTATCAGATCGCAAGCCAACGCGAGTTGGAAGCCCGCGCCAATGGCATGTCCCTGAACGGCGGCAATGGTGAGTGCGGCGCATTCCTGCTGCCAAGTGAACGCCGACTGGAATTCCGAAATCCACTGATCGGCGGTCTTGGAATCGGCTGACGCCAAATCGAGGAAGGTGTGTTCACCAGGTATGCCCTCGGGGGTAAACATTCGACGATCCAGACCCGCGGAGAAGCTTGGCCCCTCTGCATCGATAACTACGATTCTGATCCCGGTTGGCAGCACCTCACCGATCTCTGCAAGTCGGCGCCACAATGCTGGGGTCTGCGCGTTGCGCGTGTCGGGGGTTACCAGCGTCAGTCGCAGCAACTCTCCAACTTGTGTCGCTCGCACGCCATCGCAGCACGAGTCAGGCCAGGGCAACCAGGTCGGCATAGTCCTCATTCCATAGATCTTCGTCACCATCCGGCAGGATGAGAACTCGCTCAGGATTCAAGGCCTGGACTGCGCCCGGATCGTGCGTTACCAGGACCACCGCCCCGGCGTACTGCCTGAGTGCATTGAGGATTTCGGCCCGACTGGCCGGATCCAGGTTATTCGTCGGTTCGTCAAGAAGAAGGACGTTCGCGCCGGACACAACCAGGCAGGCCAATGCCAGGCGCGTCTTTTCGCCGCCGGACAACACGCGGGTGGGCTTTTGGACGTCATCCCCGCTGAACAGGAAGGAACCCAGGATTGTTCGGTGCCGTGTGTCGTCCAGATCCGGTGCACTGCGTTGCATCATTTGAAGGACGGTTGAGTCTGGATCAAGGGTCTCGTGCTCCTGTGCGTAGTACCCGATTACCGCACCATGGCCGTGCTCGACGTCACCGGTGTCCGGAGGGTCAACTGCAGCCAGGATCCGTAGCAAGGTTGTCTTGCCGGCACCGTTGAGCCCCAGGATGACGACCTTGGACCCGCGGTCGATAGCCAGATCCACGTCGGTGAAGACCTCAAGTGAGCCGTAGCTGCGAGACAAACCCGTGGCCGATAGTGGGACTCGCCCACACGCCTTTGGCTCCGGGAAGCGAAGTTTGGCGACCTTGTCTGCGACTCGAGCCTCCTCCAAACCACCGATCAAGGCATCGGCCCTACGCAGCATGACCTGGGCGGCCTTGGCCTTGGT
Source organism: Actinomycetales bacterium (assembly GCA_018970765.1). Lineage (GTDB taxonomy): Bacteria > Actinomycetota > Actinomycetes > S36-B12 > S36-B12 > REEB426. The sequence continues at coordinate 5,491 of JAGWVT010000064.1, forward strand.
GGCCTTGGCTCGCATTCGCTCTGCCTGCTCACGAAGCGCCTGTGCCTGCTGCTGAGCATTACGTGTTTCGCGCCGCCGACGTCGTTCGTCGGTTTCCCGTGCCATCAGGTAGTCGTGCCAACCCATGGCGTAGGTGTCCAGCGTGCGGCGGGTTGCATCGAGGTGCCAGATTCGATTTACGGTGTCTTCCAGGAGCTCAACATCGTGGCTAATGACGACAAAACCACCGGTGTAGGCAGCGAGGAACTTTCGCAGCCATCGAATCGAATCCGCGTCGAGATGATTCGTGGGCTCATCGAGTAAGAGCACATCCGCACCGCTGAACAGGATTCTGGCCAATTCCACGCGCCGGCGCTGCCCTCCCGACAGCGTGCCGAGTGGCTGTGCCAGCACCCTATCCGGCAGCCCGACGGCTGCAGCGATGGTGGCGGCCTCCGCGGCGATGGCGTAGCCCCCCATGGCCGTGAATTCGGCGTCCGCACGCGCATAGCGATCCATGGCACGTTCGCGTATCGCAGTGTCGTCTGAGGCCATGCCCGCTTCCGCACTCCGAAGTCGCGCAACCACGGCATGCAGCCCTCGCGCAGACAGGATCCGGTCGCGCGCAAGCTCCTCTGGATCACTACTACGCGGGTCTTGCGGCAGATAGCCGACGGTGCCCGAACGCGCGATTTCCCCAGCCGCAGGCTGCGCTTCCCCGGCTAACACTCGGCAAAGGGTTGTTTTGCCAGCACCATTGCGACCAACGAGACCTATGCGGTCCCCTGGGGCCACGCGCATCGTTGCATCCACCAGGAGGAGATTGGAGCCAGCACGTAGTTCGATGTTCGATGCGGCAATCATTACCGCCTATGGTAGTTCGTGCGAGGCTAAACGTTGAAACCGAGCGCCCGCAGCATCTCACGACCGTCATCGGTAATCTTTTCGGGACTCCACGGCGGCATCCACACCCAATTGATGCGGAAATCGGCAACAAGGTCGGTCAACGCCGCACGTGTCTGATCCTCGATGACGTCGGTCAACGGGCAGGCCGCTGAGGTGAGCGTCATATCGACAGTAGCGATATTGGCCTCATCGACTGTGACCCCATAGACAAGCCCGAGATCCACGACATTGATGCCAAGCTCGGGGTCGACTACATCATGCAGGGCCTCCAAGACGTCGGCTTCACTGGTCAAATCCACTGCCGTCACTGCTCCTCCTCGACATTCATCTGCTCAATTAGTCATTCGCTCGCTGGTTGAGTATCCGTTGCTGGAACGACGATCTGACCTTTGATCAAGGCATCCTGCAGCGCCATCCAGGGCAACAAGGCGCACTTCACCCGTGCCGGATACTTCGCAACTCCGGCAAAGGCGACCCCATCACCGAGAACTACCTCGTCCGGTTCCCCAAGTCCCTGCGAATGCATGAGTGCAAGGAACGCCTGGCGGGTGCTCTCCACTTGAATCACATCCTGGCCTTGCACAAGCTCAGTCATGACGCTCGCACTCGCCTGGGAAATAGAACAGCCCTGCCCCTCGTGGCCAACCACCAATGCGCCATCGGCGTCCCTGGCGACATCCACCGTTATCTCGTCGCCGCAGGTCGGATTTACGTGAAAGGCGGAACCCAGAGGTTCGAGTAGACGGCCGCGCCCGATGGGGTTTCGGTAGTGGTCCAGGATGATGTCCTGGTACAGCGAGCTCAATTCCATAAAGTCTTACTTTCACGCGTAGACGTGCGTATAGCTTTGATGTCACACACGGTTCGTCCCACCAAGAAAGAAATCCTGGGCCTGGCGAATACCGGCGATAGCGATATCGATGTCCGAATAGTCGTTGTACAGGTACGGCGAGATCCGCGTGGTCGCCGGTACGCCGTAACGTCGGCAGACCGGCCAGGCGCAGTGATGTCCTACACGCACAGCAACACCAAGACTGTCGAGCACCTGACCTACGTCGTGCGGATGAATCCCATCGACCGTGAATGAGACGGCACTGCCCCGCTCGCAGGCCGTAGTAGGCCCGATGATCCGGACTCCCGAAATCTCCTGCAACTGCACCAGGAGGTATTCGGTCAGATCCTGCTCGTGGGCAGCGATCGCTTCCATGCCAACATCGTTCAAGTAGTCCACCGCGGCATGCAACCCCACCGCCTGGGCGACCATGGGCACGCCGGCCTCGAACTTCTGGGGTGGCGGTGCGAAAGTGGAACCCTCCATGGTCACGGTCTCGATCATTGAGCCTCCCGTCAGAAACGGAGGCATGGCATCCAGTAAGTCCGTGCTGGCCCACAGGCAGCCGATCCCCGTTGGTCCGAGCATCTTGTGCCCACTCCAGGTAATCGCGTCGGCCCCAAGCTGTGCGACGTCGACCCGCTGATGCGGCACGGATTGGCAGGCATCGACGATGCCCCACGCACCCACCTCGTGCGCTCGATCCATGATCTGACGTACTGGATTAATGGTGCCCAAAATATTCGACTGGTGCACAATAGAAACAGCCTTGGTTGATCCGTCGATGAGCGTATTTAGATTAGCCAGATCGAGGCGCCCATCGTCGGTCAGGCCGAACCATCTGAGCTCTGCGCCAGTTTTTGCGCACACCTGCTGCCACGGAATGAGATTCGCATGGTGTTCCATCTGCGTGATGACGACGTTGTCGTCCGGTCCTAGAAGCAGACGTTCGTCAAGGCCTTCTTTGGGCTGCCTGGCCTGCAGGCTGGTGGCGTTGGTAAAGGCGTAACTGACTAGGTTCAGGCCCTCCGTCGCGTTTTTGGTGAACACGAGATTAGAGGCTTGCGCGCCAATGAAACCAGCGATAGCCCTGCGTGCCGCTTCATATGCGTCGGTGGCCTCCTCGGCCAGTTGATGGGCACCTCGATGCACAGCCGCATTGCTCTGCTCATAGAAACGCCGCTCGGCGTCCAGTACCTGGTAAGGCTTCTGAGACGTGGCACCGCTGTCAAGGTAAACAAGTGGTCGCTCATCGCGCACGGTGCGTTGGAGTACCGGGAAGTCCTTACGCAGGGTTGCGACATCGAGAGGTGCCAGATCGCTCACCGTTTTACGCCGATCAAGCCGTGACCGAATTTTGGAAGCGTTCGTAGCCTTCGGCCTCCAATGATTCGGCGAGTTCCGGTCCACCGCTTGCCACGATGCGGCCATCGACGAACACATGCACGAAGTCGGGTTTGATGTAGCGCAAAATGCGGGTGTAGTGCGTAATGAGCAGCACTCCGCCATTGGTGTCCGCTCGGTAGGTGTTCACGCCCTCAGAAACCACGCGCAATGCATCGACATCGAGGCCCGAATCAGTCTCGTCAAGAACGGCAATTTTCGGCTGCAGCAGCGAAAGCTGCAGGATCTCGTGACGTTTCTTCTCCCCACCCGAGAATCCCTCGTTCAGGCTGCGCTCTGCGAAGGCCGGGTCCATCTGCAACTCGGCCATCGAATCCTTCAACTCTTTGACCCAGGTCCGCAGTTTGGGAGCCTCGCCTCGCACAGCGGTGACGGACGTACGCAGGAAGTTTGAAACAGACACCCCTGGCACCTCGACTGGGTACTGCATCGCTAGAAAGAGTCCAGCGCGGGCCCGCTCGTCGACGCTCATGTCGAGCACGTTTTGACCATCAAGTGTGATCGAGCCCGAGGTCACCCGGTACTTGGGGTGACCGGCGATGACGTATGCGAGCGTCGATTTCCCCGAACCATTGGGGCCCATAACGGCGTGAGTCGTTCCGGACTCGACGTTCAAGGACACTCCACGCAGGATCTCGCGGTCACCTTCGTCGGTCGTCACACTGGCGTGCAGGTCCTTGATGGCCAGAGTTGTCATGACGCTCCTTCGTTACTCAGGTTTGTGGGTGTGGCGTTCGTGGGTGTGGCGTTCGTGGGTGTGGGCAGGTCTATTTCCACCACTGCATCGCTGCCTTCACCGACGATTCGCGTGTCGAACACTGGCACGGGAGCGATGGCTGGTAGCGACCGAGGGTTGCCGGTGCGAAGGTCGAACGCCGACCCGTGGAGCCAACATTCGATTGCGCAATCGGTGACTTCACCCTCAGAAAGGGGCACCTGCGCATGTGAGCACTCGTCGTAGATGGCAAATGTCTGACTCTCGGTCAGCACCACAGCGTAGGCACGGCCGTCAACTTCACATCGCAAGGGAACGTCTGGCTGTAGTTCGTCGAATCGGCATGCAGGGCGAAACGGACTCATGCGTCGCCCTCAGCCGACTCCCCCAAACGCTGCGAAATACGCCCGAGGAGTGGCCCCTGCCAATCGGGCAGCGCTAACTTGCCAATGATCTCGGCGAAGAAACCATGCACGATGAGCTTGCGCGCTGTGGTCTCGTCTATTCCACGTGCTTGGAGATAGAACAATTGATCGTCATCGAACCTACCGGTAGCCGACGCATGCCCGGCACCCTCTACATCGCCGGTTTCCAACTCAAGGTTCGGTACGGAGTCGGCTCTGGGGCCATCTTGCAGGATGAGATTGCGGTTGAGTTCGTACGTATTGGTGCCAGTCGCGGTGCTGCGCACGAGCACGTCGCCTACCCACACCGAATGCGCCTTGTCGGTCAGTGCTCCCTTGTACGTAACGGTGCTTTTGCAGTTCGGCGGGCGATGTTCGACGAACAGTCGATGCTCCTGGTATTGCTCACCTGAGGCTAGGAATGCGCCGAGTAGTTCTACGGAGGCTCCCGGTCCGGCAAAGTCCACCGACGTGACCTGCCGCGTTCGTGCCCCGCCTAGCGTGATGGAACAGACCTGAGCCTGCGCATCTCGACCTAGACTGGCATGGACGTGCAGGTGCAGTACGTGAACATCCGGCCCATCGACTAGGCTCAGTACGCGGAGGTTTGCTCCGGCTCCCACAGAGATGACCAGAGCACCGCCGCTGGTAGCCCCCAAGTCGTGCTCGACGATTACGGTTGCCGAACTTGCCGCACCAATTCGAATTTCCCCGTGCAGGTAGTTGATAGCCGATGGAGCACTCAGCTGTACGTGGATGGGCTCACGCTCAATGACGTCGGCCGGAATGTCGACGAGAACGGCCTGCTGAACCTCTGCTCGGGCGATGGCTGAGGGTCGGTCCGTTGGCACCCAGGTGGATGCCAATTCTCCAATCGGAAGATTGGCAACCCGGGAACCGGCCTGCGTTGAGCGTGGATCGACGGCCTGCACGCTTCCGGCGTTGTGATCCGCTTGCATGAGTGCCTGCAAATCAGCCAGCGGAGCGAAGCGCCACTCCTCCTCGCGTCCGGTCGGCACGGCGAAACTTTGGGGGTCCAATGACGCAAGTGTTGGAGCGTGATCACGCGGCACCAAGGTCGGTGACGTCATCCGACTGCACCCTCCATCTGCAACTCAATGAGGCGGTTCAGTTCGAGGGCGTACTCCATGGGCAGTTCACGCGCAATCGGTTCGATGAAACCACGCACGATCATGGCCATGGCTTCGTCCTCCGACAAGCCACGGCTCATGAGATAGAACAACTGATCGGCGCTCACTTTCGAGACCGTCGCCTCGTGTCCCATTGCCACGTCATCCTCGCGCACGTCCACGTACGGGTACGTATCCGAACGGGAAATGTCATCGACGAGTAGTGCGTCGCACTTGACTGTGCTCTTAGAACCGTGTGCCCCTTCCAGTACCTGCACGAGCCCGCGGTAGGAAGTCCGGCCGCCGCCGCGGGCGACAGACTTGGAGATGATGGTCGAGGAGGTTCGCGGCGCGGCGTGGACCATCTTTGCTCCGGCGTCTTGATGCTGGTTGGCGCCGGCAAACGCAATCGACAGGGTTTCTCCCTTGGCATGTTCACCGGTCAACCAGACAGCGGGGTATTTCATGGTGACTTTGGAACCGAGGTTGCCGTCCACCCATTCCATGGTGGCGCCGGCGTGGGCCACTGCGCGCTTGGTGACCAGGTTGTACACATTCGTTGACCAATTCTGAATGGTCGTGTACCGGCACCGCCCACCCTTGCGCACGATGATTTCCACCACCGCAGAGTGCAGGGAATCGCTGGAGTAAATCGGCGCCGTGCATCCTTCTACATAGTGCACGTATGCGTCTTCATCGACGATTATCAAAGTCCGCTCGAACTGCCCCATGTTCTCGGTATTGATGCGGAAGTACGCCTGCAAGGGGATGTCCACGTGGACACCTGGTGGCACGTAGATGAAGGATCCACCCGACCAAACGGCCGTGTTCAGCGCAGCGAACTTGTTGTCTCCAACCGGGATGACTGAACCGAAGTACTCGCGGAAGATGTCTTCGTGTTCCTTCAGCCCGGTGTCAGTGTCAAGGAAGATAACGCCTAACTCTTCGAGATCCTCGCGAATCTTGTGGTAGACAACCTCAGATTCGTACTGCGCTGCCACCCCGGCAACCAGGCGCTGCTTCTCGGCCTCTGGAATGCCGAGGCGGTCGTATGTGTTCTTTATATCCGCTGGGAGGTCCTCCCAGCTGTTCGCCTGCTTTTCCGTCGACCGTACGAAGTATTTGATGGTGTCGAAATCAATTCCGCCTAGCTCGGAACCCCACTGGGGCATCGGCTTCTTGTCAAACAGGCGCAGGCCCTTGAGGCGAAGATCGAGCATCCATTCCGGTTCGTTCTTCTTTGAACTGATATCTCGGACAACGTCTTCGTTCAGGCCTCTGCGGGCATTGGCTCCGGCCGAATCGGCATCTCGCCAGCCGTAGTCATAACGGCTGAGTTCCTCAATCGTTGCGGACTGCTGATCTAGTGCCGATTGCTGGTCCATGGTCGCGCTCATGCGTTGACCTTCCCTAGTGTGGTGGTGTCCGCATCGCGAAGCGGAACGATTGTGGTGCAGACGCCGTCTCCGTGCGCCAGCGTGGCAAGTCTTGTCACATGTCGACCGAGCGCCTTGGAGATGGCTTCCGTCTCGGCCTCACACATCGCCGGGAATTCACTGGCAACGTCGACAATCGGACAGTGGTGCATGCAGATCTGCACGTCTCCGGTACCGACCGGTTCGACCGTAGCCGCGTACCCGGCGTCCGTCAGCACCTCTGCGACACGTTCCACGGTCGCCGGCCCCTCGCCGCTGGCCGGGGCCAGCCGTTGCCAGGCCCAGTGGCGCGCGAACTCCTGAAGCCCCGTTGCACCCTGTCGCTCTGCGACAAACCGGAGCGCCTCGTGGGCCAGTTGGTCATGTGCTGGACCCAGCGCCGCTCGGCCGACATCGGTGAGGCTGTAGACGTGGCTGGGGCGACCTCTCCGCGTGGCCGGAGCTGGCCCAAAGGGTGCACGTTCGCCGGATATGACCAGGCCGTCGGCCAACAGCCCCTGCAAAGTGCGGCGGATCCCCGCTGGGGTAACCCCGAGCCGCCCTGCCAATTCACTGGCCGTCGCCGGGCCATCCTGGGCGAGGGATCGAGCTAGCCGCTCCCCTGCCACATGACGGATCACGGCGCTTTTCACAACGTCATTGTTGCGTATATCGCGGTCTTAGCAAATTGTGCCTCCCTATGCTGATGTGATGGACGCCCTCTTGGCCGAAGGAGTCAGCGTCCATTACGGCCCCCGGGTCGCGGTCTCGGAGATGACGCTGCGCGTGCCACAGGGTCGGGTGGTCGGTCTTCTCGGGCCCAATGGAGCGGGCAAGACGTCCTTGATCGAGGGGTGCCTTGGGTTGCGACCACTGGCATCTGGGCGGGTATGGGTCCAAGACGTCGCCCTGCCCGATGCCCTGCGGCGAGGCTGGGTCGGCGTGATGCTCCAACAAGGCGGAGTTCCAGGCAACGTCACGGCAACCGCCTGGCTGCGACACATCGGTCGCCTCTTTGCCCTTGAGGCATCGGTTCCAC
>JAGWVT010000191.1 GCA_018970765.1 Actinomycetales bacterium
GGCCCCGGCATTCTGCCTACCTGGAATTCTCAGGACCTGCGGCTTTCCGGCCTCAGTCCGGCCACCACCCTCACCAACACCAGCCTGGGGACCGTTTCGGTGACCCTGCCGGTGGTCGCACGTAACGGCACCGCAACCGCGACCGCTGGTGGGTTTCGCATCCTCAACGTGGACAAGCAGGTCTCCGTGATCTGCGCCAACCCGGCCATCGACACTCGGGCCTTGGTCATCGACTGCGTGGTCCCTGGCAAAGGCAATATGCAGTTGTTCGCGATCACTGATATCGCTAGCCGCTCCACCACCACAACCTCGACCAACCAAACTCAGCGATTCGAGGGCGTGTCATTTCGGGCGGCAAGTTCGGCGATGGCCGACTACCTCAACGACACCCTGCAGACCAATGTGTTCAGCCCGTATGTGACCTTGGGCAGCGGCACGTTGACGGTGACCTCGGCTCGTTGATCTGATGCGGGTCGCCGTAGTGACCCCCGTTCGAAACGGGGGCACGTTGTTGGCCGACACTATGCGCAGCGTGCTCAACCAAGTCGACTCCGATGTCGAGTTGGTCTACCGCATTCAAGACGGCGCGTCCACAGATGACACAGTCCGCATCGCCGAACAAACCGCCAACGGGCGAGCCACCATCGTCAGCGCACCAGATACCGGCATGTACGACGCCCTGGCTACCGCGTTTAGCGACCTCGATGCCGACTGGTACTGCTACCTCAACGCTGGCGACCTGTGGGACCCACGCTGCTTATCGATCCTGCGCGCCGCGCACGAACAAACGTCCGCAAGGTGGCTCTGCGGCTTGCACGCTTACTACGCCGCCGACGGCTCCCTCGTCCACACAAGACTTCCGCCACGCTTCACTCGCACCCTGCTACGCGCCGGCGCCTACGGACGTGGGCTGCCCACCGTGCAGCAGGAATCCACCTTCTGGTCAGCCAAGCTGCATCACCTAGCAGACCTGGAAGCCCTGCGCAGTTACCGCCTTGCTGGCGACACCTACTTGTGGTGGTCCTTCGCGCGAGAGGCAGAGCCAACCGTCATCCAGGCGGTGCTCGGCGGATTCCGCTACCACGGCGGCCACTTAGGCGTGGACCGCGAGGCCTACCGCGCCGAGGTCGCGCGATTCGCCGGCCCAATGTCCGTCAGTACCCGTGCGCGTATCCCGGTGGAACTTGCGCTCTGGGAGCAGCCCGCCCGGATCAAAGCCCGCACCAATCCCCACCTGTACCTGCACGACACCACCACCGGTGGTTGGACGGCACGCGCCGGCAGCATCTCGCGACCGATCGCAGCACCTTCGTGACGTACGCTCCTGCCGTGCCTGGCAAGCGATTCACCCGCGCACTCGGCTGCACCCTGCTGATCACAGCACTCGCCGCCTGCGGCAGCACCACGGACCAAACCCCGCCAAGCGGCATGTCTATTGCAGTGATCACACCCAACCTTGAGCACGACTACTTCAAGTCCGTGCAAGGGGATGCGTTAGACGAGGGCGCTACCCAGGGCGTGTCCATTACCCAGGTCACCGACGCGGCTGACGAAGTCAGCCAGATCAAAGCCATCCAGGCCGCCATCGACAGCGGCACCACCGGCATCGTCATCTACCCAGCTGGCGCTGCGGTAGCCGGCAGCGTGCAGAAGGCTCGCGACGCTGGACTTGTGGTCATCGAACTGGGTGGCTCCCCGACACCGACCGGTAAGGCGAACCTCGTCATTAGTGCCGACGACTGCACCCTGGGCACCGCGATCGGCCAGTGGGTCGCGGGCAAGCTCAACTCCTATCCGGGCAACATCGCGCGGGTCACCGGTCCACTAACGCCCACCAGCGCACCGCCAGCAGCCACCTGCCGCGACACCGCCTTCCTCCAAGGCATGGGCATCGAAACTGGCGACCCAAACAAGCAGGGAGATGAACCCGCCTCCGGTCGCTATACCGGCGGCTACGCCGGAGACTTCACGCTGCCCTGTCTCGTCACCACCGCTACCGACGCAGAGACTGCACGTTCCGCGCTCGCTGATTGCTTCACAGCCGGCAAAACCATCGACACGGTCTACGCCGCCTCGGATTC
>JAGWVT010000192.1 GCA_018970765.1 Actinomycetales bacterium
GCTGGTCTGGAGTCTGTCAGGGATCTCTACGACGTGATCGTGATTGATACGCCGCCGTCGCTGTCCTACGTGACCATCAACGCGCTATGGGCCGCTGACGGCTTGGTGGTGCCCGTGCCCCCGAGCGGGCTGGACTTTGCGAGTTCGGCCCAGTTCTGGTCGCTCCTCGGTGATCTCGGTGCAAACCTGGACAAACAGGAGGCCCATGGTGCACGAAAGACCTTTGACTTCCTTCACGTGCTGTTGAGTCGTGTCGATCAGGCTGACGCGGCTGCTCCTGCGGTCCGGCAGTGGATAGCGGCTACTTACGGCGAGTACATGCTGCCTGTGGAGATTCCAAAGACCACCGTCACCAGCAACAAGGCTGCCGAGTTTGCGACGGTCTATGACGTGCAGAAGTACGACGGGTCAGCCAAGACCTACAAGCGGGCCGCCGACGCATACGATCGCTTCGTCGAGCTTGTGGAGGAGTCTGTGGTGGAGACCTGGCGCAGCCGCATGGCCCCCGTCTGAGATCAGCTACCGCATGTGGCCATCGAGCTTGATTGGAGATTTGGATGAGCACTCGTGACCGTTTATCGCGCCTTACGGCCGATCTTCTCTTGCCTCAGCAGCGAACATCTGCTGAGGGAGAACAGTCGAGCCTGCCTCCTGACGCTACTGAGGAGTCCGCCGCACAGCCAGCTGTTTCCCACGAAGTGGAAACCAGGTTTCCAGCCGTCACGCCAAGGCAGTCCGGACGCAAGACTGGCCCTGGCGAGATGCTTGCCTTTCGAGGGCAGATGCTCGCCGCCGAGGGCGAAGTCGCCCGCCTGAAAGCTGCGTTGCAGCAGTTCGATGGTTCCCTGCCGACCAAGAAGATAGACCCGAAACTGGTCGAGCCCAGCCGCTGGGCCAATCGGCACGAGGCTAGCTTCAGCACCTCTGACTTCATTCGCTTTAAGGCCGACATAGAACACGCAGGCGGCAATGTCCAGCCAATCTTGGTTCGTCCGAGGGCTGAAGACGTCTCGAAGTACGAAATCGTATTCGGTCATCGCCGGCACCGGGCCTGCCTCGAGTTGGGCCTGTCCGTGCTCGCGGTTATCTCCACCGCGCCCTTGTCCGATTTCGAACTCTTTGCGGCGATGGACCGCGAAAACCGGGAGCGTGCGGATCTGTCAGCCTGGGAGCAAGGGGCGATGTACCGCAAGGCGCTCGATGAAGCGATGTTTCCGTCGCAACGGCGTTTGGCAGAGGCCCTTGGTCTGTCTCACACTTGGGTTCGAAAGGCCATTACGGTGGCAGAACTGCCAGAACCCGTGGTGCAGTGCTTCCGCAGCCCCTTGGAACTGCAGTTCAAGCATGCCGAACTGATCTCCGCTGCCCTGGAATCGGATCGCAAGGGTGTGTTGCGACGCGCCGAGAAGCTAAGGCAGTCGGACAGGATGTCTGCCTCAGCCGTCACGTCGGCATTGGTTGGTAAACATCGTGGGTCCGCTGCTGCTGCACAGGAGATTCGCGTCGCGGGTACTGTCGCCGGCCGAATCACTTGGGATGCCAGGGGGCAGGCAACCATCAGGTTCAGGCCGGGGGTGCTTCACGGTGAAAACGTGAGTGGTCTGATAGAAGCAATCGGTGCGTTTGTCGGTTCCAGTACAGCTAAGTCTTGATCTGGATTTGGACTGGAAACCTGGTTTCCACTCACGTGTGGGCTAGAGCAGTCAAAGCCCAGAGTACACCGGCCGCCTGCCCCTAGATGGGCTGGAAACGAGGTTTCCAGTTGCGCCCTAGAGATTGACCCAGACCCCGGCCGCGCTATCCCGGTCCCTTCAGGTCCGGGATAGCGACGTAACGCCGTGAGGAAGCTTTTTGGGATGCAGCCCCCTGCATTTCAAGGTCCTCTTCGGATACTGGTTGCGTGTCCACCATGAAGGCCTACCGCTTCCAGCTGCGCTGCAAGCGCACGCAAGAACGCGCGCTGCGTCGCTTTGAGGGCGGCCTGCGCTAGGTGCGGAGTCAGGCGCTGGCGCGATAGCGCGAGCGTCACGAGCGTGGCGAGAAGTTCGCCAGCAGCAGGCGCTCAGGCGCATGGA
>JAGWVT010000193.1 GCA_018970765.1 Actinomycetales bacterium
GCCAGTGCGGCGCGCTCTGGGTCCAGATTCGCCCGACCCTGGTAGATGGCGCCCTTGGAATCGAACAGGATGATGTCGCGGACACCGCTGATCATCAGTAGACGTGCGACCGCTGCCCCAGCGGCGCCTGCACCGACCATGACGATCTTCAGGTCAGCCATCTGCTTCTTCACCAGTCGCAGGGCGTTGAGTAGTGCTGCCAGCACGACCACGGCCGTGCCGTGTTGGTCGTCGTGGAACACTGGGATGTTCAGTTTCTCGCGCAGGCGCCGCTCGATCTCGAAGCAACGCGGTGCGGAGATGTCCTCAAGATTGATGCCACCGAAGCCTGGGGCAATGAGTTCGACCGCGCGCACGATCTCATCAACGTCCTTGGTGTCAAGGCAGATGGGCCAGGCGTCGACTCCACCGAACTTCTTGAACAGCGCGGCCTTACCCTCCATAACTGGCATTGCGGCCGCCGGACCGATATCCCCAAGGCCCAAGACTGCGGTGCCGTCAGTGACCACGGCTACGGAATTGCGTTTGATTGTTAGGTTTCGCGCGTCGGCGGGGTTCTCGTGGATCGCCATGCATACTCGAGCAACTCCAGGGGTGTACGCGCGCGCTAGGTCGGTGCGATTGCGCAGCGGCACCTTCAAGCCCGTCTCGATCTTGCCGCCAAGGTGAATTAGAAACACCGCGTCGCTGATCTTTTCCACTGTGCAGCCGGGCAGTGCTTCTAGTGCACGGCGCACCTCCGCATCGTGCTCAGGACCCAAGGTCAAACAGGTGATGTCCAACGTTATGTGCTGCGCACCAGGGTCCGACACATCCATGCCGGTGATAACGGCACCGGTCCCGGTGACCGCCGTGACGATCTCCCCCGAGGCATGCAATTCCGGAGAGGCCTGCATGCGAATAGTGATGGACGAGGAGGGGCTGGGACTCATGCGAGAACCTTACCCGTGTGATGTGTATCGCATCGGGTTCGGAAAATGACAGTTAGCCCTCTGGTAACTGCGCGCTGACGTGCGCCTGCGCGAGGTGTGCCAACTCATCGTGCAGCACATAGAACAACGCAGTGGCACGATCACCTGGCCAGCGCTTGGGCAGATACTCGCGAGGTAGTCCGGGATCGAGGTAGGGCAGTGGCCGCCAGGACGTCAACACTCGGGTGTAGTCGGTGAATGCCCGCTCAGTGGTGAGAGGTCGACCAGTGTTTGTCACCTGCGAACCCAGGCGACTGTACGCCTCGGTGAAGTTGTCATATGCGTCGGCAATTCCCTTCAGGTCCCACCACTGCTGAACTGCGTCAACGGTTGGTCGAAAGGCGATGTGTTCAGCGCGAAACACGTCGAGGTAGTGCTGGACCCCCAAGACTTCGGCGACGTAACGGATGTCCTGCTCGAGAGTCCGTGGTGCAATCCACAGGCCGCCACTGACCTGGGCAAACCCCACGCGCGACAGGCGGGAGCGCAATCGGTAGCGCAGGTCACGAGCACTCTCGGGAATCGAAAATGCCGCAAGCACCCAGCCCTCATTCGGGGGTGGATGTCGACGGTTCAAGACCCTGGCATCGCCGATGTCGAAGGTGCGCCAGGCCGATTCGGAGAGTGCGTAGCCGGCAACGCCACTTCGTCGTTCGGAGATCAGCACTCCGCGGCGCTTGATGCGCGACAGGGCGCTTCGCACTGCGGCATCCTCGACACCGACTTGGCCGAGCAGGGTCAGCAGCGCCGAGACGGGCAGCCAACCTCCCAGGCGACGACTGTAGGCACCGAAGATTGTGATGATCAGAGATTGCGGTCGGGTAGCGCGCAAGGCAACGTCGCCGGGCTCGCCGGTGAACGACTGCAAGACCGGCGTGTCTTCGGCGATGCGCGGCACGGCAGCAGAATAGGGCGCAGTTAGTGCTGGTTGGTCAGGCGCGCGAATTGCACGACTTGGCGCCCGACCGTACGGAGGGTTTCGAGCGTCGCCTCGTCCGCCGAAGTGCCTGCAATGTCTATCGCGGTGTGTTGGGCGTTCACCACGGCACCTAGTGGGGTAGGCCAGCCACGCAGGGCGTGCACCACCTGACGCAGCTGGTGC
>JAGWVT010000194.1 GCA_018970765.1 Actinomycetales bacterium
ACCGAGTACGAAGGCCGCGGCGCAGGGCGGACGAATGCCGCTGAATCCGTCGGGGTGACGGCGACCAGGTCAACACCCCAGGTACGGAAGATCTCCTGGGTGAACCCGTACCAACTCGTGACTCCCGAATTCGTGCCGTGGAAGTTACCTGCTGCCGGGCGGCGATCCATTAACGCAACGATCTGCGCTGCGAGATCTCGGGCATATGTTGGCTGACCAACCTGGTCATCCACCACGCTGACGGTTCCTCGATCCGCCTGCGCCTTCAGAATCGTCTTGACGAAGTTCGCGCCGCGCACCCCATAAAGCCACGCCGTACGCACGATGTAATGCCGCTCGGGCAACTGCTCCCGCACCGCAATCTCGCCTGCAAGTTTGGTGCGGCCATAAGCACTCTGCGGATTCGGCGTCGCGTCTTCGTCGTAGGGAACATCACTTGCGCCATCGAAGACGTAGTCGGTGGAAATCTGCACTAGCCACGCGCCTGAATCCGCGCAGGCCGCCGCCAGCAAACCAGGTGCAACCCCGTTGACACGCAATGCCGCTTCCTCCTGCTCCTCGGCAGCATCGACGGCCGTCCAGGCGGCACAATTCACCACTACGTCGGGTTGCACGCGCTCAAACATCGCCCGCACGGCCACCTCGTCGGTGATGTCAACCTCCGGCAGATCGACCCCGACCACCGAGTCGCCATCGGCCGTCCGGCGCTGGTAGGCAGCAATCACTTCACTGCCCAACTGACCGTTGGCTCCTGTGACGAGTACCCGCATCAGCCGCTGCCTAGCGGGTCTTCGCGATAACCGCGCGGTCCTTAAGTGGCCGCCACCAGGCCTCGTTGCCGCGGTACCAGGCCACGGTCTCCGCAAGTCCATCATCAAAAGTGTGCTGTGGCTGATACCCCAGCGCTCGCAACCGCGAGTCATCCACTGAGTAGCGCCGGTCATGACCCTTACGGTCCTCCACCGGTCGCACACTTGACCAGTCGGCACCCATAGCAGCCAACACGCGCTCGGTCAGTTCACGATTATTCAGTTCGAGGCCGCCACCTATGTTGTATGACTGGCCCGGTTCACCGACCTGAACAACCAGCGCGATCCCTCGACAGTGGTCGTCGACATGAAGCCAGTCGCGCACGTTCAACCCATCGCCATAGAGCGGCACCTGCTCACCATCGATCAGATTCGTGACGAAGAGTGGAATCACCTTCTCCGGGAACTGGTACGGCCCATAGTTGTTCGAGCAACGCGTCGATGAAATATTCAGGCCGTACGTCACGTGATACGCGCGCACCAGCAGCTCCGCTGAAGCCTTAGCCGCGGAATACGGGGAGTTAGGTCGCAGCGGCTCATCTTCATTCCACGAGCCCACATCGATCGAGCCATACACCTCATCGGTACCGATATGCACCGTGCGTGGAACGTCGTGACGAAGACATGCATCGAACAGCGTCTGGGCGCCGACGACATTGGTGATGATGAAGTCCTGCGGTCCGTGGATTGACCGGTCAACGTGGGTTTCCGCCGCGAAGTTCACCACCACATCGTGTCCGGGCAACAGCGAATCAAGCAGGCCCGCATCGCAGATGTCGCCCTGCACAAACCGGTAGCGCGGATCCGCCGAAACTCCGGCGAGGTTCTCCAGATTCCCCGCATAGGTGAGTTTGTCCAGCACGGTGACCTCAGAGGCCTCAAGCTCGTAATGACCCGCGAGCAGTTCGCGCACGAAGTGCGAGCCGATAAACCCAGCCGCACCTGTGACGAGAAATCGGGTCATGTCGCTCCTGCCTGGCACCACCGAAGGCCCCTTATGAACAGGCCTGAGTATCCCACGCGCCACCACGTTCCTTGCCATCGCGCTCAGTAGTGCAGCCGACAGGACCGAGATTCAGCGTCATCGCAATCCTCGCGTTGGGTGACCTGCGTTAGCTCTTGCGATGCTTTCCCCTGGCGCTGCGGTATTCCTCAACGGCCTGGCGGGTTGACTGCCAGACACCGTCTGGAGTTTGGATGGCGGCCAGGCGACCCCGTTGTGCGGCCTGCCTGAGTGCGACCAACGTGAAATCTCTC
>JAGWVT010000065.1 GCA_018970765.1 Actinomycetales bacterium
CTGGGTCGGGCAGCACTGGGTCGGGCAGCTCTGGGTCGGGCAGCTCTGGGTCAGGTAGCACTGGCAGTGCTACTGGCTCGAGCGGAACCCCGGCGACGACCAAAGCCAGCACGTCAAAGACCTCGACGAGCACGTAACCAGGGCAGCGGCCCGGACAGCGGCCAGGGCAGCCTTGGCGATAGCCATCTGTGACTTGTGGATTGACGTTTGCCGGCTGGGATCAACACTGCCTAGCGTTCCTGCGTGCGTTCTGTCACCAACTACGGGGCCTCTACCCTCACGCAATCGGCACCCAAGCAGAGTATTCGTCGACGACTGACCCGAGGTCTGCGTCGCCACCGCCGATCTCTTGCGGCAGTTTCGACGGCGTTGGGCGTGCTCTTCACGATCGCTGCACTCCGCCCGGCTCCGCCTCTGCCCCCTCCTCCCCCTGATCCACGGCTGCCGCCACCTGGACAGGTGGCCCTAGCTGTTGAACTGACGAACGCATCCGCGGCGGGTCTGCTTCTGGCTGGAGATCGGGTAGATGTGGTCTCAGTGGGGGACCCCGATCAGACTGCCACGATCCTTGCTCGAGACGCGATGGTCCTCGCCCCAACGCTCAATGCCGGTTTCGTTGGCTCGGCATCCAGTTCAGTGCTGCTCGCGATGACCGAATCGGCCGCCCTGCAGGTTGCCGAAGCACACGGTGAGGTGACAGTGCTCCTCCGACGTCACGAGTAGTGCGGTGGGCGTTCCGCCAGCAGTCGTGTGTCATTGGAGTCATCGCCATCCTGCTGGTCTGATAGTTCGTCACTTGTCACCAGTGGCAGCGGAGATTCCGACATACGGGCACATTAGGACACATTTGTCAGCGCTTGGCCTCAAGTAGCGATTCAAGTTGCGCGGCGGCAGCAAACCCGCCATCCTTACGCCAGCAAGGGGAGTATCCCCACGCCAGTAGTCGTCAATACGGTGCCTAGCACCCGGCTGCTGGGCCGGCCTAGCCGGTGGCGAGAGACCTTGTGCCGTGGCCATGTGCCCGACACGAGGGAGTGCCGTGCGAGAACAACAGAACCGCAGCTGCGGTCAACGATGCCCCATCACGCCCAATGCATGGTGCTGTCGCATCGATCCATGGCGCTTTCGCATCAATTCATCACCAAATGAGTTCACTCAATTTATGAATGGAGACAGTCATGCCGCGTAGTGCTGCCCGCAGTATCGCGAATCGCCCTCAAATCACTGCCGATGGGTTCCAGCGAATTTCTGAGCGCGTGACGGATATCCGGGAGCGTCGACTACCCGAACTCGTGCCGCTCCTCGTCGAAACCGAGCGCGACGAACGCTACGTCCACGAGTACGAGCAGCTCCTCGCTGAAGCCCACGAGTGGGAGTGCTTTCTCGCCGAAGCGCAGGTTATTTCGCTGTCGCGCGCGACACACGACACAGTGCAGCTTGGCACCCGCGTTCTGGTCACGCTCATCGATGGGACGGATTCATGGGTTCGACCCGTTCATCCTCGCGAGGCCTTTCTGGATGACGAGCGCATCTCCGTGGAGTCGCCCCTAGGTAAGGCCATCATGGGAGCACGCTGTGGCGATGCAGTCGAGGTGGACTCACCTGTGGGGACTTGGCAGGCCGTCGTTCGCGAGATCGATGTTTAGCCACCCAGAACTGGTCCGAACGCCGAATCTGCGTCACTTCAGCAGGCCTGCACTCCAAGCTGCGCTAGACCTGCAAGGTCACCGGGTTGGAGGTGACTTGGGGAATCGTCGTTGAGGACGGGTGACATCAACTGCTCAGGGTCTGACACATGGTCAAGGTTGAGCACGTGGCCCAACTCATGCAGCACGATTGGTCCAAGCCCACGGGTGCTGAACCCTGCGGCGATTTCCTCCGTGGAATCGATGGCGATTCCGGCACCCGTGATGCGAAGGGCTCCATCAGGCCCATAAGCAAGTCGGTGCTGCGTCGTCCCCGCAACCGGACCGGTCAGCCTGGTGACTAGCGCTGGATCAGCGAACCCGATGAACAGATCGGCCTGGTCGGTCATCCAGGTTTCCGGCTCGCCTGTATTCGGCACAACTGCGGTGTCACCAATCTCCTGAAACGTGTATCCGGAAGCCGATGAAATCTCCCGAATCGCTGCCCGGATGGTTTCGACCGCCGCCGGCTTGCTACTGGGGACCGATGACGCATTGATGGCGTAACGAATTGGCGCACAACGATTCCAGCGCGCTGGGTTCCCGGCGCTGTCCTTGATGTAAAACCCAAAGACATCTGCGCTTGGTCGCGTCGTCGGCTGTAGTCGTGACGCCAAGTCGACTAGGCCTGCTAAACCGATCGTGGGCTTTCCAGCGAAACGATCCGACAGCACCATTAATACGTCGGTATCCGCTAACCCACCTTCACCCGGCAGTGTGAACTGCAGCCCTCCGCCATAGCGGGTGATGTCCCCGACTTTGCACCGCTTGACCTTGTACCCGCAGTTCGCAAAGACTTTGGCTGTACCAGTTGCCAGTTGAACGGTCGCCGTCTGACGACGCCAACCAAAGGGAACCACGGCCCGCTGAATGTCAGACGACCCGGCGGCAGCTTCGTAGATAGAAAGGCTGCCGCGAGGGCTGTCGTAGTCGGCTCTGAGTCCGGCGCCTACTGACGAATCGCGGCAGCCACGAGCGAGACCCCCCACGAGCCGGTAGTTCGAAGGCAACGCGGGCTCGAACACGGTGTACGTCGAACACCGCTGATGCGCGCGGTAGAGCGCAGGCGCATCCACGCCGACACTAGGTCGAGTCACGGTCGGCGAGGCCGTTGCAGGTGCGGCGGAAACCAGGTTGCCAAGTAGCAGGCCCAGGGTTCCGGAAAGGCCCACGAGTAATTGGGGCAGCATGCGTCCTCGCACACGCCTATGTTGGCACGCTCCAACATGAAACATGCTCAGGCAATAAGGCTGGTCGCGAACATGGGGAAGAATGCCGTCCCGTAGGGAGGAAGCGAGTGGTCGAAATGTCCGAGGACCAGTGGCGGGCGCGGGCCTCAAGCCACGAAGCGCGAGTCGCACCCTGGGTCAACAACCGCCTCGAACGTCGAGCACGCGGTGCACGCCATGCGGTCTACGACTTCCTCTTTGACTACTACCCCTACTCACCCAGCAAACTGAAGAACTGGCATCCCGGCTTCGGCGTAATCCTTCAGGGTGCAGCATCTGCAGCGCCCTATGCGCAGAGCCCTTACCGGAAAGTGCCCGGTGGAGTGACCGCGGACATTACTTGGCTCAAGCCACGCATTCCTCGACTCAACCTTTCGATCAGGCTCCTGGAAGGCATCATCTCGCGCAGTCCAGTAACTGGCTGCTTTGCACTGCACGAGTGGGCCATGGTCTACGGACTCGATCACACCCAAGTGCGACACCCCTATCTGCCGCTGCGCGTAACTCCGGATACGGTTCGCGACACGGTCGAAACAGTGGGGTTGCGCTGCACGCACATTGATGCCTATCGCTTCTATACCGACCAGGCAAAGCCCCTAAATGCGACTGTGCCTACCAGAGCCACGCAGCCCGAGGAGGACCAACCTGGATGTCTGCATGTTGCCATGGACACGTACAAGCTCGCAGGCTGGTTTAGCCCGCTCATCAGCTCTGACCTCATCGCCGACGCGTTTGAGCTCGCCGCACAAGCTCGCGAAATCGATATGCGGGCATCTCCCTACGACGTCACTCAATTCGGCTTTCAAGCCATTCCCGTGGAAACGGTCGACGGTCGCAAGCAGTACGTGCGTGAGCAAGCCGAGATAACTCAACGCAGTGTGCCGGTACGTGCTGCGCTCCTGGTCGCATTGAAGGAACTTCATTCGGCGTATTACCAGACTGCGTAGGTGCGGTGCTCCTCGTATCGGCGCCTATGCGAGGATCGTCAGGTGTCGCTGCCTCCCCAAATTGTCGTAACTGAGGTCCTTGCCCTACTCGATCAAGGTGCGGTCCTCGTTGACGTACGCGAACTTGATGAGACCAGTGCCGGTCGAGCACCGCAGGCAATCTTGAACCCCATGCTGAGTTTCGACCTCGCCTCCGTACCAGAGGACACCCCGCTGCTGGTGATCTGTCACTCTGGTGGTCGATCACAACAGGTAACGCAAGCACTTCGACAACGCGGATACGACGCCTCGAATGTGGTTGGCGGCATGGTCGCGTGGGCAGCTGCCGGTCTACCGGTAGTTGATCTGAACGGGCAGCCCGGCATCATCGCCTGACTGAACGCGCTCGATCACCACAGTGGTGTCGACTTGCCCGGGTTCAAGATGTTCATGGGATCCCATGCCTCTTTGATCCGCGGATGCAGCGCGGAAGCGACCGGATCTAACTCGCGAGCCAGGTATTTCTGCTTCAGCAGTCCCACACCGTGTTCTCCGGTGATGGTTCCCCCAGCTTCAAGTGCCAGATCCAGCATGGCATCAAAGGCAGCCAGTGCGCGCTGCTCAGCGTCCGCGTCGCCACGCGGGAACACGATGGTGGGATGAAGATTGCCATCGCCAGCATGGCCGAATGTGCCGATGTAAACGTCGTATTGACCAGCCAGGTCACTGATCTTCGCCATGACCGTCGCAAGTTCAGAGCGCGGAACGGCGATGTCATCCAAGAGCCAATCTCCCATGGCTTCAAGCGCATGTATCGCCATGCGGCGAGCACCAAGCAACATCTCGGCCTGCTCCGGATCCTCCGACCGATACGTCTCCGTAGCACCTGCTACTTCACACAGTGCCAGCAAACGATCGGCATCCGCGACACCCGCGTCCCCAGGAACATCGACCTGAGCCAGCAGCAACGCGCCAGCGTTGGTGTCCAGGCCCATCGGCTTGAAGGCCTCAACTGCTTTCAACGTGGACTGATCAAGTACCTCGAGCATGCTTGGGGTTAGGGCACCCATAACCGCCTCGACGGCCTTACCCGCTGCATAAAGATCGTCGAACACCGCAACAGCGGTCGTCGCGGGAGGTGGCAGTGGACGCAGCCGAAGGCGAGCCATGGTCACCACGGCAAGAGTGCCTTCACTGCCCACGACCATGCCCGTGAGGTCGTAGCCGGCAACTCCCTTGACTGTTCGCCTGCCCAGTCGTGCAATGCGCCCATCAGCCATGACCACTTCGAGCCCGAGAACCGCCTCGCGAGTAACGCCGTACTTGACGCAGCACAGACCACCTGCGTTCGTATTGACGTTGCCGCCGATCGAGCAGAAGTCTTTGCTAGCCGGATCTGGCGCGTACCAAAGACCGTACTTTGCTACGTGGTCACGCAGTTCAGTATTGAAGATGCCAGGTTGCGTCTCTACATAACCATTGGCCTCGTCAACGCACAAGACCTCGCGCATTTTCTCAACGCAAAGAATGAGGCTGCCATCAATTGCATTGGATCCGCCAGTGAGCCCACTTCCAGCTCCCCTCGGCACCACTGGCACGCGGTATTTATGCGCAGCTTGTAGCACCGCGGATACCTGCTCTGTGGTTCTTGGAAAAACAACGGCAAAGGGCTGCCCGGCATCAGATCCCAGCGATCTGTCTCGAACATAACTGGCAAGACGATCCGGATCAGTTACTACATCGCCATCAGCAAGTGCGGCATCGCAGGCAAGTAGAACTGAATCCTCATCGGTCACATCGTTACCGTACCGGTCCCTTACACTCACCGTATGTGTTGTCCATTGTTGATCTTGGTTTTCCTTGGCCCACGGTTCGCATTCGGATTCGTCTGGCTTTTCACCTCGCGGGTATCTGAGGCCTTCTCAGGGAACTGGATACTTGCGCTCCTTGGCCTGATCTTCCTGCCATGGACCGCGTTGGCGTACGTCGCCGCCTGGGCACCCACTGGTGGCGTTACCGGTATCGGCTGGGCGGTGGTCATCGTTGGCTTCATCCTGGATATCGCCACCTACTCCGGCCGTGCCGCGCAGCAGCGTTACGAGTCTTCACGTTAGGCGGCGCGGCACCGTCTTGACGGTGCTCCTCACACTTGTCCTACCGACGATGCTCGCCGTCGCCGCCTGCGGACGTGACGCACCAGCCGAGGTTGGAGTGACCACGTTCGACGCTGGCGATCGCCAGCAACTGCCCACTATTTCCGGGCAGACCCTGGACAGCGACCGCATCGCGCTGCCCCTGCAGGACGGCAACATCGTCGTCCTAAATGCTTGGGCGTCCTGGTGCGAACCCTGCCGCGAAGAGATGCCGATCTTGGCCGACATCAACGCTCAGTTCAAAGCCAGCGGGGTATCGGTGGTTGGCCTGAATGTGCAGGACACGTCAACTGATGCACGGCGATTTCTCGACCAAGTGGGCGTCAACTTCCCAAGCATTGTCGATCCAGAGGGCTCGCTGCTTGCCACCATCCCCGGTGTTCCACCCAAGGCGGTGCCGAGCACAGTGATCTTGGACCGGAACGGGGCCATTGCGGTTCGCATCATTGGTCCCCTCGATCGCACACTTATCAACAACGCCATCCAAACCCTGCTCACCGAGGAGAAGTCGTGAAGGGTTCACACGTTGTCGACGCCCTTGCTCTCCCCCTTGACCACCACCCGCTGCCCGAAGAACTAGCCATCACGACTGATGCAACCACTGGGTCGACACCGCTTGCCGGACTACCCGGCTTTGTAGGCGGAGTATGGGAACACTCTGCTGGGGCATCAATCGATACCGAGCAGGATGAGGTCTTCGTGGTCATCGCCGGCCGCGGCCGAATCTTGCTGGACGATGGCTCAGTACTCGAGTTGCAGCCGGGAACTGTCGGAGTACTTCGCGCAGGTGAACAAACGCGCTGGGAGATCGACGAACCCCTGCGCAAAGTCTGGCTGACGCCGGCCTAGTACTCCTCAATGGCATGCTCAGCGGGTGCCCGACCTGTCAACAGCGCTGCTGATCCTTACGTTCGTGGGCCTAGCGGCGTTCGCACTTTCGGGGGCGGTCGCCGGGGCCCGAGTGGGTATGGACTGGCTTGGCCTGAGCACCCTTGCCGCCGTTACCGCCATAGGCGGCGGCACTCTCCGCGACCTACTGATGACCCGGACCCCTGGATGGTTGATCGATTTCTGGCCGACTGTGATTGTCATCGCAATGTCGGTGATCTCGGTGTGGATCGTCGCTCGCCTGGCTCCCGTCTCCGGGCAACGGTCCTGGATGGTCCACGTCTTCAGTGCCACTGATGCGGTTGGCCTGGCCACGTTCACGGTTGTCGGTACAGACCTCGCCATTAAGGCTGGCTTCACCGCAGGTCCTGCAGTCGTGCTCGGGGTGATCAGCGGGATCGGGGGAGGCGTCATTCGAGATGTCATCGCCGGTCGGCGTGTGGCCATCTTCACCGGCGAGGTCTACGCACTCGCCGCCGCAGCAGGCGCCATCGCTTTCGTGATCACCCAACCGATGCCGCAGTGGGTTCCAGTTGTCCTCGGCCTGACAGTGACATTGACGATTCGGCTCGGCGCCATTGCACTGGGCTGGCGAGTACCCACTCTCGCGCTACCCCAGGAACCAGGCGAAAAGCCTGTGAGGACTACTGAGGATTCGTCTTAGTGTGGTCTCCGGATGAGAATTCGTTCCCAAGGTGGGTTAAGCCGCGTTCGACAATGCGCCAAATTGGCGCTCCCTGTGGCGTTACAAAGCTGTCCAACAAGATTGATGGCCCTGGCCCGGGATTGACATTGCTCATCGGAACTAGAGCTGGCATTTCGACACACTCACCGGGCCCGGCGCTTTGTGGGGTTTGGCCTTCGACATACAGCACAGCTTGACCGCTCACCACGCAGCTCCAACCACCAAAGGGATGGACATGGATCGGCGAGCGTGTTCCTGCTTCACGCATGTCACGAAAGACACGGACCTGCTGTCCATCACGAATTAGGTTCAACTCCTCGATGGATGTGTCCACGAGGGTCGCAGTTCCCGGCGGTACCTTCCCATTCAGCGCACTCACAAGGGGCATGGCGCGCGCTTCGTCAATGATCGCTTGATCCGCCGGGGTAATCGACGTACCAGCAGGTGGTTCTTGGTGCTGGCAGGCACCGGTCAGCATTGCGACGAGCGTGAAAGCGACCATCACCAAGTTACGGTTCGTGCACGCTCCCTCACGCACAGCAACTCGGTACGGCAAGATATCGCAGTACGGCTCCGTAGCTCAGGGGATAGAGCAGAGGTTTCCTAAACCTTGTGTCGGCAGTTCGAATCTGCCCGGGGCCACAGACGAAAGTGGTTGCTCTCCGACAGAACTGGCTGCACTATCCAAAGGATGAGATGAGGGCGTACACCTGGAACAGGAGCAGTTCGGCGGTGACGATGACGCCGATCACCACCGCCCGCACCTTCACACCGCGCTTGGCGGCACCGATCAGCCGGTTCTGGAATGGAAGGAAGTCCACTAGTAAGGCGTAGACATCGAGAGTGGATTCAGCACCGTCGATCAGGGCGAAGATTCGATTCTTCCCCTCACCCTGCGGCTCATACCCAGCACCGCTGGGAGACCACACCAGGCGTGGGCTTGAGTAAACAGCCGGGGGACGCTTCTCCCAGTCCGCTTCGAAGACCTCCTGGATCTCCGGAACATCTTCTTCATTCGAGGTCAAGACCGCGAATCCTCGGGAGCCGATTTGGATGACACCGTCATACACAGTTGGGATGAAATACGAGGGTTGCGCGTTGAAGTCCATGATCAACGCGCAACCGCTGTCGGTGTAGCCATCCGCGTTCATCGTCTTCTCGTGACTGTAGGTGTACGAGAACGGGCTCAAGCGCACGCCGATACCCGCCTTCTGCAATGCCAGGAACGTGGGCATGTTTTTGTTGTACATCCTGCTCGTGGAATCCCAGAGATTGCTGCTCGCCTGGAAGGTCTGCCAGGTGAAGATCACTCGCACATCCACCCCGCGGCGTTTCGCCGCCTTGAGTTCACGGGCAATTAGCCCGTCATTGAATTGGTAGATGTTGAAATCGAGCGTCTTCTTAGCTGATCGGATGAAGTCGACAACGGGTTCGTACGCCTCATCGGGCATGACATGCAAGGTGACGTCGGAGGTAGCGGGCTCAAGCTCCGGGGCCGCTTGCGCGGGTGCGCCAAGCCCCGCGACCACAACCCCCACGGCCAGCACAACCGATAGCACTCGAATTCGGGACATGCGATCGCTCCCTCACGTGTCAACCTCAAACAGGGAGCACACCCGCTCCGACGTTCCTTCAGGAGTGATGTCACCAGAACGGACTCCGCGCTATGGCCGGTGCGTGGGGACATCCGTACGCCACGCCCGCTCGTGACCCGACGTTGCCCACCTCGGCGGGTCGGCCACAGGCCCGCGGGTGCTGGTGGGAGCCCCTGCCGACCGAACCTGAGTCAACGTCGCCACGCGCGTCACCCAGGGACGATCCGTAACTCCAGGGGCAATCTCCGCAGTGTCGGGGCTAACAGCCCAAAAGTGTCTCTCGCTGAGCTTCCACTGAACTATCGTCCTCGCATGAGACGACTCCGCATGAGTCTTGCCGCCGTGGTGATTGCAGCCCTGGTGCCGCTCGGAGCAAGCCCTGCCCACGCCGTTGAGGCGCCCACCCAGCCATTGCTGATGGCATTCCATGCGTGCTCCGCGGGTGGTCCCGCGTGCTACGACCCCCGCAACCATGTGGTGTGGCTGGCCCAGGGATCAGACGGCACGAATTGGACAGTGCTGCCGGGCTGGGTGCCCTACTCAGGCTCTGTCCCGGACGTGTTCCGACGCGGCAATACGGCTTACATCTATAGCTCTCCCGGAAGTGTGGCCCGCTTGAACCTCACGACAGGTGTGCTGACCCCCAACACGCCCGTGACTTTGACGGATGGGTCTGGATTTGTAGATCCATCAATGGCTCAACTTCCAGATGGACGACTGGTGCTCTTCTACCTCCCTGGGCAGATCGGCTCGGAACCCGCAGGATGTGGTGGGGCACCAAGTTGTGTCCGGGAGATCCGGAGCGCCATTGAAGTTGCAGGCAGCGACGGAACATCGTTCACTCCAAACGGCACACCCCACATCAGCGTGACGCTGACCGTGGGCACATTCAGTGATCCTGACGTTTTCTTCAATGGCTCTACGTGGGTGCTATACGTTTCGCGCGAACGCTCTACGGAGGCGTATGCATCCAGCGATCTGCTCGGTTCGTACACGAAAGTTGCTGACATCACGAATTACCAAGGGGGTGTCCCCGCCGGGATCCGCATGGACAACGGTTCTGTCCTTACTCTCGTCTCTTCGGACCCGAACATCCTGAGCGGTACCTCGCCTAACGGGACCATCTCACTCAACGGGGCTCTCAGCACATCCGCTTCACCTGGCCTCGTACCCGGCTCCACACTCGTCGGTAGTCCGGGCCTCGGTGTCAATACCGCTGGGATTCCTCTCCCTGAGTCGGTGGCCACCACGTCGAAGATCCGATGCAAGAAGGGCAAAGTAACGAAGAGATTTACAGGAAAGTGCCCAGCCGGGTGGAAGCCCGTATCAGGCTAGGTCATTCCCGAGTGCTAGGCGACGGGCATACTCGAGGACGACGACAGGCCTGAGGCCATGTCACGACCCGACCCGTCGCGGCGGAGTTTCTCGAGGCTCGCCTGCAATTTGTCGATGGTGTCCTGGAGATCCTCGGCTTGCTTAGTCAACTCCTCGACCCGCTCCTCAGCCTTGGTGACGCCTTCATCGGCCCTCTTGGAGGCAGAGTCGCGCTCCCCCTCCAGTTCCATGATCTGAACCTTCCTGCAATCCGGTGCCCCTGTGGCACTACCGCAATGGTGAGTGACTGCCGCAGGGATGATTTCTGGATTCGGCGGGTCACACGGCCGCGTTTCCCCGTGGGCTAAGGGAAATTCGTGCCCGGCAAAGTGCTCCGAAACCTCAAGTGGGGTGGTTTCGACCACAAGGCGAGCGGGGCGGCTGCCACGGTCTTGCCGACGTCCGAGTCGTTGTGGCAAGAATGTGGCAGCAACACCCCGAAACAGATCGAACTTGACGTCACCACTCGCTTACGAGATGCAGGAAGATCCTGCCAAATCGGAACACTTCGGAGCACTAGGCAACGCCGACAAGATTTCCTAAACCTTGTGTCGCAGGTTCGAATCCTGCCGGGGCCACCGACGCGCGAAATCAGCGGGCGACGATGCTGCTCCGACGGCCTACTACTCGCCGGCGAAGGATGAGGAGGCGCGCAACAGCAGTCCTCTCAAGCTCCGCTATGCGAAAGCTGACATCAAGCAGTAAATCTGGCCCAGCAGCACCCCAACCAAGGCGATGACGGCAATGACGATGGCCGCCGTGGCCAGACCAGAGCCGCCCGTTTCCGTGGACCTCGCGGCCGCGCGCGCCTTCCTACCCGAGTTAATGGCCAAGACGGGAAGAGCTAATGCAAGGAGAGCGACTAAGGCCACGAATACAAACGAAAGGACTTTGATCCAGACCGGGTTCGCTGGCTCGTTGGCGATCATCGCGGCACCGAACCAGGCGGTGAACTCGATGAAAACCAGGATCGGGCAAAGGATCAGGCTCACCATCGCCAGCACGAACGCCGTGACGGGCCGCTTCATGGCTTGCACTTCTGGGTGGACTTCACGCCACCAACGTAGCGCCTACGCAGGACTTCCGAAAGGGCTGTACTTAAACGCCGCTCGATCTTCGAATTGGTAGGTCCTGCTGAGCGTGGGGCCCCTCTGACGCCTCTCGCATGGCTCAAATCAGCCGGGCTTCCTCACGGGGATCCAAGTGTCAACCCGTGCCGCGGCCGGAGAGTCCCGAACCACCTCTCGGTCACATTCCTTGACAAATCTGGAAGTGACCGGCGTTGAGTGGCATCTCATCATGCCTAGCGCCGACACGGTCGCGAAGGCTTCGGTGTCTCGCATGCCCCGCAACCTTGTCACGCGGGCTACCCAAGGCGGCGCTGTTCGCCCTGGCCATCGAAAAGGTAGTGGCGAGCTGGGCGGACACTGATCGTCGTTCCAGGCGACAGGCGTGTCGTGGGCGGGGTACGAACGACAATGGTGACTGGTCCAGCGGGAGTGATGATGCTCCCATATACAAAGGTGTCAGCACCCAAGGCCTCCACGAGCTCAACAGTGAGCGTGGCGCCGCCCTGCTCGATGCGAAGATCCTCTGGACGGATACCTAACAGTGCGCGGGAAGTACTGAAGCCGGCAAGGACGTTCCGCGGTACCGGGTACCTCCGTGACTGATTCAGTGACCCTCGGAGTCGACATCGGCGGTTCCAAAACACGAGCGTGCCTTCTTAACGAAGCAGGCAACATTGTGGCCATTGACGAAGTGCCAACGGGAGGTGCACCAAGGGCCGACCCGGGCTTGCGCGCCTCCTACGAAATCGCCGCCCGGATGACCGCCACGGCCTCCTCAATTGGCCACAGAATCGTCGGAGTGGGCGTGGGCGTACCTGAGTTCGTCGAGCCCGATGGGGTCTTGCACAGTTCACTCGTCATAGCTTGGGAGCAACAGACGCGCCAACTCTTCGAAGCTCTTGCTCCGACCGTTGTCGAAAGTGACGTGCGCTGTGGTGCAATCGGGGAATCCGAACTGGGCGCTGGCCGTGGAGTGCGGTCAATGCTCTATGTCAGTGTCGGCACTGGAATATCCTGCTCACTCGTCATTGACGGCAGGCCGTGGAATGGACATAGAGGTGAGGCCATATCGCTCGGTGAATTCCCCGTGGACCGTCAAGCAGATAAGTCAGCCATGAGCACGCTCGAGGCTTTTGCATCTGGTGGTGCGATTGCACGGCGGTATAAGAGGGTTAACGGAGCTCGTGAGGTAATGCAGTTGGCGGAGTCCGGTGACCAACGTGCTCGAAAGATCGTGATCTCTTCGGCAACGGCACTCGGGGCTGCGCTGGCTTGGGCTGTGAGCCTTGTCGATCCGCAGGTCGTTGTGCTCGGTGGCGGTGTAGGTGCGCGTGGTGGAGAGTGGCTTGAAATCGTTCGCGATCGGTATAGCTCGCTTGGTAGCCCAGGCATTCCACGAATCGACCT
>JAGWVT010000008.1 GCA_018970765.1 Actinomycetales bacterium
ACATCGCCTGCGATCACCAGCGCATCGACCTGCAGTTCGATTGCCCGCTGCACGATCCATCGGACGGCAACTTCCTGGGCCTCATGCAGGCCGAAGCCATGCAAACTTCGTCCCAGATGCCAATCCGAGGTGTGCAGAATGCGCACCGGTTCGCTCATCGAAGGATCAAGCGCTTGCCGGGGCGTCCGTTTGCTGGTCCTGATCGATCTCCGGGACCCCCGTGATGCTGCCCAAGGCTGACCGCTCCAGCCACTTGTCCCACGGCACGTTCCATAGGCCGCCCGGACCATTGGAGGTCGCAACCGTTCGTCCACCGGTGTTCTGGTAGATCACCACATCGCCTGGCACGGTCTTGTCGTAGATCCACTTCGCATCATCCGCGAACATATTCGTGCAGCCGTGCGAACCATTCCAGCGCCCGATTCGTCCATAGGCCCAGGGCGCGGAGTGGATGAACTCACCGGAGGGCGTCACCCGCGTGTTCCAAGGCACGTTCGGAAGTACGTAATAGTCGGCCGGGTTTGTAAGACCCAGGGCTTCGCTGGTGTAGGTGTGCGAGGCGAGCTTCGACGTGCTGATGACCTTGACCCCGTTGGTGGTGTTCCACCCATTGCTGCCCAATGACACCGGGAACACCTTGACCTTCTTGCCATCGATGTGCACCGTCATGCGATGCGTTGCGCCGTCAACTCGGGCAATGAGCCGACGCGTGGTTCGGAAGGTCCACTTCTTCGCTAACGACGTACCACCCACCAGTGTCGTGCTCCCTGACTTCCCGAGTACGGCGCCGTCGATGGTCGATGTGATGGTCACCGTGGCATTGCCCGGCCAGTAGTCCTTGGGGCGGAACATCACCGTGCGGTCGTCAAGCCAACCCCAGGCACCGGTGATCGGAATGCTGTTGCCCCTAGCGTCTGTCGCGGTCACTTTCAGGTGGCGCTCCACCGCGCCTTTGTTACCGATCGCGCGCGAGAACCGGATGCGCGGCAGTGTGCCAACCCCAAGCAGCGCCTTCTCACCGGTGACGCCTAGCCCATTGCCGGCAGCCAGGAATGTGGCCGTGACCGAGCTGCGGGGTTTGGGTAACTCGGCGGGCTTGTCTGGATCAGTATCAGCGGAGGGACGACTGGGTGTCGCAACCGCCTGACCGCTGGCCGGGCCTGGCCCGGCCTCATTGACTGCGCGCAGCACGATCCCGTAGGAGCGGCCGTTGCTCAAGTTGCCGAGCGGGCAACTCCCCTCGAGCCCGGCGCAGGGGTACCAGGTGGTGCCAGAGTCAAGGGAGACTTCAACGGTGCTGATGGGCGCTCCACCGTTATCCCCCGGCAGCGCGTACTCCACCAGGAGTTGCCGACTGGCGTGGCCACTGACGACGTTAGTGATCGTGGGTGCCTGCGGTACCGAGGCCGCGTAGGCAACCGATGGCATTCCGACAGCCAACAAACTTCCGCACGCGACAGCAATCACGGTGGTGCTCACAACTGACGTCACGGCGCGAGCCCGGGTCCGCACAGGCATATCGACACCATAACGCGAAACCCACGGCCTGCTACGACCTAGGCTGGGCAGGTGTCCGCAACCTCTGGTCTGCCAATCGAGGTTGAGGACCTCACCAAAGCGTTCGGGCGCGGAAGTCGCGCCACCGCGGCGGTTCGCGGCCTGAGTTTTCGCGTCAATCCGGGCCGGATCACTGGGTTCCTCGGCCCAAACGGCTCAGGGAAAACCACCACGCTGCGCTGCCTGCTCGGACTGGTCACACCGACAAGCGGGGCGGCTCGCTTCGCCGGCATGCGCTATCAGGACCTTCCCGAACCCACCCGCCAGGTTGGCGCAGCACTGGAGACCGCCGGCTTTCATCCAGGGCGCACGGCGCGCAACCACCTGGCCACCATGGCGCGGGCTGCCGGGTTGACTCCGGAGCGCATTGACGCGGTACTCAGCGAGGTTGATCTGACGGACGCTGCTGATCGCCGCGTCGGTACCTATTCGTTAGGCATGAAGCAACGGCTCTCCCTGGCTGGTGCGCTGCTCGGGGATCCCGGCGTGTTGGTGTTGGACGAACCGGCCAATGGTCTGGACCCGGAGGGCATGGCG
Organism: Actinomycetales bacterium; assembly: GCA_018970765.1. GTDB lineage: Bacteria > Actinomycetota > Actinomycetes > S36-B12 > S36-B12 > REEB426. The sequence continues at coordinate 2,095 of JAGWVT010000008.1, forward strand.
TGGCTACGCGCACTGCTTCGCCAGCGCGCCGCAAATGGCGCGACAGTGCTGGTATCCAGTCATGTTTTGGCTGAGGTGCAGCAGACTGCTGATGATGTGGTGATCATCGCGCAGGGCTCCCTGGTGCATGCGGGACCGATTGCCGAACTGGCCGTACCAGCGGGCACCCAACGAGTGCGCCTGCGCAGTCCGCAGGCGCAGGATTTGGCTCGTCAGCTGCAGGCCGCTTTCCCGAGCGTGGTGATCGACCCCAGCGACGACATTGCGACAGTGCAGGTCACCGGGATATCGGCTGAGATGGTCGGCGAGCAGGCACATCGCGCCGGCATCGTCCTGCATGAGCTGACGCCCCTCGGCGGGGACCTGGAATCGGTCTATCTCGAGTTGACCGCGCAGGGTGAGCAGTCATGAGACACCTCCCGCGCCTAATCCAAGCTGAGCTACTTAAAGCCTTCACTGTGCGCAGCACCTGGGGCCTGGTCATCGCAGGTATCGCGCTGGCGATGTTGAACCTCGCGGTGCTACTCCTGCTGACTGCACCATCGTTGGATGCGGACGGCCTGGCGTTCGTCGCCGGCCAGCCCGACGCTCAAGCACTGGTGCTTGGGCCGGCGTCGCAGGCTGCGCTGTTCGCAATGCTCATCGGCGTCATCGCCAGTACCGGCGAGATCCGTCATCGCACCTGGTCGACAACGCTGTTGATCACCCCGCGCCGCTGGCCGGTGTTGCTGGCAAAGGTGAAGGCGATGGCCCTGGTCGGCATTCTCATGGCGCTGGCCAGCCTGCTGGTGTTGGAGGTCGTTGCACAGATCGCATTTAGGGGGCAGATGGCGATCGACTTCAGCGCTGGTGGATTGACGGTCCTGGGCACTTGCTTGGCCTTCGCCTGCTACGCCGCACTTGGCGCATGCCTGGGTGCGTTGGTCCGCGGTCAGGTCGCCGCGATTGTGATCGTGCTCGTCAGCAGTTTCGCCCTCGAACCGTTGGTGGGCCTGATCTGGCCTGACTATGCGACATGGCTCCCAGGTTCCGCGGTATCGCTGGTCAGTTCCCTGGGCACAATCGAAGGTTCGGTGTTCATGCAGGCCGTTGGCGCACTCATCGTCTGGGTGCTGGTCACCGGAGTCGGTGCCGGTACGACGAGCCTGCGTCGCGACGTTACCTAGCGCCGACACATCCACCGCCGACCCGTCACCAGGGCACCTCAGCGCGATCTTCCCAGAGCAGACCGGTTGGTACTGGTTCACCATCCGGTTGCGTCGCAGATCGGGTTGCCAACCAGACGATGGTGTCGGCTCCCTCTTCAGCTGAACGCGGTGCATCGGGCCCGCCCATGTCCGTGCGGCAGTGATTGGGGCACATTGCATCGACCAAAACCCCTCGCTTCCCGAACTGCAGCTCAGCAGCCAGATTGCGAGTCAATGCGTTCACCGCGGTCTTGGAGATTCGGTAGGGCGCAAGGCCGCCACCCAGGCCCGGACCGGTGAATCTGCCCAAGCAGGCCGAGACGGTGATTACTCGTCCAGCCCGCCGCTCCACCATGCCCGGTACGAATGCGGCAACACAGTGGAAAACACCATCCAGGTTCACGCCCATCACCCGCTGCCATTCTTCGGGTCGCGTACGAAGAGTCTTTGCCATGCGCTCGCTCATCACACCGGCACTCGTGATCAGCACATCGACGCTCGAGGTCGCCGTATCCTCGTGCAACGCGCTGCTCAGGCGCGCAACATCACTTGCTGAGGCAACATCACAGCCATATCCGTAGGCGTCAACTCCGCGGGCACGCAGGCCCGTAGCCGCACTCATCGCCCGCTCAGCGTCCTGACCAACCAGGATCACCCGATAGCCAAGCAACCCGAGGGCGTTAGCGGCCGCCAGGCCAATACCTCGGGATCCGCCGGTTATCAGGGCCGTTTGAGTTGTGTCCTGGTTGGCAGCCATGCCTTAACCATGCTGCCTGGGATACGCTGGCGCAAGACAAGTATTCAGCGGCCTCATTACAGGCGTGCAGGGGATTCGGTGACCAGCGATCAGGCAAGTCAGTCATGACGAACGACGCGAACATTGATCGGTTCGGGCCCAACGAATGGCTTGTCGAGGAGCTCTACGCGCAGTACCAACGCGACAAGGCATCGGTTGACCCGGCCTGGTGGCCATTCTTTGAGGACTACCGGCCAAGTGATAGCGCACAGAAGGTAGTACCGAAGGCCGCCCCTGAAGGTGCAGGTCCGACGACGCCGGTTGAGTCAACAAGGCAGTCGCAGGCAGTTGCCGCACCCGCACCTGTTGCTCAGCCCGCCGGTGCACCGCCCGTTGAGGTGAGCAAGATCGCCGCAACGAAGGCCCCGGACGAGGATTCGGTCACGGTGTTTCGCGGGCCCACCTTGCGCGTTGTCGAGAACATGACCACCAGCCTGGAACTGCCGACCGCGACAAGCGTGCGCGCAGTCCCCGCGAAACTTTTGATCGATAACCGCACCGTGATCAACAACAATCTGGCGCGCGGTCGTGGCGGCAAGGTGTCCTTCACGCACCTCATTGGCTTCGCCGTCGTGCAGGCGCTGCGCGAGGTGCCGGGGATGAACGCCATGTTTACGGAAGCGGACGGTAAGCCCGCAGTACTGGTGCGCGCCGATGTCAATCTCGGTATCGCCATCGACCTTGCCAAGTCAGACGGAACCCGGCAGCTCCTGGTGCCCAACATCAAGGGTGCCCAGGCGATGGATTTCGACCAGTTCTGGTCGACTTACGAAGACGTGGTGAGGCGGGCGCGCGGCGGCAAACTAACGGCCGATGACTTCGCCGGGACTTCGATCACGCTCACGAATCCCGGCACGATCGGCACTAATCACTCGATCCCTCGGCTCATGGCCGGTCAAGGGTGCATCGTCGGCGTCGGGGCACTGGAGTACCCGGCCGAGTGGCAGGGTGCATCAGAGGAGTCGATTGTCCGAAACGCCGTTTCGAAGATCCTCACCCTGACCTCCACCTATGACCATCGCATCATCCAGGGGGCGCAGTCCGGGGACTTCCTGCGTCGCATTCATCAGCTCCTGCTCGGTGAAGACGACTTTTATGGCCAAGTGTTCCGTTCGCTGCATATTCCTTACGAGCCAATCCGTTGGGCTCAGGACATCTCGGCCAGTCATGAGACAGACCTAGATAAAACCGTCCGCGTGCAAGAGGTAATTCACGCCTTCAGGGTGCGTGGACACCTGATGGCCGATACCAACCCACTTGAGTACGCCCAGCGCATGCACCCAGACCTTGACGTACTTTCGCACGGGCTGACGCTGTGGGACTTGGATCGCGAATTCCCAACGGGCGGGTTTGCCGGCAAGCCGTTGATGAAACTGCGTCAGATTCTGGGCGTCCTCCGCGATACCTATACCCGCACCGTCGGCCTTGAGTACATGTACATCTCCGATCCCGACCAGCGCCAGTGGATCCAGGAGCGCGTCGAGGTCCCCCATGCAAAGCCCGATCGCGAGGAACAGCTTCGGATTCTGCGCAAGCTCAACGAGGCCGAAGCCCTTGAATCCTTTTTGCAGACCAAGTTCGTCGGTCAGAAGCGCTTCTCGCTGGAGGGCGCCGAATCACTGATTCCCCTGCTCGACGCCATCCTGACGTCGGCCGCTGATGGCGGGCTGATCGAGGTTGCCTTGGGCATGCCCCACCGCGGTCGCCTGAACGTGCTTACCAACATCGCCGGGAAGTCGTACGCCCAAATCTTTCGCGAGTTCGAGGGTCACTATGGCGAGGAGTCCGTACACGGTTCCGGCGACGTGAAGTACCACCTCGGCACCACTGGCACCTACACCTCGCCAAGCGGTAACAGCACCGCGGTGTATCTCGCAGCCAATCCCTCGCATCTGGAGGCCGTGGATCCGGTCCTGGAGGGCATCGTCCGCGCCAAGCAGGATCAACTCCCCAAGGATCGCGCCTTCGACATCCTGGCCGTGCTGATGCATGGAGACGCGGCCTTTGCCGGCCAAGGCGTCGTTGCCGAGACCCTGCACATGTCACAGTTGCAGGGTTACCGCACCGGTGGAACGGTGCATGTTGTCGTTAACAATCAGGTTGGCTTCACCACCAGCCCGCGGTACAGCCGGTCATCGCAGTACGCAACCGACGTAGCGCGCATGGTGCAGGCTCCTATCTTCCACGTCAACGGTGATGATCCGGAGGCGGTGGTGCGCGTTGCGCAACTGGCCTTTGAGTTCCGGCAGGCTTTTCACAAGGACGTCGTCATCGACCTGGTCTGCTACCGACGTCGCGGTCACAATGAAGCAGATGACCCCTCGCTTACCCAGCCGCTGATGTACGCAGTGATCGACCAGAAGCGGTCGGTACGCAAGAACTACACGGAGGCACTGATCGGGCGCGGCGACATCACCGTCGATGAGGCCGAGGAAGCCCTGCGCCACTTCCAAGCCCACTTGGAGCACATCTTCCAGCAGACCCAGCAACAGGGCAGCGAGCCTGCCTTTGGGTCAGCCGCGCAGGAGGTCATCGAACAGGGCACTCGTGAACTGGAACGCCAGGGTCCGTCCACCGAGGTCGACACGGCGATCACTCCTGAGCAGGTCCAGACAGTGATCGACTCCCAGTTGACTATGCCCGCCGACTTCACCGTGCACTCCAGACTGGCACCGCAATTGCAACGACGCGCACAGATGGTGGCCGATGACGCCATCGACTGGGGTATGGCAGAGGCACTTGCGGTGGGATCGCTGCTGATGGACGGCCGCACGGTCCGCCTCGTCGGTCAGGATTCCCGCCGCGGAACCTTCGGGCATCGACATATGGTCATCGTTGACAGTCAAACTGGCTGGCAGTACAAGCCGTTGAAGCAGTGCTACCGCGATGGCGCCAAGTTGTACGTCTATGACTCGCTGCTCAGCGAATATGCCGCAATGGGTTTCGAATACGGCTATTCGGTGGCCCGACCCGATGCTCTTGTCATGTGGGAGGCGCAGTTCGGTGACTTCGCCAACGGTGCACAGACAATCATCGACGAGTTCATTAGTTCTGGGGAACAGAAGTGGGGTCAACGTTCAGACGTGACGCTGCTACTCCCCCACGGCTACGAGGGCCAGGGCCCTGACCACTCCTCAGCCCGCATTGAGCGCTACCTGCAGATGTGCGCGCAGGACAACATGACCGTGGCAGTCCCATCAACACCAGCCTCGTACTTCCACCTGCTGCGTTGGCAGGTGCTGAGCACGCTGGTGCGTCCCCTCATCATTTTCACGCCAAAGTCGCTGCTGCGTGCAAAGCAGGCGGTCTCCCGGCGGTCCGACTTCGAGACTGGGCACTTCCAGCCACTACTGACCGACCCCAGTGCCGATCCCAGCAAGGTTCGGCGCGTTCTGATGTGCAGCGGCAAGGTCTACTACGACCTCGATGCTTACCGCAGGGAACACAAGCGAGACGACGTTGCAATCTTCCGGCTGGAACGGCTGTATCCGCTGCCGTATCGCAAGCTGCCTGAGGCGCTTGCACCGTTCGCCTCGGCCAATCTGACCTGGGTGCAGGAGGAGCCGGCTAATCAGGGCGCTTGGGGTTTCCTTGCCCTGGCGCTTCCCGAGATCATCAACCGACCCATCAGTCTGGTCAGTCGACCGGCGTCGAGTTCACCCGCCGTTGGTGCGCACCATCGTCACGACGCGGAACAGCGAGCCATCGTCGATCAGGCCTTCACGCTCTGAACGGAATGTCAATACATGTACTTCACAGATCGCGGTATCGAGGAATTGCAGAGCCGGCGCGGTGACGAGAGCATCACGCTGGATTGGCTCGCACAGCAGTTACAGGTGTTTACCGACCTACACCCCGAGTTCGAACCGGCTATCGACCGCCTCGCCACCTGGCTGGCACGCCTGGATTCCGACGACGAAGACTGATGCCCTCAGGGCAAGGTGAGTACGACTTTGCCGTGCAAGTGCCCGGCCGCCATAGCAGCAAAGCCCTCGGCAGCATCGGACAGCGGCAAGACGCGATCAATCACTGGCCGCGCACCGCTACGTTCCAGCAGGGTCAGCAGTTCCATCAGTTCGGCTCGTGTCCCCATCGTCGACCCGACTATCGAGAGTTGCAGAAAGAACACTCGATTTAGGTCGGCCGGCGGGTTGGCACCAGACGTCGCCCCCGAAACAACGATGCACCCACCTGGCCGCAAAGACTTCAGGGAGTGATCCCAGGTCGCCGCACCAACGGTTTCGATGACCGCGGCCACCCGCTCCGGGAGGCGCTCCCCTGGTTCGAACGCAGCATCGGCACCCTGCGCCAGTGCCCATTCACGCTTCTCGGGTGTTCTTGACGTGACCCATACGCGTCGCTGCAGCGCCTTGCCTAGCACGATTGCGGCCGTTGCAACGCCACCAGCGGCACCCTGCACCAGGATCGTGTCGCCCGGGCTGGTTTGCGACCGATGGGCGATCATTCGATACGCGGTCAGATACGCGGTTGGCAGGCAGGCTGCCTGCTCCCAAGTCAGCGCTGCGGGTTTGGGAACGAGATTTTGTGCTGGCACTCGAACAACCTCAGCGAGCGTTCCGGGGTACACCTCGCTGAGCAGTGACCGCTTGGGGTCGAGGGTCTCATCACCGTGCGCAGCAGCGTTGCCGATGACGGCATGCACAATCACTTCCGTACCGTCTGCACTGACCCCGGCCGCATCCGTGCCGAGAATCATTGGCACGCGATCTGCGGCCAGGGCTTGACCCTTCAACGCCCACAGGTCGTGGTGATTCAGACTTGCTGCGCGCACGCGGACGTCAACCCAGTCATCAGGAGTCGGACTCGGCGCAACCTCACCAACCCTGAGGCAGCTCAGGGGATCATCGGCATCAACAGCGGCGGCATATGCGGCAAGCACGCGGCCAGGCTAGCGCGCCACTGGCCGCCGCGCGGTAACGTGCCGACATGCGTGCCTTTGCCAGTGACAACTACGCAGGAGCCCACCCAGCCGTGCTGGAGGCGATGGTGCATGCGAACACCGAGCACATGCCTGCTTACGGGGCTGATGCACTGACAGCCACCGCAAGGGATCTCTTTCGCCAGCACCTCGGTGATCATGTCGAGGTCTTCCCGGTTTTCAACGGCACGGGTGCCAATGTCATCGGGCTGCAGTCGCTGCTGCGCAGCTGGCAGGCGGTGATCTGTGCCAGCACGGCGCACATCAATGTGGACGAGGGGGGTGCACCCGAGAAGCTCCTCGGGTCAAAGTTGCTCGATCTGCCGACTGACGACGGCAAACTGACGCCACAGATGATCGAGGCCGTGCAGTGGCGACAAGGCGATGTCCACCAGTCCCAGCCCGCGGTCGTGCTGATCACGCAATCCACCGAGTACGGCACGGTCTACACCCCCGACGAGATCCGAGCGATCGCCGAGGTCGCGCACCGACGAGGGCTCTATCTCTATATGGACGGTGCTCGTATCTCGAATGCTGCGGCCGCCCTTGGGGTGCCACTGCGAGAGATTACCACCGATGCCGGTGTAGACGCGATGAGTTTTGGTGGAACGAAGAATGGCGCGATCGCCGCGGAAGCAATCGTGGTCCTGAATCCTGCATTGCTTGCCCAGGGCGTTGGCGAACAGTTGGGCTACCTGCGCAAGCAGTACATGCAGCTAGCAAGCAAGATGCGCTTCGCCTCGGCGCAGTTCATTGCGCTGCTCACCGACGACCTGTGGCTCAAGAACGCGCAGCATGCCAATGCCATGGCTGCGCGACTGGCCGCAGCGACCACGCAGATCCCTGGGGTACGCATCACCCAGCAGGTGCAGGCCAATGCCGTGTTTGCCGTGCTACCGAAAAACGCGATCGCTCCCGCTCAGGAACACACGCCCTTCTACGTATGGGACGAGGCCGCCGGTGAGGTTCGCTGGGTGTGCTCCTGGGATACCGAACCAACGGACGTCGACGACTTCGCCGTGGCGCTTCGCAACGCCGTCTCAGCGTGACGTGACGCAGCGTTCACGACGTTCACGATGTTCACGATGTTCACGACGTTCACGACGTTCACGTAGCTCGGGTTGAGACCCGAAGCAGGACACGGCCTCGGACAAGGCTCCTAGGGATCGCCCCGAAGTCACGGCTGTCGTCACTTGCCTGCGGATTGTCTCCTTCGACCCAGACCTGATCATCATCCACTAGGCGCACGCAACGCTTCACTAACAACAGCTCAGGTCGGGTTGGATGCTCGACCACCAGTACCTGACCTGGTCGACAGCGGCCTGGTCGACAGCGGCCTATTCCGGCGACAAGGACGAGGTCCCCGTTGGACAGCGTCGGCTCCATCGATGGCCCCACGATCCGCAGGGTCCGCCACATCAGCCCATGATGCCCGATTTCCGCAAGCCCACTACGCTGAAGGAACCTAAGCGTGCTCATGGAAGGGACGTGTCATGCTCACTATTAACTCGAAGCGGCTCGCGCGAGTGCTCTCGCCACGCGGGTCCGCGTACGCCCACTGCGACCTGCCCTGCGGTGTCTACGATCCGGCGCAAGCGCGCCTGGAGGCGGAGTCCGTCAAGGCCTGCATGCAGAAGTTTCATGCTTCGGAGGATCCGGAGTTCCGTACCCGCGCCATCACCATCAAGGAAGAGCGCTCCAATCTGGTCAAGGAGCACCTCTGGGTGCTGTGGACGGACTACTTCAAGCCACCGCACTTCGAGAAGTACCCGCAGTTGAATACCTTGTTCAACGAGGCCACCAAGCTCGCTGGCGCTGGTGGGACCAAGGGCACTGTCGATGTTGCCGTTGCCGACCAGCTCCTTGCCAAGATCGACGAGATCGCAGCCATCTTCTGGGAGACCAAGAAGGCCTGAACACATGCGGCCCACATCCGTGCGGCCAACATCAGCGCCGCTTGCGTCCCGGCTCAGACCATTGTGTCGAGTCCGGACGCAGGCGGCGTTTGATCTCTGGTGAGCTTCGCTAGTCGCCGTGGACTAGTCGTGGTGGTGGAAGCGGATGCGGTGGCGCGTGTCGCGGAACCGAATCGTCTCGTAGCAGACCAACACGATCAGAACAGCGGTGGCCAGGCCCAGCGAGACCAGCGCTGGCAGATTCGCCCCTGCCGGGATGAGGAGCAGAAGGACAATCGCCGCGATCAGACGCTGCACATTGAGCGTTCGAATATTGCGAAGTCGGAAGGCAATATGTGCGAGCAGGTACAGGGCGAGGCCACCGAAAAGTGAAATCGAAACGATGAGCGTCAGTGGGGTATCTATCTCAACTAGGGTCTTCTTTAAGCCGAGAGCAACCAGCACGATCCCGATCACCATGGGTAGGTGCAGGTAGGTGTACGAGTCGCGCGCCATGCGTGCCTGCGCCTGGCCGGTCAGCGCAGCCAGCCGCTGCTCAGCGACAACGGCGACGATGTCGAAGTACAGCCACCACATGGCAGCGATCACCAGAACTCCAAGGGCCGCGGCGGTAATCACCCCGGCGGTGAGTTTTTCACTGGAAGCGCTCAGCCCAAGAGCAATAAGCGACTCACCGAGGGCAATGATGACAATCAGGCTGTGCCGCTCGGCGAAGTGCCCAGCGTCAACCTTCCAACCCTTGGTACCGGCAAACAACGGAGTTACGAAGTCGACCAGGATCGCCAGCGCCCACAGTCCTCCTCGCAGTGGACCAGCCGGAAGAAAACCCGCGATCAGAATCAGCGTCGCACCGGCGAGCAGTCCAGGAGCCAATCGGACCACCGCGCCGAACACTTCCGGATCGGTGCGAGTCGTCACTGCATAGAGAAGGACGTGCAGGCAACGCACGACGAAGTACGCCACCCCGAAGAGCAAGGCATACTCGCCGAATGCGGCCGGAGTCGCCAGACCGACGATGAGCATGGCCACCATCGCAATGAGGAGCACTAGCCGCGAGGCCACGTCGTCGTCGATATTGATCGTGTTCGTCAACCATGCGTAGCCACCCCAGGCCCACCAGACCACGGCAAGTACGGCGAAGCCGCGCAGCAGGCCGACCCAGGTGAGATCGTCCGCCAGCAAAGTGGTCACCTGGGTGAGCGCGAAGACAAACACCAGATCAAAGAACAACTCCAGTGGCGTCACCGAGTGCGATGCACCGAAGGCGCGCTTGTGTTCGTGCACAGGCTGACTCATGGCGCGATTCTGCCCCGGATAGCCTCTGGACATGCCGCAGGTTGCCTTTTCCATCAGACCGGCTGAGCCGACCGACGTTCCGGAGATCGTCGCCATGGTTGGCGAATTGGCCGATTACGAGCAGGCGCGACATGAGGCAAAGGCCACCGAAGCGGACTTCCATGCGGCACTCTTCGCGGCCCAACCCGCGCTCTTCGCACTAATCGCCGAGGACGATGCGCAGCAGGTTGCCGGCTTCGCGCTGTACTTTCTCAACTTTTCCACCTGGCTTGGCAAGCACGGCATCTATCTGGAGGATTTATTCGTTCGGCCGCAGTACCGCGGCGCCGGTATTGGGCAGGCACTACTGGGCAGACTCGCGCAACTGTGCGTCGAACGTGGCTATGGCCGACTGGAGTGGTGGGTGCTGGACTGGAATGAACCAGCTCTGGGTTTCTACCGTCACCTTGGCGCCAAGGCCATGGACGAATGGACTGTGCACCGCATCACGGGAGCCGAACTAGTCGCACTGGCCAACCGGGCACCCGAATACGGACAAGGCTGACCGTGGACGCCACTGGGCTCGAGTCTGAACGCGAATTCTCACCCGGACCTGTCGAACTTTACGTGCCCGCCACCGGTGCCAATGCGGTCATCGCGCGCATCGTCGCAGCAACACTGGCCGCCCACTTGGACTTTGGCTTGGATCGAATCGACGATCTGCGCGTGATCGCGGATGAGTTCTTCAGTCTGGTGATCGATCTGGTGGAGCCGGGGAACCCTGTGCAATTGCACCTTGCGATCACCGGCGGCGGCTCGTCTCCCAGCATTCACCTGCACAGTCACGGCACCACATCTCAGACCCGACCGCCGGAACCCGGTGACCTTCGCTGGACTTTGGTGACTGCCCTTGCTAATGACGTTGTGTTGCAGATGCAGGATCGAACCTTCGTCCTGGACGTCGAGGTGGCGGCGCACCCGCGGATTCCGAGGCCCGACAACTGACATGGGAACCACGGGGGATCGTGCGACGATCGAAGATCAGCAGCTTGCCGTCGATACCTTCCTGCGCGCACGGGATCGACACCTGGATGGTGCGCCTGGGACCGCCGCGCATTACGAGCGCTGCCAGGAGTCCGTGCTGCAAGCCTTTGACAAACTCATTCGCCGTATCGCCGAGCGGAACGCGTATCAGGTGCGCAATCGCGAATCCGTTGCCGACCTCATGCAGGTTGGTCGGATCGGACTACTGACGGCCATGCGTGATTTCGATCCTGACCGAGGTACGCCCTTCGCAGCATTTGCCGCCAACCACGTGCAGTTTGCCATGGGCCATCACCTTCGAGATAACACCTGGGCGGTGCACGTACCGCGGGGCGCAAAGGAACGCCGCTCCCAGGTGGCCTTGGCCAGGCAAACACTCACTGAGAACCTCGGTCGAAGTCCCACGGTCAATGAGCTCGCCGACTTCCTCCGGACCAGCACCGATGAAGTCCTGCAGGCTCTGCTGGCCGATGGAGCTGCGACCACCTACGCACTTGACGACGTGCCAACGCAAGGGCGCTTCGACTCAGGATTCGAGGCAGCAGAGGTCAAACTCGTCCTTCAGGCATTTCTCACCGACTGCTCCCCAATCGATCGGCAGATGTTCTTGCTGGATATTCCGCGAAACTGCTCTCAGCGGCAGATCGCCCAGCAGGTGGGCGTCTCGGCAAGCCATGTATCACGACGCTTGAAGGCGCTCTGGGACGAATTCCATGCACGCCTGCGAGGAGAGGAGTCATCCGACCTCGATACTGTCCGGCAGTGAACGAGCTCCGGGACACGAAGGACTGGCAGCAGTACTGGCGCGGCAATCTTGCCGACTACCGATCAGCGAATCTGGCGAACTGGAATGAGCGTGCCCCCGCGCACGCACAGTCCCGCGACTACGGGACCCCGCAACTCATCGCAGATTCGCAACTCCTCAGCGATGTCATCAGATTCGACCTACCCCGACTCGGAGACATCCAGGGCCTTCGCGTGGTGCACCTGCAGTGCCACATCGGCACCGACACGATCTCCCTGGCGCGACTCGGCGCCGAGGTCACCGGTCTGGACTTCTCCGATCAGGCAATCGAGCAGGCCCGCACACTGGCCGAACAGGCCGGGGTGCGGGCAACGTTTATCCAGGCGGACCTCTACCAGGCTCTTGATGTACTGCCGGCTGAATCATTCGACCTGGTTTTCACCGGGATCGGTGCGCTGTGCTGGCTTCCGCATATTGCGCCATGGGCGCGGATTGTGAGCGGATTGTTGGTTCCGGGCGGGAGACTATTTCTCCGCGAAGGACATCCAATGCTCTGGTCCCTTGACGAGAGTCGGACGGACGAGAACTTGGTCGTCCACTATCCCTACTTCGAGACACCAGAACCTATTACTGAGGTCGACTCAGGTACCTATGTTCATACCGACGCCACCTTCACCGCGAACACGTCGCACTCCTGGAATCACGGACTTGGCGAAATCATCAGTGCGCTGCTCGAAGTTGGTATGACAATCACGATGCTCGAGGAACACCGCAGCGTGCCCTGGAACGCCCTGCCCGGCAAGATGGAGGTCGACGAACATGGGGAGTACATGTTGAGGGCGAATCCGGCGCGACTTCCGCTCACCTACACCCTGCAGGCGCGACGTCAAGGGCGCGCCTAATGCTCCAGTAGCGCTCGCGTGGTCCTGGGTAGGAAGACGAGAATCAGGCCCACACCCGCAATGGCGCTGAGCGCCAAACCGGGTAGGCGCACACTGGCATCGCTGGCCTGAGCCAGTGGCACCCCAACCACCAGGGCGATGAGTTGCGCCAGCACGAATGGCGCGCGAGCCCATCGGCGCACCTGCCACCAACCCCGACCCACCAGGATCAGCCCGACACCGAAGACCAGGAACAGCAAGATCTGCAGCATGAGCCCAGACGCGTTGGAAACCGGCGCGGGTCCGCTGATGCCCACGGTCACCGCTTCGACGATGTCGAACAATGCGTACGCCAGCAGGGCCGTGCCCTGCACCCAGCTCACTATGGCCAGTGCCATCAGTGGCAGCGAACGTGCGCCCGCACCCCCGGTACGACCCGCGCTCTGTTGGTCCACAGTCTCACTGTAGGCAGGCGCCTTGAGAGCGCTTCCTCATCGTGCCAGTCTCGAAGGAGGCCCGGCTATGGTGAACTGTGCGCGGCCTGATGGTGGTTAATCCCCAGGCCACTTCCACGTCACCGCGCGTCACGGATGTGATTATCAAAGCCTTTTCCAGTGAGCTGCAGTTGGACGTGGTCGCCACCACGCATCGAGGTCATGGCATCGAGATCGGCCAACGGGCCCGGAATACCGGCGTTGATGTGGTGATCACACTCGGCGGCGATGGAATCGTCAACGAGTTGATCAACGGCCTGCTGGCCGAGGGTGCGAATCCAGCCGGCCCCATGCTGGCGACTGTGCCGGGCGGCAGCGCCAACGTCTTTGCACGCTCCCTGGGCCTGGCCATCAACCCCGTCGAAGCCGCCGGACAACTGCTGCAAGCCCTGCGCACCGGTTCGGCACGAACCATCGGACTGGGCACCGTCCAGGTCACGTCATCCGCACCGGACCCAGAGCCCAAACTGCGCTGGTTCGCCACCAATGCCGGCATGGGCCTGGATGCCGAGGTCATTGCCGCCATGGAGCGCGAGCGCCGGGGCGGCCATGCCGCAACCCCGGCCCGCTACCTGGCGATCACCCTGCAGGAGTACCTCACCGGTACTGATCGCCGCCGGCCTCACCTCACGATCGAACGGCCGGGCAGCCCGCCGGTCACCGGTGTCTACCTCGCCATCATCCAGAACACCGCACCTTGGACCTATATCGGCTCCCTGCCCGTCAATCCCTGCCCGGCAGCCTCATTCGATAGTGGCCTGGACATGTTCGCGCTGCTCAGTTTGAGCGTTGCGTCAACGGCTCGAGCGGCGCAGCGCATGCTCACCGGGCACCGCTCAACGGGGTCACGCACCATGGTGATCTGGCACGACCAGGCTCAACTGCGGGTTCAGGCAGACCAGCCGATGGCCCTGCAGGTCGATGGGGAGGCGGCCGGTGAGGTCCTGGGGATGGAACTGCACTCCAGGCCCAATGCGCTCAGAATCGTCCGCTGAACGCTGAACATCGGGCGAAATCGGACATTTGTGACCAATTGAACAGGGAGTGTGAGGGTCAATCACCCGAATATGGTTGCCCCGGCTCCATTCCTCTGGGAACCTACTACTGGCCTTGCTGAACGTGCTGAATCCGGACCACCCTGGCGACCCCGGGAGACGTCTGGACCGGATACGTGAAAGCAATCACGAGCACCGGTAACACTGGTGCGTGCGATACAGGAGTGAGCGCATGGACTGGCGGCACGAGGCTGCCTGCCGGGACGAAGACCCCGAATTGTTCTTTCCGATCGGTAACACCGGGCCAGCCCTGGTGCAGATCGAGGAGGCCAAGGCGGTCTGTCGTCACTGCAGCGTCATAGACGAGTGCCTGCGCTGGGCGTTGGAGACCGGTCAAGACTCCGGTGTCTGGGGTGGACTCAGTGAGGACGAGCGTCGCGCATTGAAGCGGCGAAATGCACGGTTGCGTGCGCGCACCACTGCCTGATTCCTCGCTACGCCAACGGCACCGTCAGGGTGACGGCAACGCCACCACCAGATCCGTTTTCCACGGTTACTTGGCCGGCACACTGCTCCTCGATGAGTGACTGAACGATCTGCAGCCCCAGCCCAGGGGTGAAGTCGGTTGGTAGGCCCAGGCCGTCATCAGTGATGCGGGCAACAACGCTTGACCCCCCACCGGTTGACGCCTGCCCACTTCCTTGATCTGCAGTTTCCGCAATTACCGAAACGACACCGAGTTCCAATTGGATGTGTGCTGCGGCAGCGTGCTCAACCGCATTCTGCAGGACTTCGGCGCACGCCATGGCCAGGGGCATGGCCACGTCCGTGGCGAGCATTCCGGAACTTGCCGTGCTTGCTGTGCTTCCAGTTCGCTGGATCGAGGGGCCCTGCTGACCACCGGCGCCAGTTGCAAATGCCGGCGCCAGTTCCCGCACGACCTGAATGATGCGATCGGCAACTTCGTCGAAGTTAACGTGATCCCCGGGTTCCGCCGATAGCGCCTCGTGCACCACCGCGATCGCGGCAATCCGCAGTTCGGCCTCGACGAGGGCATTTCGCGTGTCCTCATGATGCGCGCGCCGAGCCTGCAGGCGAAGCAGTGCCGCAACGGTCTGCAGGTTGTTTTTCACACGATGATGGATCTCGCGGATCGTGGCGTCCTTGGAGAGCAGGGCGCGCTCGCGTCGACGTAACTCGGTGACATCCCGTACGAGGATCAGCGCACCTGAACCACGTCCTGGCACTCGGGAACTGTGTACTCGAATAGGGATACCTTGGAGCAGCAGAGTTGCTTCGGCATTCTCAATCTGGGCTCGTCCCGCAGCGTGCCCACTGGCCACCTCGGACAGGCCCTCGTCAATAGCCCCGGGCCGATGCGCAAGGCGAACCAGCGTGTCGCGCAGGTCGCGACCCACCACATCCACAGCGAGGCCCAGCCTTCGTAGTGCGCTGACGGCATTTGGGCTCGCGTACCCCACCCGCCCTTGATCATCGAGGCGAACCAGGCCGTCGCCAACGCGGGGACCATCGAGGTCTGCGCCAAGGGTGCTCCTCGTCGGGAAATCACCGCTGACCAGCATGGCGAAGAGGTCCTCGGCGGTGTGCTGGTAGACCTCCTCCAGTTGACCGGCAACGCGGGGGTTCGGCGACCCATGCCGGGCCACCACCGCAATCACACGTCCAGCACGAGTGATCGGGAATGCGGTGGAATCCGCGGTACCCACCGATAGGGCACGATCCAGAGTCGGATCAGCACCACGCGGCAGGAATGAGCCCACGACATCGTCGGGCACGGTGGTCGGTGCTGTCGTAGGGCGGACGAAGGCCGCTGCCACCAACCCCGCAGCGTTCCAAGTCGGCAGCCAGAGCACCAGGTCGCTCATGGAAAGATCAGCCAGCAGCGACCATTCGGCGATCAGTGCTTGCAACCAAGCAACCTCGTCATCGCCAAGGTCGGTGCGTTCCTCGGCCAATGCCGACAGCCGTGCCATGCGTGGCAGTGTAGAAGCCGTGCCAGGATCTGCTCGAGATGACAGTGCCCCTCGCCGTCATAGACGCCATGTTCACCATGCTCGTCCTTGACGCCACGTAGGAAAGGAGAGCGACGTTGTCTGAACCTGTGCCGACCGAGCCCTTACATGGTGGCATCCATGCCATGGCTGCCGCACGCGCAGCCGGTGTGGACTTACTCTTCACGCTCAGCGGAGCCCACGTCTTTCCCCTCTACGACGCTGCTGTTGGTGGCCGCGACCTTGTCCAGCAGGCCACCTCAAACCGGGCCGCACAGTACGCCGGACCGGTTCGACTCATCGATGTGCGTCATGAGCAGACGGCGGTCTTCGCGGCGGAAGCGGTGGGCAAACTCACTCGTCGAGCCGGACTGGCCGCGCTCACGGCAGGCCCGGGTATCACCAATGGAGTCAGCGCGATGGCGGGTGCGCAGCTCAACGGTTCGCCACTGGTGGTCATCGGTGGTCGTGCACCGAACTTTCGCTGGGGGTCCGGAGCGCTACAGGAATTGGATCATCCGCCAATTCTGCAGACCATTACCAAGCGCTCCTGGACCGTGCACGACCCGGCGCTCATCCACACCGAGGTCGCTGGGGCTTTCCGCCTCGCCAACAGTGCGCACCGTGGTCCGGTATTCCTGGACATACCGATGGACGTACTCTTCACGCCCGCTGGCGCGGAATCCGCCACGCCAGTTGATGAACAACCGGCCGAAGTTGACCACGAGTCTTTGCGCGTAGCCGCGCGTGCAATTGCAGGCGCCGCGCATCCGGTGATCGTCCTTGGCTCGGACACCTGGCAGGGCGGCGCCGAAGGTGCCGCGGCCGACTTTGTGCACGAACTGGGGATTCCCGCCATTGCCAATGGCATGGGCCGTGGAATCCTGGCTCCCAACGATCCACTTCTGGTTACTCGCGCTCGCTCCACGGCCTTCAAGGGGTGCGACCTAGTGATCGTGGTCGGCACGCCTCTGGACTTCCGCCTCAATTACGGGCAATTCGGTGATACGGCATCCGATCGACGCCCCACCGTGGTGCACCTGGTGGATCATCCGGCGCAGGCTGCGGCACATGTCGACACCATCACGTTGGCAGCCGACCTGGCGGCCAGCCTGGCCGCATTGACCTCCGCGGTGCAGGCAGATCGACGTGGCACAGCACCGCGCGCAGACTGGTCAGCCTGGGCGCAGCAACTCGCTGACGAAACTGCATCAGCGCGCCTGAATGATCGCTCAGTCATGGACAGCTCCGCCAGGCCGATTCATCCCGCCGCGGTCTATGGCGCACTGCTCCCGCGCCTAACCGAGGATGCCGTCGTGATCGGAGACGGTGGAGACTTCGTCTCATTCGCCGGCAAGTACATCGAACCAGCGCGACCGGGCCACTGGCTGGATCCAGGGCCCTATGGCTGTTTGGGCACCGGACCGGGATACGCCATGGCCGCCGCGCTCACTCATCCAGGGTCACCAATCTTTCTTCTCGCTGGTGACGGAGCCCTCGGTTTTTCATTCCTCGACCTGCAGTCAATGGTCACTCATCGCCTCCCCGTCGTCATCATCGTCGGCAATAACTCAGGTTGGGCCTTGGAGCGCCATCCGATGCGCATGCTCTATGGGTACGACGTCATTGCTGATCTACCCGACACCAACTACGCACAGTTGATGGTCGACCTCGGTGGTGCTGGCGAGCGTATAGAGGCTGCCGACGAACTCGGGCCCGCCATTGACCGAGCCATGGCTCACGGTCTACCGACACTCATTGACGTGCGCACCGATCCGGAGATTGCTTACCCACGCAGCACAACTGGCATTTGACGACTCCAGTTGGGGGTCGCTTCACCAGAAGTGCAGGCGCGATATCGGCACCTGAGCAACTGGCTGCCCCTGTAGTGGCAGGTCATCGAAGGTCACCCGCGATCCATCCGGGGATACCTGCACCTGCCCTAGGACGCCGTGACGCACCATGTCGCGACCGCGCACTGATCGACAGTGACGAACCGCAATGCACTGACGCGAGCCAAGAACATCGGTAGGCGCACCGTCGGCAACTGCTGC
The DNA here is from genome assembly GCA_018970765.1 of Actinomycetales bacterium. Classification (GTDB taxonomy): domain Bacteria; phylum Actinomycetota; class Actinomycetes; order S36-B12; family S36-B12; genus REEB426. The sequence goes on from JAGWVT010000008.1 coordinate 20,433, forward strand.
CTCATTCGTAATCACCCGGGAGAGGTCGACGGGGGCTGCGCCGAGCGCGCCGAACTGTTCGATGATCTGGACCGGCTCGGCATCCGGGATCGAGGCGTTCGGATCACCACTGACACCCCAGGCTGGGAAACCCGCCTTCAAAACGAGCCATGGCTTGGCCGCAAAGCGCTGTGGTTCCCACAGCACGATGTCAGCCAGTTGGCCGGGAGCCAGCTTGCCGACTTCGTGGCTCAAACCGTGGGTCAGTGCCGGGTTGATGGTGATCTTTGCGAGATACCGAAGGATTCGCTCGTTGTCGTCACTGGCGGCCAGGTCATGCTCGTCGCGCTGAATACTGGCCAGGGCAAAGGTGCGCCACCAGGTTTCCCCTGCCCTCCCCATGCCCTGTGCATCCGATGAGGTCATCGCAATAACACCCAGATCGTGCAGGCGGTTCTCCGCAGCCATGGTGACACCGCGTACCCGGGCGCGCGCAATTCGGCGGTCGGCATCGCGTGCCGCGTTCATGCCGTGCACCAGCAGGATCATGTCGAGATGTTCGGCTACCGCATTGCTGCCATAGGGCAGTGTCGGGTTCGTGGACGAGGCAAGCACGTGATCGTGGCCGGCCAGCTCAAGGACATCCGGCGCATGACCACCACCGCAACCTTCCACATGAAAGGCGTGGATCACCCGCCCATCCAGAACCGCCAGAGTGTCCTGTACAGACAGCGTTTCGTTGAGACCGTCAGTGTGCAGGGCCACCTGCACGTCGACCTGTTCGGCGACGCGCAGCGCCGTGTCGAGCGTACTGAGCGTGGCGCCGGTGTCCTCGTGCACCTTGAACCCGCAGGCCAAGCCCACGATCGCCTCATTCAGCACGGCACTTGATGAGGACGAAGCCCGCCCGAGGATGCCGATGTTCATCGGGAACGCCGCCATAGATCGAAGGGCCTGCTGCAGGTACGCGGGTGCGCTCAGTCCAACTCCCCAGACCGGACCCGCCTCCTGGGTGAGGACCGTGGTCACGCCCGATGCCAGTTCGGCATGGAAGACCCGTGGCGTGATGCTGTGCACGTGGGTATCGATTCCACCCGGTGTAGCAATGAGGCCGTCCCCGGGAATGACGATGGTGCCCGAGCCAACAACCACGTCGATGGCATCAGCGGTGGCCGGGTTCCCCGCCTTACCAATTGCGCTGATCCGGCCGTCTTTGATCCCGATGCTGGCGACCTGGATGCCCTGCTGGGCATCCAGGACCACAACATTGGTGATCACGACATCGCAGGACTGTGCCGCCCCAACCGGAGCCAGCGCAATCCCGTCCCGACCCGTCTTGCCGAATCCAATCCGAAACTCGTCGTGACGATCGTCGACGCGTTGGGGGATTCGTAAGCGCAAACCGGTGTCACCGAGGACGAGCAGATCGCCGGCTCGTGGCCCAAAGTCATCCATCGGAGCGGCTTCGAAGGCGCATCACAGCAGCAACCGCCTGCTCGGCGGTTGCCAGGTCGTTGGTCTCCACGCCATCAACAATGTCCAGGTACCCGCAGGCACGCAAGGCGGTCAGTGCGCGATCACGCACTTCAGGACTATCCAGTGGTCCATCCACTAATCCGGTATTACCTACCATGACGCGTGAGCCGCCTATCTCAGTGATGGACAGCGTGATGGAAGAGCCTGCTTCGATCCACAGCACATCACCGGTGGCCAGCGCCGGGCGCATGCCGAATGCGGCCGCTCGATCCAATCGCAGTCTCGGGTTCACCTCTGCTAGGTGAATATGTGAACTAATGCCAATGGGTGTGGCCGCTTCGTTCGTGATCACCACATCGGCGACCGGGTTGGGTCGAACATCATCAGCCGTTTCGTCAGGTGGTGTCACCAGGCCGAAGGGGTCGGTGACGACCACCAGTCGCATGCCATCATCAAATCGCGCTTCCACACGAACCTGGTCGACGACGCTGGGAACACCGGCCAGCACTTCGTCGGCGCGTAGAACCCGGCCCGCTCGTTCCCTGACCTCGTCAAGGGACAGACCATCCCGAGCCCACTCGCAGATCGCGTCAGCAATCAGCGCCACTGACTCGGGAACATTCAGCAGCAGTCCACGTGCCCGCCGTGCTCGTGCCAGCTCAGCCTGCGTGAACAGCAGGAGTCGATCGGCCTCACCCGGCGTCAACGGCATGCTTGATCCGCGTCAACGACCAGTGAACGTGCGCCGTCCGGCCCGCCAGGTTCCAATCACCGGAATTGCATCGATGGTCATCGGCGCAACCTGGCGAGGATCTGCTCCAAGAAGGACGAGATCGGCAATGGCTCCCGGTCGAATGACACCGGCATCATCTCGCCCGGCCTGGAAGGCAACACCGGTGGTGTAGCAGGAGAGTGCTTCATCGACGCTGATGCACTCCTGCGGCACCCAGGCGGGAGCATCCGCGGTGATCTGCCGGGTGACGGCAACTTGAATGCCATCCAGTGGCGCATAGGTAGTGACCGGCCAGTCACTGCCGAAAGACACTGGTGCCCCGGCCTTCAGCAGGGTGGCGGTCTGGAACTGACGGTTTGTGCGCTCGGTGCCCAGCCGCGGCTCGGAGAGTTCGTACTGCCAGGCATCCCACTTTGACCAATAGGGCTCGAAGTTCCCAATGATCCCGAGTTCCGCGAACCGTGAAAGGTCTGCTTGGTCTACAAGTTGCGTATGGGCGATGACCCAGCGACGATCCCGCGTGGGATTACGAAGTCCTGCTGCCTCCATCGCGTCCAGCGCGTTGCGAACGCCGGCATCACCGATGGCGTGGATGTGCGCAGTGAAGCCTAGGGCATCGATTGCGGTGACGGCCTCGATGAGTTCGCTGGGTTCCCAGTTAGGCAGACCCTTGGAGTGTGGGCAGTCGCAGTATGGCTCAAGCATGGCGGCGGTCCCGGACTCCACAACGCCGTCAGCGAAGAATTTGATCGTGCCAGCAGTAAGTTGCCCGCCACCTTCTGCGGCCACCCGCTCCCGGGAATGGCGAAAACCGGCGAGCTGATTACGCCAATTATTGGGATCGCACCACAGGGCTAGGTCGGCTCCGAAGTCAAGTGCGCCAGCCTGATACGCCTCCAACCAGGTGCTGACCTCAGTTTCCTCGACCCAAGCATCCTGCACCCAGGTCAGGCCTGCCGAGGCGAAGCAGTCCGATGCGTACTGCAGTGCGGCGATGCGACTTGCCCGCGGTACCTCTGGCAGCAGCTCATAGACCGGGCGCCAGGCTCCCCACTCGCGCAACGTCCCGGTCGGGGCACCCGCATCGTCAAGAACGATCTCGCCGTCGTGGGGCTGAAGCACCCCTACGCCGTAGCCGGCACGACGCAACGCCTCAGAGTTCACCCAGACGGTGTGATAGTCCGTTGCCCGAAGTACCACGGGCCGATCCGGCACCTGCTCATCAAGCCAACTGGCATAGAAGATGCCACCCGGTGCCAGCGTGTGATCGAAGCCTTCTCCACGAACCCAGGTGGCCTCAGGGTGTTCCCGCGCCCACCGCCCAACTGATGCTGCGATCTCCTGTGGATTGGCGGCATCGCGCACCGGTGCAAGTTGCTGTTCCAAGCCGCCGAAGAGTGCGTGCACGTGGCCATCTCCGAATGCCGGGGCGAGAAAGGCTCCGGAGGCATCAACGACTTCGTCAGCAGCAAATGCCCGCGCGGTCGCACCAAGTGCAGCCACCCGACCATTGCGCACTAGGACCGCGTCACTGGTCGCATAAGCACCTGACGGCAGTCGCTGGCCGGTCCATACCGTGCAGTTCTCGATGCGCAGGTTGGGCGTTTTCGCAACCGGCTCGGCAGTCATGGTCTCCTCCACTTCACGTTAAAAGTCCGAGGTGGCGGCCAGGCTTGGGACCCGACCGCCACCGACCACCTGGGACTTGGTGTGCCCTACTTCTTGAAGTTGGTCCACACCTGGTCGTACAGGTCAATTGCTTCGACCGGGCAGCCAGGAACCGGCTTTGCCAGCGCCTTCGCCTCTTCCGGCATCACGACCGCGGGGTTTCCGCTGAGCTCGGAGACCATGAAGGCATCCGATCCGGTAATGCCGTTGTCGTAGCCGACGAAGTTCGTGGCCTCGCCGATATTGGCCGGATCCATCATCCAGTTGATGAAGATCTTGGCGTTATCGACATTCTGCGCGCCCACGGGAATCGCGAAATTGTCCTGCCAGAGCGTGATGCCCTCCTTGGGGTACACATACTGCAGGTTCGGGTTATCCGCCTGGGCCCTCGTGAAGGCTCCGTTCCACATCATGTGCATGGTCTGCTCACCGGACGCCATTCGGCCGATGACGCCATCGGAATTGATGACCGCGACACCGGGCTTCCAGCCGGCCAGCAACTCCTCAACTTTGACGTAGTCATCCTTGTTGAGCGAGCAGGGTTGCGCGCCCACTGCGCGAAGGGCCGCGTGGATCACCTCGACCTGGTCGTTCAGCGTGCCGATCTTGCCAACCGCTGGGCTATCCGGCGAGAAGAAGTCCGCCCAAGAGGTCACTTCAGCGCCTACCTTGGTCGGGTCATAGGCAATGCCCGTCGTGCCGTACATATATGGCGCGGTGTATTGCCGACCCTGGTCGAAGTAGACGTCCAGGAATTCCGGCTTGATGTTGGCGCCATTCGGGAATGACGACGGTGCAACATCCTGCAGCAGTCCAAGTTCCACCATCTGCGCCACCATGTAGTCGCTCGGCACGATCACGTCGTAGTTAGCGCCGCCGGCTTGCAGCTTGGCCAGCATGGTCTCATTCGAGTCGTAGTTGTCGAGATTCACCTTGATCCCGGTCTCCGACTCGAAGCGCTTGAGCAGATCCGGTGAGATGTAGTCCGTCCAGTTGTACAGATTTAGTTCACCACCATTAGGTGTCGGGAAGTCCGCCGCTACGGCTTCCGGTGAGGCGGCCGCGGCGCTTGAGGCCGGCGCAGCCGCGGACTCCGCCGCCGACTCCATCGTCGTTTCGCCACCACAGGCCGTCAGCATGAGTGCCGCTGCGGCAATCAAGGCGGTGGCCGCCACGACCGGTGTACGCCTGCGCGTAATGGCAGGCAAGGTGCTTAGTTTCATCCTCGTCAACCTCTCTTTTGATGGTGCCCGATGGTGCTTTGGTGTCGTGTCGGTAGATCGCTCAGCAGGCATGCCAACGTCATCTGCGCCGCCTGGCGATCAAGTAGGAGGCCGTCACAATCGCAACGCTGACCAGTAGCAACAGCGTTGAGACCGCATTGACACCCGGCGTAATCGCATTGCGAATCATGCCGAAGATGTATACCGGCAGCGTAGTGCCCCCGGGTCCTGCCAGGAAGTACGAAACGATGAAGTCATCCAGACTGATGATGAAGGCAAGCAGGGCACCGGCAACGATCCCTGGCATCAACAGTGGCAGGGTGATCCGCCAGAAGATGCGAAACTCACTGGCACCTAAGTCCGCGGCTGCTTCATAGACAGCGGGATCCACCGAGCGCATTCGTGCCCGAATCGGGATGAGGGCAAAGGGGATGCAGAAGGCGGTGTGAGCCAGCGTGATCGCGCCGATTCCCAAGGGGACCCGGATCTGCACAAAGAAGGCCAAAGTGCCGATGGCAAAAACGATCTCGGGCAGAACTAGCGGTGCGCCCACCAGACCCCAGGCCAGTCGGCGCCCAGATCGGAGCATCCGAAGCAGACCAATGGCCAACCCTGTCGCCAGCACAACCGACAGCACCGTGGACACCGTGGCAATCTGCAAGGAATTCATTAGGGCCCGCTGAATGTCATCGTTAGTGAAGACATCCGCGTACCACTCAAGACTGAAACCCTTCCACACAGTGACGACCCGATTGCTGTTGAAGGAGTACGCCACGACGAAGACAAGTGGTAGGTACAGAAATGCGAAGACGATTCCTGAAAGCACCCCAAATGCCGGGAAGTCCTTTAAAGCCTCTCCCGTTCCCCGGGCACGTCGAGTCATAGCAGCCCCTCTATGGCCGATCCTCCAGAACTGCGACTCACCCGACGTGCGGCTAGTGCGAACAGCAGCAGGATTACCAGCGTGATGATGAGCACCATGACCGACAACGCAGCTCCGAAGGGCCAGTTGCGTGAAGCGCCGAACTGAGCGGCGATGACATTGGCGATCATCGATGTCTTGCCCCCGCCTAGCAGCTCCGGTGCCAGGAACGAGCCCAATGCGGGGATAAAGACCAGGAGCATGCCGGCAATGATTCCGGGGCGTACCGCAGGTAACACCACCCGGCGCAATACGGTCCACTTACCGGCGCCCAGGTCGTAGGCCGCTTCGGCAAGGCGAAAGTCAAATCGCTCAGCGCTGGCATAGATGGGCAGGATCATGAACGGTAGAAAGGCGTAGACCAGTCCAACGATCGTGGCAAATGGCGTATAGAGCATGCCCAGCGGTTCATCGCGTAGACCGATAGCCATCAAAGCGGCGTTGATCGGTCCATTGTCATTGAGGATGATGACGAAGGCGTAGGTACGAATCAGCAGGCTGGTCCAGAAGGGGATCGTGACCAAAAAGATTAATAGCGTTCGTCTTCCCGGTGGGCGCGTCGCAATCCATAACGCAATAGGAATGGACAGAAGCAGGCAGCACAGTGCAGTGATCGCAGCGAAGAGCAGCGAGTTCCCGAAGATCTGAATATAGGTCGCGTCTAACGCTCGATCACCGGAGAGCGACTCGAAGTAGACCAGATCAATGTACGGCTGTAATGAGAAGACCCACTTAACGCCCACACCCAGTTTGGCCCGGCTCAGGAACGAGTAGATGACGATGACAACCAGCGGTGCGGCTACCAGCACGACTAGGAAGAGCAGGCCGGGCAGGCCGACAATCCAGCTCCCCTGACCCGCCCTGCCCGCGGTGCGCTTGGCCATCAGTCTTCGACTGCCTTCGCCGCTCGGAAACTCACTGCCACGGAGTCACTGACCTTCAGCCCGCTGTCACTAGGCACACGTGCGCTGAGCAGGTGCTCGCCAACGCGAACTCGAACATGCAGGTCACCACCGACGAAGGTGACGTCGACCACCTCACCGTTTGACGAACCAGTCGTATCGAGCGTGACGTGCTCAGGTCGAACGGCAAGGGTGCAGGATCCAGACTTGGGCACAGATCCGGTGATCCAAGCCGCGGGAATCCGGCCGAATCCAGTGACGGTGATGCCATCACTGCTGCTTTGGCCAACAAGCAGGTTCGCTTCGCCGAGGAAGTCTGCGACGAATCGCGTGCGCGGGTTGCTGTACACCTCCTGCGGCGCACCGACCTGAACGATCCGCCCTGCATCGAACACAGCAACCTGATCCCCCATCGCCATGGCTTCTTCTTGGTCATGGGTCACCAAGACGAAGGTGATGTTGGTCTCGCGCTGCAATCGCTTCAACTCTTCCTGCATGCCGCGACGCAGTTTCAAATCAAGCGCGGACAAGGGCTCATCAAGCAGCAGGACTTCGGGACGCTTGGCTAGGGCACGGGCTAGGGCCACTCGCTGCTGTTGCCCACCGGAAAGCTGACTCGGTCGGCGTTTGGCCAACTCCTCAAGGCGCACCATGGCCAACGCTGAGGCAGTCCGGCTTTGGATCTCGTCCTTAGGAAGGCGGTCCATCTGCAATCCGAACGCGACGTTCTGCGCCACGTTCATGTGTGGGAAGAGGGCGTAGGACTGAAAAACCGTGTTGACTCGGCGCTTCCAAACCGGTACGTCATCGATGCGCTCGCCACGCAGCAGAATTTCACCACAATCTGGAGTCTCCAAACCGGCAACACAACGCAGGAGCGTCGTCTTCCCGCAGCCCGAGGGCCCCAGCAGCACGGTGAAACTGCCGTCCTCGACGTCCAGACTGACGTCGATCAGGGCCTGAACCGTGCCGCCCTCCGGCGTCGCGAACGTCTTACTGACCTGCCGGACACTCAGTGCCGAAGCCATCTGTCCTCCCGAGGCCACGTAGTTACCCATGGCACGGATCGCGCGGATCGCACCCATCACCTACCGCAGGGAACAGTAGCGACAGACCCCATGCCAGGTCAGGAACTTCGGGCAACTGTGCGTGCCCGATAACGTCTGATGGTGCACCGCGAGCCGCCGATCGACATCCGACCAGCGGATCCGAGCCAGTACACAGCCATCGGTGAACTTTGCGTACGCGCCTACATCGCCGGTGGCCACCTGACCAGCGGTGATCCTTACGAAACAACGCTGCGTGACGTCGCCGGCCGGGACACCGGTGGGACGGTCTTGGTGGCCATGCGGGAGGGCGAGCTCGTGGGCACGGCCACGATCTGTAATCCCGGGTCGGCCTGCAGTGAGGTGAGTCGACCCGGTGAGGCCGAATTTCGATTTCTCGCGGTGAGTCCGCAGTCCTGGGGCACAGGTGTTGGTGAAGCTCTGGTCAACACTCTGCATGCGCGGGCTCGAGTCGATGGTGCATCAGCAATGGTGATCTGCGTGATGGCACATAACCACGCGGGACACCGCTTCTATTCGCGATTGGGCTACCAACGCCTGCCAGAACGAGACTGGTCGCCGGTACCCGCAGTGTCACTGCAGGTCTATGCCTTTGATCTTCAGGCGGATGGATAGCGGATCGCCACGCGCAAAACGCTCCCGCGCGCAATCAGCGCCTGCTCGCTGTGCGCGGTCACCTGAAAGGTCAGGCGTCGGCCGTCGATCGCGGAAATCTCTGCCCGACAGTCGATGGTGTCGCCGATTTGTGATGGGGCTAAGTGATCGACCTCGACATGGGCGCCGACGGTGGTCCAGTCACTATCCACGCAACCCTCGACCGCCATGCAGGTGGCCCGCTCCAGCCAGGCGAGCAGTCTGGGTGTCCCGAGAACCTGCAGGTCTCCGCTGCCCAGCGCCTGTGCGGTGTCTGCCTCGGTGACCTCCGCAGTGAGCTGACCGACTTGGCCGACGGTGCAACGCAGTGGGCTATCGGACACCGGCAGGACCACCGGAAGGCAGTACGACGACGAGCAGATCGCCCTCTTGGACGACATCGCCAACCTGAACACCAAGTTCTTGCACGGTGCCGGGTGAGTCGACGACGACCGGGATCTCCATTTTCATGGACTCCAGGATGATCAGGATTTCACCGGCCGCGATCTGTTGGCCCACCTCGACCAGAATCGAATGCACCGAGGCGACCATCTCTGCTCTGACCTCATGCATCGGGCTTCCTCTCGATTGATTCGGCCTGACCGAAAACGATGGTGGTCTGCTGCAAGCGCGCCCGGATTTGCGTCTGCAATCCGGCCGGGGCAACGGTGGAGTTCGCGCGACGAATTACTGCCTTGAAGTCACGAACCACTGCGACCTGGCGCGCGCAGGGTGGGCACTCCACTAGGTGGGCGGTAATGGCCACCACGTGCACTTCGTCAGCCTCGCCGTCGACGAAGACGTCGACCAAGGCCAACACCTCAGTGCACGGTGTCGCATGAGGATTGCCGCAACTCATGACGTGGCCCCCTGCGCAACATTGAACCCACGCTCAGCGGCATAGTCACTCAACTGCTCGCGCAGGAGTTTTCGCCCCCGGTGCAGCCTGGACATCACCGTGCCTACCGGCGTCTCCATGATCTCAGCAATCTCCTTGTAGCTGAACCCTTCGACGTCCGCTAGATACACGGCCAGTCGATAGTCCTCAGGCAGTGCAGCCATCGCGTCCACGACATCCGCATCGGTGATCCGATCCAGTGCCTCCATCTCCGCGGATCGCAGTCCGGTTGACGTGTGCGACTCCGCGTCATGCAGCTGCCAATCCGTCAGGTCGTCGCTGCCCGACTGGAATGGCTCCCGCTGCCGTTTGCGATACGCGTTGATGAAGGTGTTCGTCAGGATGCGGAACAACCAAGCGCGCAGGTTTGTTCCCTGGGTGAAGGAATCGAATGCAGCGAACCCCTTCAGATAAGTCTCCTGGACGAGGTCCTCGGCATCAGCCGGATTTCTCGTCATGCGCAGGGCAGCGCCATACAACTGGTCCAGGTAGGGCATGGCCTGCTCTTCGAAGCGTGTCGCTCGTTCCGCTATATCGGCAACGGAGTCAGTCGACATGAGTGCAGTCTACTGACCCGTGGTGAGTGCCACGGGCGCGATCAATTCAGCGCCGTTGTTGCGTACGTTGTTGACCTCGGTCGAGACCGGATCGATGACCAGCCGCTGCTCCAGCCAGCCACGCTCTAGGTACTCGGCTAGATCGACGCGGTGTCTGGGATCTAGCCAGGCGTCCCAGTCGGCTCGCGCAATCGTGCCCGGCATGCGGTCGTGAATGCGGGCAAGTTCGCCCTGAGCTCCCATTGTCAGGACGGAACAGGACAGCAGCCAGGCCTGGTCATCTGACTCGTCCCTGGTCGGATCCCGCCACCATTCATACAGTCCTGCCATTGCCAGACTGCTCGAATCAGCCGGATGAATGTAGAAGGGTTGCTTGCGTCCCTTAGTTTCGGGTGGGGGGCGCCATTCGTAATAGCCGTCAGCAGGTATGAGGCAGCGACGCTTCGTCACCGCGCTCCGGAACGACGGCTTTTCAGCAGCGGTTTCCGAGCGTGCGTTGATCATTCGTGCCCCGATGGCGGGATCCTTCGCCCAACCTGGAACAAGCCCCCAGCGCGCCACACGAAGCATGCGCACACCCGGATCGCCATCCTGGTCCGCCTGATCGAAGCGCTCGGCCACGATATAGACGGGCTTGGTCGGGGCCACGTTGTAATCCGGCCTCAAGGTCATCGACGGCGCCTCATCGATGTCAAACTCTGCGACGAGCGCGGCCGGATCCTTGGCGGCAACATATCGACCACACATGCGATCAGCCTGCTAACCGTGATCCATGGACGCAAGTGCGACGAGCTGACCACGGATGTACTCCAAGCGAGCCAGCAGTCCAATGGACTCCAACGCGCCACCCTGACCGGCAACGACCGTCTGAGCATGCATGGCGACGAGTTCATCAGCAAGGCGGTTGATCGTGTCAGCAAGAGACTGCGCCGCAGTCTGCGCCGCCACCACGTCCTCGCATCGCACCGCTGCCCCCTCGGCACCCAAGCAGACGCGGGCAAGTCCGGCCAGATCATCAACCACCTTGCTGAACTGGTTTGGCGTCAGCCAGGGTCGCAGATCTCGATCGTAGAGCGCATTGGCGGCGCCCGTGACCCCGCGGATCTGCAGTCCAATCGCCGACAATCGACGTAGACGGATTGCGTCACGACTCAGGCCGGCCTTGGCGGTACCCGCACGCGGGTTAAAAGCCGTACTGTTCGCCAGGTCCGCCAGCGCGGAGCGTGCCGCATCCGACTTGGCTCGTAGGCCTCGACTCACCTGAACGTAGTCATGAAGGTCCTCAGGTGGAAGCACAACACCCAGGCTGCCGCTTCCTTTGCCCACCGCTTGCAGCACGTCAATCATCGCGTCGCGATACTGCTCGCACGCACGCTCAAGGGGTCCGCGTCGCGGACGCGGCGGATAGATGTAGACCGCTGCCAGGCCCACCGCGCCACCAATGATCACGTCCAGCACACGCCACAGGTCCTGCTGTAACGAGCCAGCACCCATTGCCAGAACGAACACCACAGCCAACGGGATCTGCAACTGCCCGGTCAGCGACCAAGGAAGCAGGCGGGCGATAGCCAGTGCAATCATCACGGCGATCAAGAAAGACCACCAGGTAGTACCCAGCAGGTTCACCCACAGTGACGCCAGCAGCACGCCAGTACCGGTGCCGAGCACGCGCTGGGTTGACAGGCTGAGTGTGCTCCACGGAGAGCTCTGCACGACCATCAGCGTGGTGATGGGCGCGAAGAGCGTGAACTGACTCTGTGACAGGTAGTCCGCGATCAACCACGAGGCCGTGACTGCCAGACCAATGCGAACGAGGTGATGCCAACTCCCGAGTCCGCTCGGCCGCTGCAGGAGCAGGTCGCCGAGAGCCACATCCGGGACCAGATCCGGGTCTGCGGATGCAGTCGCACCCTTACCGGAAGCCGCCACCGACGAAGGCTATCTAGGAACAGGGGTACGCTCCCCGTAATGCCAAGAGTGCCCATAACGCCCGAATCACCAGAGAGCTCGCGCACCGCGCATCAATCAGGTGGGTGGCCGGCACCGGTCGCCACGGCGCCAATTCGAGCGGTTGTGGATGTTCCCGGATCCAAGTCGGCTGCCAACCGTGCCCTCGTTCTGGCGGCCCTCGCCGATGGTCCAGGTTGGGTGCGTGGCGCACCTGATGCTCGCGACATACGCCTGATGATTGACGCACTGCGGGCCCTTGGCCATGATCTCCAGGTCCACGATTCGTCCGCTGGCACGGTCGACGTTTTCATCCAGCCACGGCCCATGCATGGTCCGGCTCTAATCGACGTAGGCCTGGCTGGCACCGTCATGCGGTTCGTTCCACCCGTTGCCGTGCTCGCCGAAGGTTCGGTGACCTTTGACGGAGACGCGCATGCGCGGCAACGGCCCATGGCTGAGCTCCTGCGTGGACTACGCACCCTTGGTGCCAGTGTGAGCGACACCGATGGATTCCTGCCCTGCACGGTGAACGGCAAAGGGGGGCTGCCCGGGGGATCAGTCCAGATCGATGCATCCGCCTCCAGCCAATTCGTCTCCGGACTGCTGCTGGCCGGCTGTCGCTACCAAGACGGCATCACCATCGAGCATGTGGGCGATCGAGTACCGAGTCAGCCGCATATCGAGATGACATTGACGATGCTGCGCGAGCGCGGCGTGCATGCCACCAGCAGCAGCGCTCAACTCGCTGACCGCGTACCTGCACGCTGGACGGTGTCACCGGGATCACTCTCGGCAGTCGACTGCCGAATCGAGCCAGACCTGTCCAATGCCGCCGTATTCATGGCCGCAGCTCTGGTCACCGGTGGGCAGGTCACCATTGCGAACTGGCCGGCGGTGACCACGCAGGCCGGTGATGCCATGCGTGCACTTCTGCCCATGCTGGGTGGTGAGGTGGTGCTTGACGAACAAGGCTGCAGCGTTCGGGGCCACGGCGTGATTCAGGGCATCGACATAGACATGCACGACATTGGCGAATTGACACCGACCATCGCGGCACTATGCGCATTGGCCGACGCTCCCAGCCGATTGCGCGGCATAGCTCACCTTCGCGGGCATGAGACCGATCGCTTGGCCGGAATCGTCACGGATATACGTGCCTTAGGCGGCGATGCGACGGAAACCGATGATGGGCTCGTCATCAACCCGACCAGTCTGCACGGCGGAATATGGCGTGCCTTTGCCGACCATCGCATGGCCACGGCCGGTGCCATCATCGGGCTTCGAGTCCCCGGAGTTGTCGTCGATGACATCGCTTGTACGACCAAGACCCTGCCGGATTTCGGCGAGCGCTGGCAGCGCATGCTCGACGCCGCACAGGCCTGCTGACGATGGCGCGCTCCCTGGACGAAGACGATGTTCGCAGTCGTCCCGGGCGGCACAAATCCAGGCCTCGCTCCAAGGATCGACCCACACACGAAACGGCAGTTGTTGGGACCGTGACCACCGTTGACCGAGGTCGCTTCACTGTCGCTCTCGATGTTGGCTCGGGACGATTGATTCACGCCATCAAGGCACGTGAACTTGGCCGAAAAGGCATCGTGGTCGGCGATCGGGTTGATCTGGTCGGTGATTGCACGGGTGAAGCCGGCAGCCAGGCGCGCATTATCCGAAGAGCCGAACGGAGCTCGGCTCTTCGCCGGACAGCAGATGATGCCGATCCGATCGAACGAGTCATTGTTGCTAATGCAACGCAACTCGCAGTCGTGTGCGCAACCACGAATCCCTCACCGAATCTGGCCCTCATCGACCGTGCCATCGTTGCGGCAATTGATGCAGGGCTCCGACCGCTGCTCATTGTCACCAAAGCCGACCTTGCAGACCCTTCAGGTGTTGAACGTGCTTACCGCGCGCTGTCCGAACCACCTCTGGACCTTGGCCTATTCACGGTTGCTCATCGATCCCCCAGCGCAGAACTCAAGAATGCGTTGACGCATCAGACGACCGTCATGCTTGGCGAATCCGGCGTCGGAAAATCCACCCTGGTGAATGCTCTGGTGCCAGGCACGAACCGATCCACCGGTGACGTCAACCTCGTCACCGGTAAGGGTCGACACACGTCCACCAGCGTGCTGGCTCTCCCCTTGCCAACGGGCGGCTGGATCATCGATACCCCCGGTGTGCGGTCTTTCGGGCTAGGCAATGTCGACCGACAGCACGTACTCGCTGGCTTCCCCGAATTCACCGTGCTGTTCGCCGACTGCCCTCGGTCGTGTTCCCATGACGAGGCCGAGTGCGCGCTGACTGCTTGGGTGCCTGGGCAACCGGTTGCGGTGCAAGCCAGGGTTCGCTCCCTACGACGCCTACTGGGGACCCTCAATGAACGTGGATTCGATTGACGCAGTCACGCCCTGACTCACGGGTAAACCGGGCACTGGCGTGTCCCGATCTCGAATGCGGGACCTAGCGATCGAAAAACCTTGATGCGACTCGGCATGGTCTGCTCAATCGTCAACGCCTCAGCCGCCAATTGCCCGGTGCGGGCACCAGCAACCCATGCGGCGAACGCGCCATACGACTCCGCGATGTCTTCCGTCGCTGCGTTGTCTTGGGCGTAGGTGGAAATGAAGCTGCCATCCTGCGCAACGGCGTCCCGCCAGGCCGCGCGATCCACCCGGCCACCGCCGGCCGGAGCCGCATCCAACGTGGTGTGTGCCGCTTCGTGCAAGAACGTCTCTTCGATGAAGTTCGCCATGGGGATGTCATCGGAAGTTCCGTCGAACCACCCGGTGTGAATGAGAATGGATCCGTTACCACCCCCGGCTGCTAGATCTCCAGCGTGGATCCACAGTTCGTCCACTGAGCGGCGCATACCGGGCGGAATCTGACCAAGGACCCGGGCGAATCGCTGTGCCTCAACTCGGGCCTGACGTCGACTGAACTCCTGATTCACCAGAATCGTCACCTCGCGCTGACCGCAACCGAAGCGGGCCAGGAACTGATGAACAGGTGCACGCACGAACGCGTCATCACGACGATCAAAAACTGTCCTGAACCGAAGGCCCTGGTAGGTCACCTTGCCGGTGAAGTCAGATGGATCGACTGGGGTCAGGACGTCTGGTGAAATGTAGACCGTTCCAGCGTAGGGCGGTGCATCATTCATGGGTACTGCATCATTCATGGGTACTGCATCATTCATGGGTACTGCATCATTCATGGGTACTGCATCTGCAGTCGATGGCAGCAGCAAGGTTGCCAAAACCAGAGCGGTGCACACACCCTTCGCCAATTGCCGCAGCATCCGCGTCACGGCCTAGCCAGCGGGGTTTGGCACGGGGTTTGGCACCGTGTTTTGAACGATCGCGCTCCAGGTCGCTTCCGCACCAGAGTGGCCGACCCGGATCGTCCACCAGGTCGTCAATCCGGCGACAACGATGAGCACCGCAGCCAGAGCCTTTAGCCACCAGGGGCGCCTTCGGTTTCCGGGAATACCCCGATCAAAGAGCCAGAAGACCAAGAGCACAACAGCTAAGGCCACCGCAAAGAACGGGAGCACATCCCCCAACTCGGCATGGGGTTGCGGTAGCCCGACACGCTCCGCGAACTGCTCCCCCGAACCCTTAGCCAGGAACGCCGGTGGCACTGCGACCCAGGCCGTGATCACCACCAGAACAGCGAACCGGCGACTGAATCGCGGCAGGAGGGCAACCAGCACGGCGCCGATACTGGCGAGCGGCAGCAGGACGACTACGGCATGCACAACAAGAACATGGACTGGCAGACCGGCTATGGTGTCCAAAGGATCCGTCATAGGACGACGCTACGACACCGTCGGATCCACCCATTCAGCCGCAATCAGCAGGTCATAGGGGTCAACCTGCAATCGCTCTGCCAAGCGAAGCAGTTCCGCCATCTCAGGACGCTCACTCCCACTGTTGGCTCTCCAGTCGAGCAGTCGTGCCACCGGCACCTCACAAAGCACGGAAAGCGCATCAAGATCGGCAAGGCCTAGACGCGGTACCTGAGCCATGAGCCATGACTTCCAGGAATCCGAAGATGCATCGCTTGTGGTGATGACCGAATTGTCGTGGCAGCGGCCAGATCTTCTGCGTGCTTGGCTCCCGCGGAAGGTCAATGACCGGACAGTGACTAACTCCGCGACCGTTACAGCAAGGCTCCGCCTGACACATGGCACAGGCTGCAGGGCGGGGGTGTTTTGCATGCACTTGCTGAACCGGAGGGGAAGCACCAGTGTTAGGTCTGCAGAATGGCCCGGACGACTCGGTCTCCGCTAGTTACCTCGCATGTGTGCGACTGGTTGCCGATGGCATTGATGCTCACGCACTGACCCAGGCAATCGCTCGCGGGCCGCTGCACCGACTTGGCGTGGTCCAGTCGGCCCTTTACATCCCAGCAGACAATTCGCACCCGGGCCGAGGGTCCAGCCTTGTACTCGCTGGTCACTACAACGAGCCTGGCATTGATTCGGCACCGCGATCGCTTGCCCTGCATGTAACGCATCCGGCCTGTCGCGCCTTCCAATCCCAAGAGGTCGTCGATTGGCCCATGATGGAAATCGCAGATGAATTCCCATTGATGAGCGGTTACGGCGACCAACTGCGCGAACGTGGCTATGAACTCACAAGTTGCCGAATGCTCGCCCTACCGGTCGACTACCAGTCCGTCACGCACGGGGTGCTTACGCTGCAGGCGACAAACTTGCCGGGCTCTTGGCGTTGGGCGGATGCCGAGCTAATGCGCGGAACCGTGTCGCTGGTGGCTGTGTGGTTACGCATGACGCAGGCGACGAACCTGCTCCAGGCCTCTGGGATTCTCAGCCCCGGACGAGCGGGGCGCAATGTCCGACTCTCCGAACGCCAAGTCGCCGTCCTGCAGGCACTTCGGGACGGAAAGTCCAACACGTTCATCGCGGCCACCCTTGGCTTTTCCATCTCGACGGTGAAACAGGACATCCGAGCACTTCAGGTCATGCTCGGCGCCAGGAACCGTCATGAAGTTGTTCAGCGCGCCCTGCGGGTGGGCCTACTGCCGGTTGAGTGACTACAGTCCTTTCACATGTCTGGCCTGAATACCGCAGCACTTTCCGAAGACCTCGCGCTTGCCCTGATGCTGGCCGACGCGGCCGATGCCGTCACTATTCCGAAGTTTCGCAGCCTCGATCTGCATGTGGAGACCAAGCCGGACCTCACGCCGGTGACCGAAGCTGACCAGGCAACAGAGCGAACGCTTCGCGCCCTGCTTGCGGAGTATCGCCCAGACGACTCCGTTGTGGGTGAGGAGTACGGAGGTGAACTGACCGGAGGGCGCCAGTGGGTGATCGACCCAATCGATTCAACCCGAAA
Organism: Actinomycetales bacterium; assembly: GCA_018970765.1. GTDB lineage: Bacteria > Actinomycetota > Actinomycetes > S36-B12 > S36-B12 > REEB426. The sequence goes on from JAGWVT010000008.1 coordinate 37,801, forward strand.
TTACGTCCGCGGCGTACCTGTCTGGGGCACCCTGATTGCACTCGTCGAGGACGAAACCGTGCTCGTCGGCGTAGTCAGCGCACCAATGCTTGCCCGGCGCTGGTGGGCCAGCCGTGGTGGTGGTTCCTGGTTGCAGGCCCTGCAGGATGCACCCGCACGCCTGCAGGTCAGCGGAATGCGCACCCTTGCCGATTCCTCGATCTCCTTCTCCGACGCACAGGGTTGGGGCGCATACCGCCCGGGCCTTGATCGCCTCCTCACTGAGACTGTGCGGCAGCGAGCACTCGGTGACTTCTGGTCGCACTGCCTCGTCGCGGAAGGCGCTGTCGATATTGCGGCGGAACCGGAACTGAGCATGTGGGACGTTGCCGCATTGATTCCTATCGTGGAAGAAGCTGGCGGGCGGATCACTTCATTGGACGGCTCATCAGCGCTCACCGGCGGTTCCGCCGTCACCACAAATGGTCTATTGCACGACCAGGTGCTCGAAATCCTGGCATTGAGTCGTTAGCTGGCGCTTTAGCGTCGTCGGCTGATCACCAAGGGCAGGCCACCGGCGGGTCGGATGGTGACGAGCGGATCCGCTGCCGGCAATCCCCCACCTTTGGGATAGCTCACGCTAAACCTCCGGGCAAGACCTGCCAGCATCAACGCACCTTCCACTAAGGCGAAATCGCGACCAATACACAGTCGTGGGCCCGCACCGAAGGGTATGAACGCGGAACGTTCCGCGCTGCCGCCAAGGAAGCGTGCGGGATCGAAGCGATCGGGGTCGGGCCACATCTCGGCATGGCGATGCAGCAGCCACGGGCTCATGATGATGAGGGAACCAGCGGGGATCTCGCGCCCTGCTAGAACGTCCGCTTCGCGCGCCTTGCGGGTAATGAGCCAGGCCGGCGGGTACAGGCGCAATGCCTCATCCTGAATGGCGCGGGCCACGGGCAGTCGCTGGTAGTCCTCGATGGTCGGGAGCTGCTCGCCGAGCACGGCATCGGACTCAGCCTGTAGTGCCTGCTGCCACTGCGGATTGGCTGCTAACAGTGCCCAGGACCACGTCAGCGCACTAGCAACGGTCTCGTGGCCGGCCACAATGAATGTGACCATCTGGTCGCGTATCTGCTGCTGAGTCAGCGCACCATCGTGGTCATCTCGCACCGCAAGCAACAAATCGAGCATGTCTGGCTGGTCCGGTTCCACGGAACGACTCAGGCGCTCTTTCGTCATGGCCTGCACAGCCCGATCCAGCTCGCCATTCGCCCGCCGCAGGCGGACATTTCCCGGCGTCGGCACCCACTGGGGCGGCGTGATGGGTACACGTGCCCGAGCGATCACCACATCCAGCCCCCGAAGCGTGGCCTGCGCGAGACGATCGGCGTCCTCGGAGAGGTCGGTACCAAACAGCGCATGGCCAACGACTTCGAGCGCCGCGTGCATCATCGCTTCGTCAACATCAACGATGACATCGCACACAGCTTCAAACTGTTTATCGGTTTGCTCCTGTGCGATACGTCCATCCCAGTCAGCGCTGACGCGATCAATCGCGGCGGCAACGTGTCCGGCGACTGCCTGCAGCGTGCGATGGTGAAAAGCCGGTTGCACCATCGGCCGTTGAATGCGGGCCTGATCGGTGTCGGCGGTCAGCAGGCCGTCACCGGTGACCAGGCTCAGGGCCCGGTATTGAATCGTGGACTTCCCGTAATTGCGAGCATGGCCGACTAGCACCCTGCGCACCGCATCTGGATCGACGACGAGGTAACTCGGCGGTCGTGGCACCGGAAACTGCACCACGTCACCGAACTGGTGCCAGGTTCCCGCTAAATAGCCAAGCGGATTTCCGCGGATCTGACCGAAGGCTCGCAGCATGTCGGGACCAGCAGGTCCCGGTGCCGTTGCCGGCGTGCCAAGGTAACTGCGCTGCGGCAGTTCGGTCATCGTCATGTATTAGGCCTAGAAGATCGCATGCTCCTCGACAGGCACGCGGACACGACTGCTCACGTGCGCCATGGAGTCCGCCGCGACCTGCTTGCCGATCTCAGTGGCATAGGCAGCTTCGAATGCCTCGCGCGACTCGAACCACAGTTCGGTTATGCCGCTGCAGACAGCATCCGGCCCCTGCTCAACCAGGTTGAACGTAATGCGCTGCGCGCCAGGAAGTTGGCGTGCCATTGGCGCATGTTCGATCAACCACCATGAGGCGAATTGATCCTGGGTCATGTCGTCGCGCCGGGTGAGCAGAATCATTACTTTGAACATGGCAACCTCCAGCATCTGGATGTGAATTCAAGAATCAGCACTCAGGAGGGCTTGCGAACCCGAGCGTTAGGGCGCCCACCGGCGCTGAGCACCAGCGAGATCAGGATTTCATCGGAACGCGGTGCATCGGCGAGCGTCACCTCGACGGCATCCATGTCGTCGAAAGCCCAACGATCATCTTTATTGCCGATCGGCATGGTGATCGATGCGCCCGGCCCAGCGACCTTCTTGGTTCCCGGGATGATGTCGGCGCCGCCACCTATCGCGGCACGCACCGGTGCACCGAAGCGCGGGTGCAGGATCGCGGCGGTGTGTTCCCGATCGCCATCGGTACCGACAATGGCGCCCTTGCCATAGCCACGGACCTGTTCCGGGGCGATACCCGCACTCGCCAGCACAGCCAGTGCTCGCTGCACGAGGAACTCAGCCGCCTGGGCACCGAGGGCTTCAAGTTCGCCAAGGTCATCGACCCTGCCTCGACCGGCGAGTGGATTGCTCACGACGATGGTGGCTGTTGCCACGACCGTGGGAGGGTCCACGGGCGCACCCGCCTCCTGCATGGTCTGGGTGATCGTTGCGGACACCAGGCGAATGTTCATCGCGCCTTCCTTTGCGGCTTCGTTTCTGAGCGGCTTTGTTTCTGGGCGTCTCTTTACTGGGCGTCTACCTACGCGGCAATCGACTGGTAGAGCGTGGTGCGTTCACGTACCGGTCTGCCCAGTGGTTGGCAGACAGCCTCAAAGTCCTCGGGGCGCAGGCCTTGGCCGTGCGTCGCGCCAGCTGCTCGAGAGATGTTCTCATCCATCAGGGTGCCACCGAGGTCGTTCACTCCGGCATTCAACAACTGCTGCGCGCCACTGGTTCCGAGCTTGACCCAGGAAGCCTGGACATTACTAATCACATCCCGATACGCAATGCGACCGACAGCATGCATCAAGACAACTTCACGCCAGGTTGGCCCACGGCGCGCCTGGCGCTTCAGGTAGATAGGCGCAGCCATATGCACAAAGGGAAGCGGAATGAACTCCGTAAAGCCGCCCGTGCGTTCCTGCAGTGCACGAACGCGCAGCAGATGCCGGGCCCAATGACGAGGCTGCTCAACTGAGCCGAACATGATGGTGACCGTTGAGCGAAGACCCACCCCGTGCGCGACCTCATGGCAGTGCAGCCACTCTTCGGTATTGACCTTGTCGGGGCAGAGCACGGCACGAATCTCGTCATCGAGAATTTCCGCCGCCGTGCCTGGCAACGAGCTCAGGCCGGCTTGCTGAAGTCGACGCAGGTAAGCGTCCAGTGGCTCACCAAGTCGACGCGCACCTTCAGTCACCTCAAGGGCCGTGAATCCGTGGATGTGGATGTCGGGAGCGGCCTGCTTGGCGGCACGACAAGCAGCCACGTAGAACTCGCCATCGAAGTCGGGATGAATGCCACCCTGCAGGCAAACCTCGGTGGCGCCGTTCGCCGCCGCCTCCCGTACCCGCTCACCAATCTGTTCCAGCGTGAGTAGATAGGGCGTGCCGCGCAGATTGAGCGATAGGGGGCCCTTGGAAAAGCCACAGAACGTGCACCGGTAGGTACACACGTTGGTGTAGTTGATATTGCGATTGCGCACGTAGGTGACGACGTCACCACAGGCTTCCTGGCGCAACTGATCGGCAAGCTGTGCCACTGCCGCTACGGCATTGCCGCGCGCTTGGAAGAGCGTAACGAGCTCTTCCTCGCCAACCTGCTGGCCGGCGAGCACTCCGCTCAGCACCTCCCCGACGGCACCGGAGGCTTGGGCATAGCCCGAGGCTTGGGCATAGCCGGAGGCCTTGGCATCGCCGGATACAGCGCTCACCAACACAGCTGGCCGTCGATCGGCCCCGGCGTACCAGGCCGTGGAACGTCGACCGATCTGCACCACCTCCGCGCCGGTCCCCACGTTGGCCGCATCGGCATATCGCTCCGGGAAGTGTGCCCCCGGATCATCGCGACCGAACCCCTGCGCGTCCATGCGGTCTAGGACAGCAAAACGCAGATTCTCGTCAAGCCACCGCTGCGGCTGCAGCGCGAACTCCGGATAGATCGTCAACCTCGGCACCAGTGCGCCGCCACGCGACTGCACAGCATCACTGAGTAGCGCCACTTCCGGCCATGGTCGTTCGGGATTCACGTGATCTGCGGTGACCGGAGAGACACCACCGAAGTCGTCTATGCCCGCGTCCAACAGGACACCCGGATCATCCACCAGGTTCGGCGGTGCCTGAACGTGCACATCCGCCGGCAGGATCGCGCGGGCCAGACCAATGGCATCGACCAAGTCCTCGACCGAACAGGCTGGGTGCTCGCGCATCGCCGTCCCCGGCTTGGGCACGAAGTTTTGGACGATCACCTCTTGTATGTGGCCGTAGCGTTCGTGCGTCTGGGCAATGGCCTGCAGCGCATCGATGCGATCGGCACGCTTCTCGCCGATCCCGACGAGAATTCCGGTCGTGAAGGGAATCGCCAGCCGGCCTGCCGCATCCAGCGTGGCCAGTCGTCGCTCGGGAGCCTTATCCGGTGCACCGCGATGCGCGGCGAGGTCCGCCCGCAGGGACTCCAACATCATGCCTTGGCTGGCACTGACCTGACGAAGTTGCGCGAGCTCGACTTCGTTGAGCGCACCTGCGTTGGCATGCGGCAGCAACCCAGTCTCATCGAGGACTACCTGGCACATCGCCGCCAGGTAGTCCACCGTCGAGGCATAGCCATGCTCGGCAAGCCACTGGGCGGCAACCGGATAGCGCTCCTCGGGGGCCTCGCCCAGAGTGAAGAGCGCCTCATGGCAGCCGACTCGCGCACCAGCGGTGGCGATGGCCACTACCTCATCACGATCCAGGAAGGGGGCGGGCAGATGGGCGGGCGCCTGGGCAAAGGTGCAGTATCCGCAGCGATCCCGGCAGAGCTTGGTGAGCGGGATGAACACCTTCGGCGAAAAGGTGATGACGGACCGCATCGCGGCATCGTCCCATACCGGCTCGTCCCCCAGATTCCAGGGCAAATGTCCGAATTCTTTTGACACTGCGGCGAACGGCATGTGAAATCTTGCACAAACCCGGGTCTTTGTTGGCCCATCCAACAAATTAGGGAGATACTTAGGTCGGGCACCCGCCCGATGGTCACAACCGGAGACCCCGGGGAGACCAAGACCGCAAGAAAGAGATGGAGTGATCCTCCGTGAAACCGTTTGCACGGTTGTTTGGCAACCTTTTCGAGCGCGGGGCTGAGCAAGGCGATTCGGCCCGTAGGCGCCAGATCCATCGGGAGTGGGACCGTCAGCGCGCACGCGCACTGACGCCTTCGGACCGGGCCGAGATCGACGCGATCTTCTCCCGGCACCTGTAGTTCCACCGGTTCCGCTGGACTATCCCCCAAAGCGGTCTACGCGACCGCAACACTGGAGCCCCCCTCCTTCAGAGGGGGGCTCCAGTGCGTCGCAGATCAGTCGCGGTGCCTCGCTGTCCCTAGCTCGCAGTGGTGCGGAACTGGAACTGGAAGCCGCGGAACTCAGTGCTGGCCGAATCCGTCAGGTAGCCAACGCGGTAGCCATACAGTCCGACCCGGCCCACTGAGAACACCAGGGCGTACGTGCGATCCGGACGAACCGTGGTCGTGATTTCTAGCACCTGCCAGTCGCCTGAACCCTGCTTGTCGGTGGGCAGGAATCGCTCCATCACCAACTCCTGGCCGGGCTTGGTGCCCTTTGGCGCCTTACCGGTGATGGTCACCTGCTCCATCGCTGCGGCCTTGTGCACCGGAAGTTCCGCGGTGCCACCGGGTCCCCAACCGACCACGTTCGGCTTCTTCGGGAACCCCGCCTCGCGCAACTGAGCAGCGGTCAATTTCACCACGGGCTCGGCCGGCCGGGCCTGCGCCGACGGAGCCATCAACAGTGCACCTGCTGCTAAGGGAGCGATCCCTAGGGTCAGGATCATCATTCGGGCAAAGCGCCCGGAAGTCTTGTTCTGCATGCCAATGTCCTTTCAGTCTGTCGATACGACAAGAGCGTACGTCCAAGTTACCCAGAATCGAAGCCCTGCCCTTCCGCGGCCACTCGCAGCGCCTGCGCAGCAATGGTTAGGGCGGGGTTCTGTGCTCCAGAGGAAGGGAAGAACGCCGAGTCCACCACCCAGCAGTTGCGCACACTGTGCATGCGGCACCAGGGATCTAGCACGCTTTCATCGGACGAAAGTCCTGCGACCACAGTGCCGCACATGTGGCTATTCAGACCGATATCGAAGCGTTGTTCGAAAATCCCGGTGTATCCAGCCTTGCGCAGCACAGATTTTGCCCAGGCCAGGAGCAACTCATGGCGGTCATAGTTAGTGCGCTGCCAGTGCACACGAATCGTGCCGTCAGCATCCACCGTCACCCGGTTGGCTCGCGAGGGAATGTCTTCGCTCATCACCAGCCATTCACTGCTGCGGTCCGCGATGCGATTGAGCAGGGATAACGGCACTTTGGTGGCATGCGTCTTCATCATGACACCCTGCACCTTGCCGATCGCCTGCAGCGTGCCACCCGGGTACCCGTCACCGAAGTCCAAGTACCGATCGTTGACGGCCACCGTCTTGGCAAAGGTCACGTCATTGCGGCGACGTGGATCAACCGCGGCGATGTGGGTGTTGTTGTGCACCATGTAGTTGGTGCCGACCAGTCGGGTGTCATTGCCCACGCCCTGCGGCCAACGATCGCTGGTGCTGCGAAGCAACAGGGCTGCAGAGTTCGCCGCCCCTGCGCTGATGACAAAGTTGCCGCCGGTGATACGCACGGGCTCACCATCACGCTCCCCGATCAGCGCGGTCACCCGGTCATCGGCATTGCCTGCGGTCTCGATTCGCGTAATCCGCGTGTTCGTCAGCAACCGAACGAGCCCGGTCATCAATGCCGGGCCCAGCGCGCAGGTTTGCGCGTCTGATTTCGCACCTAGCCGGCAGGGGAACCCGTCACAGGTACGGCATCTGATGCAGGCACCCCCCGGCTGCAGATCAATGCCCATCGCTGTGCTCGACGGGTGCAGGCCCTGCGCCCGAAGCCGCTCAATAGTTGTCTGCACATACGGTTCGTGACTCATGGCGGGGTACGGATACGGCTGGGATCGCCACGGTTCGCTCGGATCCTCACCGGTGGTGCCGTGCACGCGGTAGAGCGACTCCGCCTGGCAGTAGTACGGCTCAAGATCGGCATATGTGAACGGCCATGGCGGAGAGACGCCCGCCGGATACACCGTGCGACCAAAGTCCTGCTCGCGAAGACGCGGAAGGCTTGATCCATAGACCTTCGTGTTTCCGCCAACCAGATAGTGCACCCCGGGTCGAAAGCGGCGCCCTACCGGATCAAGCCACCACTCGTCGGGGCGATAGCGGCGGTCTGCGAACACTGCCTCAGGTGACCAGTTCTGGGCCTCAGCCGGCAGGTAGTCCCCTCGCTCGACGACGAGAACATCGATCCCTCTGTGCGCCAGCCCCCAGGCCAGCGTCGACCCACCCATGCCACTACCGACGATCACCACCTGGGCTGTGTCCTCAAGGGTCATGGGGAACTGTAACGCCGCAGGCACCTGCTGCTGTTGCAACAACCCGATCAAGCCTGGCAACGTGGCTGCGTGGCCGCTGAGGAAAGACTGGAGTTGCTGCAACAGGGACTTCGGATCGAGACGTTGGTCGACAAGTTGTCCCTGGACGATCAAGCAGCCACCCTGTTGCCGCAGTCGGGTGCATGGTTCGAGTCAGCGGTACGCCCTGCGTGGATTGCTGCGGCCGTTGGGATCTGCTCGGCCTTGCGTACCGGAGACTGGCTCGGAACCTGTCAGGCGGGCCTGGCCTTCGCACTCGCCAAGGGCACTCCCAGCCAGGCATTGGTAGCCGAGACCCTCGGGAGAACTGAGGGGACCTGTCACGGTCGATCCGGTTTAGTGTGGTTGATTGACCGAACCCGTCGTCTGGCGACCTGGCCCGATGCGCGATTGCCGCTGCTGACCTGCTTGGGCTGGGTGCAGGCCCAGGAATCCATGGCGGTAGCGGTCGTCCCGGAGGATGCAGCACCGACATTGGTCACCGCCTGCCTTCGTCGAGCCGCCGACCAACACTTGGCCATGACGGTGGTCTCTGTGGCAACTTCGCCAGAGCGCGATACGACAGCACCACCCGCCATTCGTTGCGCTGACCTGGAATCCATTCATCAAGCCGTTCAGCAGGCCACGGCTCGAGCCCGCGATCGCGCAACCGGTACGCACGTTCGACTATGGCTCCCAGTGATGCCATCGATGGCCGTACTCGGTCAGACGTACGTGCAGCAGGGACTACTGGGCTCATCCGATCTAGGGACCTTGGCGCGCCTTGCGGAACAAGAGTCGCAGGCAGCCTTATCAGCGGCCTACGGCTATCACGCACCTCGCGCCGCGAGTGCCTTTCAATATGTTTGGTAGTCGATATGTCTGGTAGCGGCATTTCCCAGAGCAGAGTTCGCCTTACGCCCACCCAAACATTTCCACGGACTCTGCTGAGCACGGTCCGCGACATGCAGGCACGGGATCCCCGACTGGTGACCATGGCAGTCACCGACACAACGGAACTCTCACTTCCAGGAGTCCTTAATGGACTCGCCCCCGACATCGCAGCCACCACCCCGGCGCTTCCGGTGGCTGTGGGCATGGCCCTTGCCGGTCGACGTCCACTCGTCGACGCAACCAGCGTGCCAATGAGTTCCCTCTTGGTCGATTTGGAAACCATCGCCAGCCTGCGCTATCGCACCGGTGGCATGGCAACTATTCCAATGGTCATTCTTGTTCGTATCGGAGGACGAACAACGTCGCACTATGAACGCTGCCAGTGGGGTGCGCTCTGTCGAATACCGGGGCTGAAGGTGGCGCTGCCCGTGACGACGCAGGATTTGGAAGAGATGCTCCGCAGTTCACTGCGTGAACGCGGACCTGTCGTACTCCTGCTTGATGCCGACCTGCTCGGCCCACCCTGGGGTGAAGGCAGCGAGCCGCAGGCGGCATCACGCGAATCTGTTGCGCCCTCGCCCCTTGCTCGTGCTCGCGTCGTGATGGCAGGAGATGAGGTGACGCTGGTCACCTTGGGCGCTGGAGTGGCAGTAGCCCGACAAGCCATCCGCCGAATGCGTGCCCGTGCCGGCGTCGAACTCATTGATCTGCGCGTCCTTGCCCCCTGGGATCGAGACGCGGTCCTGTCATCTGTGGAGAAGACCGGTCGGCTTGTAGTAGTCGACGAGGACGGTCATGGCTTCGGCTTAGCTGCGGAGATCATGGCCTCAGTCACCGAGGTGTACCCGCCGATCCTGCAGGCGCCGACGCAACGCGTCACTCGCGCAGACGTACCAACGGCGCCGTGCGCGCACCTGATCACTCCGACACTGCCAATGGCGAAGGCCATCAGCGCCGCAATCAGCCGAGTCATGTCGATTGCACCGCGAGTGACCGCCGATACTGCCTGACTAGTGACGATTGTTACTTCGCGCGACGCGATGATCCTGGAAGGCCTCCATAAGCTCGGAGAGGTTCACCGTAGCCAGCCCCGTTCGTGAGTCGCTTATCCCGTAGGGAATCACCAGCGTCCCCTTGTATGCCAGCGCTCCGCAGGAGTAGACCACGTTCGGTACATACCCGTTGCGCTCTTCTTCGGTTGGCGCCAGCAGCGGTTCCGGAAGCACAGCTCGAACGATGGACGGATCGTCGAGGTCGAGCAGCATCGCCCCGATGCAATAGCGCCGCATCGGGCCAACCCCATGGGTGAGCACGATCCACCCCTGCTCGGTTTCAATTGGTGATCCGCAGTTGCCTAGGTGCACCAGTTCCCACAGTTGCGCGGGCAACTGCAACTGGGCACGCTCGTGCCAGTGATAGCCGTCTTCGGAGGCAGCCAGTGAATTGCTCTCCCGGTCCCATCGGGCCAGTGCCAGCAACTCACCGCGCACTCGGCGTGGAAAGAAGGCCAAACCCTTGTTGGCCGTTGCATCACCGGTCAGCTCCATGGAACTGAACACGTGGAAGTCGTGGGTCTCCAAGATCCTCGTGCGCACGGCTACCCCATTGAAACCCGTATAGGAGGCCCGGTAGGTCTGTGAGCCATCTGCGTCAACGAATCGAACGAAGCGGGCATCCTCCATGCCACGCCGTTCGTCCATGGAGGTCGGCCAGAGCACGAGCTCATCCAGGGGAAGTGCGCTGTCGAAGGCAACCTCATAACTGCTCTGGGCAATCTCATGGAGGACCGCGGTGAGATCGACGCCGTCCGGATGCTCACGGGGATGGATCGAATACAACTGGGCCAACGTGACGTCGATGTCCTCAGGAGTGAAACTGTCCGGAAGCATGCCCAGCACCAACTGCAGGTCATCGCTATCAATGCCGCGTTCTATGGCGACCTGCTGGACGAACCTGCGCTTCAGCACGGTGTGCCGCCGTGATCGAGTCGTGGCGAACGGCGACGCGGGATCCATCTGCAACTGGCCGTCACTGTCGAGCAGCCCGGTACGAAAGACCAAACTGGAGATATGACCCTCCCCGACAGCACGCAGGCTCACGATCACCCGTAGTTTGCCGTTCGGTACGCGACTTTGATTGAAGTGCGGGACGATCGAAGGGTTGAACAGCGCTGTTGATTCGAACGCATACTCAAGTGTGAAGTAGGCACCGATCAGCTTCCGTCGCTCCGGCGTCAGTTGGTGGTGGGCTTCAATTTGATATTCCAGCGCCGTGAAGTGCTGCTCCAAGTGGTCACCCAAATCGCGGTGCCTGTCGGCGAATTGCGTCAGTACGTCATCCAAGGTTGTCTGAACTTGCGCTTCAGGAATCGCCAGCAGCCTGCCCAACACATCTCGCGCACGCGAAGGCCCGCGGATCAGTTCCTCCTGACCAGGTATGAAGATCCGGGCCATCACCCGATTCGGGTCAGCCTGCAGGATCACGCCCGCACGCTTGGCAAGCCCCGCCTCGTTCATCCGGTGGCTACTTGTGCCGCTGTCGGGCTCGCCAGTAGTTGCTGGGCCACACCTAGATAGGCAAGTGTCGACTCAGCACCGCAGTTACCATTGCGGCCGTCCCAGCGAAGTCCGTCATACCCGGCACCGATGCGTGGATCGGCCATCGGAATCCCACTGTCGTTGGCGCCCGCGAACCAAGCCGCACCGCGCTCCACGAACCGCTGCCAGGATCCATCTCCAGTGACCTTGGCTGCTGTTGCCGCAGCATCGACAATGGCTGCGACCTCAATGGGCTGCTGATCGAATGCTGGTCGCCGCTCACCGAGCTCCCATCCCCCAGCCGGAACCACCGAAAAGAATCCATCAGGACACTCCTGCCGCAGCAACCAAGTCAATAGACGAACCCCTTCGTCCACCAAGTACGGGTCATCAAGGTGGTACCCACCCAGCAGCAGCACCTCGGGGATGGCCGCATTGGCATAGCGCAACCGCGGCTCTGGCCACGGCCAGGGATCGTCACCAACTGGACCGATGCGCAACACGGCATCACGCAGCAGTTCGCGAGCTCGTCGATCATCTGGATCCACGGCCAAGATCTCAGCGGCACCAAGGCCAGCGAAGGTCATGGCACGCAGGTAAGGTGATCGAACACCGGCACTGAAGTCGAAGGCGGCTCTTGCGGCACTGGCAATGGAGGGTCGGTCACTTCTCGCGGCAGCAGTCCCAAGTCCCCAGACCGCACGACCCCAGTGATCGGCGGACGATGGCCCGGTTGTCCACTCGGCATGAATATTGCGTCGATTCCGTACGAGTCCATCCGCTGCCTGTGAGTCACGAAGAAATGCAAGACAGACATCAGTCAAGATCTGCCGGTCCGCATCACTGCCGTTCTGCCTGGTGAGGACCACCAAGGCGCGAGCAACATCGTCAACGCAGTAGCCGTGTTCCAGGCGCGGCTGCGTGCCCGCACAGTGCTCGAAGACGCCGAGTTCATCGCTGATGTTGACCAAGTGGGTGAAGCGCGGGAACTGGCTCATCGCTTGGTTGCCTCCATGATCGTGGCCTGTCGTTGTGACAGGGCGGACGCTGAGGTCAACACCGATAATGACTCCGCAGCTCGGGCCAGAGGAGAACGAACCTTTGGACTGGTGGCCATCGCCAACAGTTGGGCGTAGCGTCGACTCACGGTCGACCAGAGGAACTCTTCGCCGATGGCGTGCGTCTGCAGAGCCATAGAGCGGGCCAAGGCTGGATCATCCATCAATCGACTGATTGCCTCAGCGACCCCCGCGGGGTCCTTTTGATCGACGAGGATTCCGGCTCCCGAGGCAAGGAGTTCAATGGCATGTGGGAAGCGGGTCGCGATGATGGGTTTACCGGCGACCACCGCTTCGGTGAGGACCCCTGAGGTCACCTGATCCTTGGAGTCATACGGCAGTAACACGATGGCCGCACTGCGAATGATGCGCGCTAACGCCTCACCATCAAGGTAATCGTCGATGAGGTGGACCCTGTCCCAAACACCGAGGGACCGAGCACGGTGCATCAGTGCGAACCGGTAGCGCTCACCTTCCGCCAGGCGCACCTTGGGATGCGTCTGACCGGCGACCAAGTAACGCAGATTCGGATATTGGTCCTGCACGAGCGCAAGGGCTTCAATCCCCCACTCAATCCCCTTGCCCTCGCTCAGCAGGCCCCAGGTGAGCACCGTGCTGGAGTCATGGGTGAGCAGCTGCGGGTCGGTACGACTGACATCGGCCGCTCCGTGGGGTATCACCTCAACCCGGTCAGGGTGCACGTCATAGTGCTTAATGAGGTTTCGACGCCCGGTCTGCGTCATGGTGATCAGGGCGCGCGAGCGCGTGATCAACCGCTGCATGATGAAGCGTTGATGCATGGTGGGGGCCGTGAGCACGGTATGCAACACCGTCACCACTGGTCGCTCTACGGCATCAAGAATGCGCAGGATCTCGTCACCGTCGGCTCCGGCGAAGATCCCGAATTCGTGCTGCACCAGCACCACATCGTGACTGTTCAGCGCTGCCAGTAATCGAGCGCAGTCACTGCCAGCCGTATGCGTCACCACCACCGGCCACTGCGCTACTTCAGGCACCGCACGCGCAGCGCCCTCTTCAGTAGAGACGATGCGTGCGATGGACGCAGTTACCCCCTCTTGTTCCAGGCCTGCCTGCAGTGCTCGAGAAAAGGTCGCCAGACCGCACTGTGTCGGTGGGTAGGTACTGAGGATGGCAACGGTCGGCTGCGAAGTTGTGGTGGCGGTCATTTGCGCAGGCTATGGAGCCAAGCACGCAGGAAGCGACTGCTGAATCGAGCATGGGCCGCAGATTCATGCTCCGTGAAGTAAGCGTGAACGATCTCGCAGTCGTCGTTGCACTTGATCGACCGGCAAGGCCGGGCTGAAGTGCCCTGACCGGCCTTGCATGTTCGCGTTGTTCACGAGCGCGTTGAGCACTGCCTCTTCAATGGACTGCACCACGGCGGTGAAGAAGCGGTCCAGACCGTTCCATGGCACGCAGGCCAGTTGGCGCAATTGCTCGGGCCCAGTTGGAAATCCGCTGTCTAGGGCACCCGCGTTGCCGGTCGAGAAGCCGAGAAAGAGATCACCACTGAAGTGACTGCCAGAAGTCCCGGTTCGAGCAAGGCCCAACGGCACCCGTCGAACCAGCGCTTGGCACTGTTGCGGTAGCAGTGGCGCATCCGTGGCGATGATCGCGATCACCGATCCGGCACCCGGCGGCCCTTGGCCCCCAGAGTGACGTCGGTCTTTCTCGAACCAGTCACCCGCCAAGGGGTCGGGAACGTCTAGGTCGTGCATGGGCACGCCCAGAATGCTGAGTTCATGGCGTGCGCCGAAGTTTGCCTGGACGAACGCACCCACGGTGTACGACCGATCTGCGAAGGTCACCACTCGGGAGGCCGTGCCGCTTCCGCCCTTGAAGCCGTAGCAGTTCATACCAGTGCCCCCACCGCAGGACCCTTCAGGCACCGGGCCAGAAACTGCCGCGTCGATTGCCTGCCCCGCGTGATGTGGTTGCAGGTAGTCCTCATTAATGCTGTTGAGGTAGCCGTCCCACGTTTCCGCGACAACCGGCAGGAGCCATTCAACGGCCAGGTCAGGACGATGTGTTGACGTCCAATCGATGACCCCGCGATGGATTGTGCCGACCGCATGGGTATTCGTGATCATCACCGGTCCGGGCAGTGCACCGGTTTCAGTGATCCAATGACTGCCGGTCATCTCGCCATTGCCGTTGAGTGCGTAGATACCTGCCGGGACACTAGTGCCGATGCCATCGCGACCCAGCGGCAGGATTGCCGTCACACCTGTTCGGCATGCATTGTCAGCGCCGGGAAAGTCTTCGATTAGCGTGACCATGCCTACTTGGACGCCGGGCACGTCGGTAAGCGCATTGAGCGGACCGGGCTGGCCAGCCAGGTCAATACCTAGATCCCGAGCTCGCATCGGTGGAGCGTAACCAACGCGGGAGCTAGGCGGCGGTGGCCAGTAATCCGGCACTCAACAGCGCAAGCAGCACACCGATGAGTTGGATAGGAGCCAGTCGCTCACGCAGAAACAGCCAGGCCAGCACGACGGTGGCCGCCGGGTAGAGCGACCCGATGACCGCGACGATGGACAGCATGCCTTGCTGAGCGGCAAGTTGGAAGACTGCATTTGCGAGAGCGTCCAAACTGCCGACCGAAATCACCAGGACCCATGGATACGGTGCCGGCAGGCGCACCGTGGTCGTTACCAGGACGAATCCAAGGATGAGCAACGCAGACCACCATCGAGAGATAACCACGGCCCAGATTCCCGAGCCCTGCGGCGCCGAACCGATGACGACGAGAAATACACCGATGCAGATGCCACTGGTGATCGACAGCAGCAGCGTGATGCGTGAGATGGCTATCGTCGCACCACGTTCGTAGCTCGCCAGTACCACGGCGCATGTTGCGCCGACGATGCCGATAATCGCGACCACGCCCAGGCGCTCACCTCGAAGCACCCCCACTCCGACCGGAATCGCCCCCGCTACCACCGCGGTGATGGGCGAGACGATGGACATCGGTCCTTGCACAAGCGCGCGATACAGCAGCACGATCGCCGCCAGCCCGACACATCCGGCCAACACACCCAGCAGTACGACGTAGCCGGTGATCTCCCCAGGGACAACCCACAGGGCGACCACCGTGAGGAATATTGCTCCGGCTGGATAGGAGATCAGCAGGACATGTGTGGACCCGACGCGCCGTGAGGCCACCCCACCCAAGAAATCCGCGACACCCCACATGCCGCTGGATAAACCTGCCAGGACCGCGGCAAGCATGGATCTCCGATCACAACGACGTTTGACGTGGGCTGCCAGGATTTGCCGGACTTCTGCCGTGATACTGCCAGCCAACCGACAGCGACTGACACAGCACCCCGAGCGCGCCCCCGCCACACTCAAGCGCGTGGTGCCACCTGAGCCTGCTCAAGCAGTTGAGTCTGCGCCCCTTCGACTCATGATGGGTGCAGGTGCTGCCCATCCGCAAAACGCCGTGATGGTCATCGATCTCCTGCACTACCTCATGGCCCGGCCGTCATTTGACGAGATTGCTCAGCACGTCGTTCTTAGTCTCACGCCTAGATACGGGACCAAGGCCGCGTTGATTAGCGAATGCCAGGCTGACGGTTCACTGCGGCACCTGGGTGCATTTGGCCTGTCTCTGACCAGCGCGCTGCCCCTGACCGACGTCACGCTTTGGGATTCCAGTCCGCTCAGTGATGCCATCCGCACTGGGCAGCCAGTGCTGTGCCCGCAGCCCGGTGAGGTGGCTGCCCGCTACCCGCAGATGCCGGTCTTGCGCGAACTTGCAGATCCAACCGGCGCCTGGCCGCTGGCCTTGCCGGGCCAGCTCGTTGGCGGGATTCAACTGTTCTTCCACGCACCTTTCCAGGCCACCGACCTCCACGAGGATGTCAGCGGGATTGGCGCCGTCGTAGCGCTTTATCTGAGCCTGCTGCGCGCCAACGGTGGGATTGCACCGGTGGAGCCCACAGTTCCGCTGGCCGTTCCGGCAGGTAACGGTGCGCCGACAACTACCGGACGACCGCTCACGGACCGCCAACGCACGATCCTGCAGCACCTGGCTAAGGGGCGCACCAACATACAAATCGCACACGCCCTGGGGTTCAGCGAATCGACGATTCGCCAAGAGACCATCGCGATCTATCGATCACTGCACGTGCATGGCCGTCAAGAAGCTGTTCGCCAAGCACGGCTCGAGGGAGTTCTGCAGGACTAGGTCATGCGCATGACAGGCAACTGTCCGGTCATGACGGATCAAACAGTGCTCGCCGCCTTTGATGCAGCCGCGAACCATCCGACAGTGGAGTGGTCCGTATTCAGAACATCGAAGGAGCACTCATGGGAAGTGAAAGTCCTCAAACAATGAGGACCCGTGCATCGCGAATCGGATCGGCAGCGTTGATTACGACTTCGTCGGCCGCATTCCTGGTTGGAGCAATGACTGCCGTCCCGCAGGTTGCCTCAGCTGGCGAGAAGGTGGTCGTCTGTCACTGGGACGGCAACTCCGGCAAGTACAGCCGCTTGGAAGTGTCAATCGGTGGCTTGAACGGGCACGACAACGATCCGAATGACATCATCCCGCCAATCGCGAGTGCATCAGCAAATGGCTCGCAAACATCATCCTCAATGGCTGCGTCACCAGCGG
This sequence comes from Actinomycetales bacterium, assembly GCA_018970765.1. Taxonomy (GTDB): domain Bacteria; phylum Actinomycetota; class Actinomycetes; order S36-B12; family S36-B12; genus REEB426. The sequence goes on from JAGWVT010000008.1 coordinate 54,760, forward strand.
GCGCGACCCAGTCGGGATCTGGAAGTTCAAGCGCCTCCGGCTCAGCTTCAGGTTCGGCCAGCGGGTCCGCATCCGGAAGTGTCAGTGCATCCGGGTCGGCGAGCGGAAGCGCATCCGGGTCGGCATCAGGTTCGGCCAGCGGGTCCGCATCCGGCTCAGCGAGCGGAAGCGCATCCGGGTCGGCGTCGGCATCCTCCACCAAAACGAACAATGGCAATGGCGGCGGACCGAAGGCCGGAACCTCGGTAGTCATTCGCAGTATCGACCTTTCGGGCGGCCTGAACTGGACACCTGAGGGTCAGGCCATTTGGAATAACGACTGCAAGGAGGCGGGTAGCTCCTCCTCGAGCGGTTCCGGTTCGGGTTCGCCGACCGGCGGTTCGGGTTCGCCGACCGGCGGTTCGGGTTCGCCGACCGG
>JAGWVT010000195.1 GCA_018970765.1 Actinomycetales bacterium
AAAGCAGTGCTTGCCGCGCCGCGGGCGATCCGGGCCTGCGGAACGTAATAGGCGTGAGCGCGTCCATTACGCACGCTGGAGCGCCAGGGAGAATAGGCGCGTCCGTCGGCACCGAAAACAAGTCCGGCGAGCAAAAAGGGATCATCGAGCGATTTCTTCTTACGCCTGCGAGACCGACGCCGAGCACTGAGCAGAGCCTGCGCCTGCTCCCAGAGCTCGACTCTGATGATCGGCGCGTGGGCGCCCGGGACCCACTGCGCACCGGACTTCATCTCTCCCAATAGTGTGCGATTGTTAAGGAGCTTGTAGAGATAGTTCTTGTCGATGGGCAGTCCACCCCGAGGTTTTCCGGTGCGGGTAACCCAGGTCTTGGTGGTGATGCTTTGATCGGCGAGTTCCGCGACCAAGGCAGTCATCGAACGCAAGGCGACGAATCGTTCGAAGATCTTGACCGCGACATCTGCTTCAGATTGGTTGACGACAAGCCGCTGTCCGCCTGCGTCATACCCCAGCGGGCCTGCACCGCCCGTCCATAGCCCGCGACGCCTGGTCGCGCGGATCTTGTGCAGTTGTCGCTCGCTGGTGAGTTCCCGCTCGAACTGGGCAAAGGCCATCAAGGCGTTGATGACCAGCCGCCCCTAGGGATGCTGACTGTCAAGATGCTGGCTGACTGACAAGAGCTGCACAGCGTGGCGATCAAAGATGTCCATCAACCTGCTGAACTGGGTCAGGCTGCGGCTCAGGCGGTCGATCTTGTAGACGGCCACGACGGTAATGAGGCCCGCCGCGACGTCGGCCAGCAGTCGCTGAAGGGCTGGGCGTTGCAGGGTCGCGCCCGAAAAGCCTGCGTCAGCGTACAGGCGCGGCGGGGGCGCGGGGGAGGGCAGGACATAGGGCTGACCTGGAGACTGGGGTTTGTGCAGGTGCGCGTAGCAGGCGTCCCGCTGAGCCTCGATGGAGGAGTAGATCGGCTCGGCCTCGGTTTCGCGGGAAGTGAGTGCATAGACCGCACAGCGTGCGTACGACAGGGGACCGCTTCCAGCGGGCGGGATCGCTGCGTGGTCAATTGCTGTTTCGGGGGATGGCTGCAATGGGTGACCCACCGGCTCGGGGTGCCGCTCGGCGATTTGTTGCGCCCTTGAGCCGGGAACAGCGCAACATATGTTGGCGCGCTTGACAACGATGGTCTTCGTTGGCATTTTCGTCAACATGGACGCTCAGCTCATCACCCGCTTCAAGAACGTTGATCCCGATGGATCGATTCTGGAGCTGGTGGTCTGGCGGGTACCCAAGCCGGTGCCGCCGGCAAAGCACGCCTACAAGTACCGCGCGGTGTATGTAGTCAACGGTGAGCGCGTGGTGGGTTTTGATAACGAACGCGGCAAGGGCGATCACTGTCACTTTGACGGTAAGGAGCGGCCCTACCGTTTCACTACGGTGGAGCAACTGGTTGAGGATTTCATCGCGGCGGTAGCCGCAAGGAGGGCGACATGACAGACCGTTATCTCACCATCACCTTGCAGCCTGACTGGAAGGGGGGGCTGCGAGCGGCGGCCAAGGTAGCGCAGTCGAGGAAGTACCAGGGCGAGGTACTGAATTTCGAGACGCCTGCTCAGTTTTTTGGGCAGCTGACCGAGAAGCGCTGGGACATCGTACGTGCCGCGCAAGGCAAGGGCGAGCTGTCGATCCGGGGGCTCGCGCGTATGGTCGGTCGGGACGTCAAACGAGTCCATGAAGACATCGTCGTGCTGGCTGAGTTGGGGCTGTTGGAGCGCACCGAAACCGGAGGCGTGGTGTGCCCGTACACGTCGATGCATATCGACATGGTCTTAAACGCTGCTTGACCCGTCTAATCCTGGTGACGATCGACAACTCACCAGAGTGTTCGGGCAGGCGGACATGCTCAACGGGTCGAAATCGTTGATTATCACTGACCACGAAAAGGAGTTTCACCATGGCGCATCGACAGGTTCCTCTTGCCCACCCCGGCACCATCTTGCTGGAGGACTGGCTGAAGCCCATGGGAATCAGCCAGTACGCCTTGGCGCGGGCT
>JAGWVT010000066.1 GCA_018970765.1 Actinomycetales bacterium
ACCCGGCGACACCGTATTCATGGGCCGCCGCACTACGACAGCAACTTCCCGCCAGTCGCCTTATCACTTGGGAGGGCGATGGACATACCGCATTCGGCAGTGGTTCGGCCTGCGTTGACACCGCAGTGCGTGACTATCTGCTGACCGGCAGGCTGCCTGCATCCGACGTGACCTGCCAGTAGGTCTGGCCGGCTCGAGCAAACTGGGCTAGTTGTCGGTTGCCTTGTCGCCGCGCTCATCATCGGCCAGCCCGATAAGGAACGCCTCGACCTGTGCGGCAATCTCATCGCCGCTGGGCACACGCTCCTGCGCAGTCGGGTCTGCCGGACCACTGAAGGCACCGGGCTTGACGGTGGCAAGTTGGTCGTACTGCTGTTCTAGTGCCGCAAGCACGGTCGCGAACTCGTCGTTGCCAGCGAGTTGCTCGGCCACTTCGCCGTCCGCACGAGCAGCCGCCGGAATCAGACCGCCACTGCCGATGGACAACTCACCTGCTCGCGCTAAGCCATCGATGAGTGCCTGTGCAGCCCTGGGGTATTCGAATTGCACAAGGTAGTGCGGCACCTGGGCGGTCAAACCCATGGATGGAATGCCCTGCTGGCCGAGATGGAATTCCAGCATCGCACCAACGTGGCCGGGGACTTCGATCTCGCCAACAACCGGCGCGGCTCCCATCAGCAAACTCGGATCACTGCCATGGATTGCCAGGCCAATTGGACGGGTGTGCGGGGTCGGCCATGGGATGGCCGAAAGTCCGATGGCGCGGCGCACCTGCCAGCGCTTGGCCACCGTGGTGACTGCCGCGAGGAATCGCTGCCATTGGTAGTCAGGCTCGGGACCGGACAGCAGCAGGAACGTCTGTCCGGTGAGATCCCGAATCTCGTGAACAGCCAGAGTTGGAATGTCCACCGACTCGAAGTGGTCCATCACGAAACTCATCCGTGGACGGCGAGCTCGGTAGTCGAGGACCTCATCCACGTCGAACGTGGCGATGAGCTCGTGATCGAGCGTCGACAGCAGGTGGTCAGTCGCGATGCGCACACCGCCGCCAGCGTCCACAAAGCCCGTGAAGGCATGCACCAACACCGGATGCGAAGTGCCGGTGGGCTCACGCGTGATGTCGATGAGCTCCTGTGGTGACCTCAGCGCAAACTCCCTTGTGTGCGGGTGGTGTCGACGTTCAACAGTGGCCGGGAACTAATGCCGGGCCACGCGCATTCGATTCAGGAAGTCGGCTGCTCCGCGGCCTTGGCACTGCCGTTGAACGACACGTCCTCCACGCCGGCCCGCAAACGGTGAGCGGCCTGGTCGGCCGCCTGGGCTGCGGCGTGTGCGGCCTCCTGAGCAGCCTGACCGGTGGTGGCAGCAGCGGCACTGATGTTCGTGGCCGCAGTCTGCGCGAAGTCCCCTACCGAGCTTGCCCAGGACTCAGCCGTGTCGCGCATCATTTCGGCGTTACCCCAGCGGCGCCAGGCGTAGTACCCGGCGGCGGCGGCGCCAACCACAACGACTGCAATGATCAAACCCTTGCGCATATGTCCTCCAAGGTGCGCTGTGCTGTCCAGACGCTAACACCGATCGGCTACCGCGACGACTTGAGGTAACCCAGAAAACTCTCGGTCACCTGAGAACTCTCCAGGAATGCGTCCCGTTGGGCTGGCTCCAAGCTCAGGGCGTATTCGCAGACCCGAGCCCAAGCCATCCCGACCGCCTTTGTCAGCGTGGCTGCAACAGTTGCGGAAATTGCCGAACCGGCCACCGCACCACCGGGAACGAATTTCAGCAACGTCGTCACCGCATAGCGGCCTGCCAGCGTCGCTCCACCGGTGAGTACCACCGACCCGGCCACCGCCATGCTGCGGGATTTACTCGGCGGCAGTCCGTAAGCGGCCGTGATGCGCGCAATCATGGTGATCTGATTGGGCACCAGCAGCGCCGCATCGGCGAAGGGAATGGGGGTGGCGCCAATGCCAGCCGCGATCGTGGCCGCCTGATTAACGATGGCGGCGACGGCTTTTTTTTTGCGTCCCAGGTCAAGGGTCTGCGCGGCAGTGAGCGCGCGCGCCGCGGCCTCCGGCACCACCGCGTAGGTGTCGTCCAAGAGTTCCTGCAGGCCGAACATCGGGGCCCCCGTAAACCGATCGGGCAGCGCGTTGGTGAAGACCACCTTGCCGTGTGGCATCAGCGGCAGATTCAGGCTCTCGATATACGCGGCCAGTTCGATGGCATCGGGATGCACCTGGCCGTCCTTGGTGGGCACCTGGGTCATCACCAAAATGACCGGCAACCCGAGTGAATCCAGGGCACGTACAAACTCGGCCTGCGCCTGCTCGAAACGTCGATCAGACCAGCGGACCAGGTACCAGGCAGCATGAATGCGTTCATGCATTGGTTTCGCGGATTGACTGCTGAGGATGTCGCGCAGTCCGGTGAGAATCACGTCACCGGCCGTGCCGGTTTCGAAACCCTCCGAGTCGTACAGGCCCAGGAACTGGTCGGGAATCCGGTAGTAGACCAGTCCCTTGGTCACCGGTTGACCGACTCCGGTCCTCGCCACGTCGGATCCAAAGATTCCGTTGACGAGCGTGGACTTGCCAACTCCCGTCTTGCCGAACACCGCGAGATTGAAGGTACCTAGTGCCGCGAAGGCTTCGGCCAGCTGCTGCTCGAACATGCCAAGCACCTGTTCGCGCCCCAGATCTGGCGTGCTCGGCTGGATACTCACGTTATTACGGTACGCGATCACGCCACGCATTGAGGTCGGCGTTTACCCTGGAAGGGTGGCTGGCCGCAGAACGACCCGCAGGCGCACGGGGGTTACGGCGATTATCGCGCTGGGAGTTGTCGGCATTGTGGGCACCGTGGGCACCGTTGGCGTGCTCCTGACGACATCAGTGGTCCTGCCACGCGCGCAGCAGAGCGGCCAGGTTGGGCCGGTTACGGTGCCCATCGTCGTGCCAGATCAGTACCGAGCACTCCTGCGCAAGGCCGCCAAGCAATGCCCGCAGGTTCCCGTCGAAGTGCTCGCCGCGCAGATTGCTGCCGAAAGCAGTTGGGATCCCACGGCAGTCAGTCCGGCTGGAGCCCAGGGCATTGCGCAGTTCATGCCGGCCACCTGGCGGCAATACGGCATGGATGGAAATCGCGATGGTGTTCGCGATGTTTGGAACCCTCAGGACGCAATTCCGGCTGCGGCAGCCCTGAACTGCATCAACCGGAAGTTAGTCAAAGCCGTCCCTGGCAACCGATTGGCCAACACCCTGGCGGCTTACAACGCCGGCCATGGGGCGGTACGCGAGCACGGCGGCATTCCGCCCTTTCCGGAGACCGAGCAGTACGTCAAGCGCATCCTGGAGAACGCCAAGACCATCGTGCTGCAGTAGCCGGACGCACGATCCACGCAGTGATTGGACGCCAAAGAGTGGCGTCCGGTTCCCAGCGAAATTCACGAATTTCTGGGGAACTTCTTACAAAACCCTCACGTCGGACGGGTACCTGGGCAGGACGTCCCGGGCAGCAGTCGTGAGAGGAGATCACCATGGCGTCAACGATCCGGAACTCCGTGCGGGTGCGACGGGGTGTCAGCGCGGCAGTCGGTGCCGCTGTTGCGGCAGGCCTGATCTGGGCTGGCCTGCCGGCGATGACCTCTATCGCTGGAGTAGTAACTGACCCGTGTGCGCCGAGCTCCTCAGCGTCTGCACCGGTGAGCGTCAACCTTCGCGCCGCCGATGTCACCGCGACGGCAACGCCCGACCCGAGCGCAACGGCCTCCTCACCTGCGGCCCCGAGCCCAACCACCTCCGCGGAGCCCACCGGCTCCCCCACCTCCTCAGCAACAACCACACCCTCACCGACACCAACGGTTTCCACGATCGCCTCGGCCACGCCGACGGCCACGGCCAGCCCGACGGCCACTCAAGCCTCGGGTGCCTGCCCGAACACACCGGCAAACCTGCAGGCTCGGCCCGGGGATGCGTCGGTCTCCCTGTCCTGGGCGGGCCCCAAGGTGGGTGAGCCCGCGCCGCTGGAGTACCAGATTCAGGTCCTGCCCGGCGGGCCGCTAGTGAAGGTAACCGCTCCGGCGACCTCGACCATCGTTAGTGGACTGCGCAATGGCGTGCGCTACGGCTTCACAGTGGTTGCTGTGAACACTGCCGGCGCGAGTGCGCCATCGGCAGCCGTCGAGGCCATTCCGACCGCTGGTGACAACGGTGAGATCTCGACAATGATCGTGGCCTACGAACCGGGCGTGAAGTCCACCGAGGCGCCCGGCGTCGCCACCGGCTCATCCTCGGTCAGCGCCGTCGAACTCGAGCCCGGCGTCGCACTGGGCTCCGGCATGGTCACCGTCGAACTCAGTGAATCCGTGGATCGACGCACCGCAAATGTCATCGCACGCCAGCTCACTGCCGACTCCCGCGTGAAATGGGCTGAGCCGGATGTCTTCGTCCCAATGACTTCAGCAACAGCACCGAACGACCCCTACTTCACCAACGGCACGCTGTGGGGCCTCAATGGCACCTACGGCGTCCAAGCACCAACGGCATGGGCAACCACGGTCGGTACCAGCAACGTCGTGGTCGCCGTGGTGGACACCGGCATCGTCGTGCACCCGGACCTCAACGGACAGTTGGTGCCCGGCTACGACATGATCGCCGACCCTGCCGTGGCCAACGACGGTGACGGCCGTGACAACAATCCGTCCGATCCCGGTGACTACGACGCCTACTCCAGCAGCAGCTGGCATGGCACGCACGTCGCCGGCACAATTGCCGCAGTCGCCGATAACGCGACCGGTGTCGTCGGGGTGGCACCTGGCGTTCGCATTCAGCCGGTTCGCGTGCTCGGCGTGGGCGGTGGCTACACCTCCGACATCGTCGCCGGCATTACCTGGGCGTCCGGCGGCTCGGTGGCAGGTGTGCCAACCAACCCAACACCGGCAGCAGTCATCAACATGTCCCTGGGTGGCTATGGCGCCTGCAGCACGAGTTGGCAGACAGCCATCGACGCTGCCGTAGCCCGTGGCACGGTCGTTGCGGTTGCCGCAGGCAACAGCAACGACAACTCCGCGAACTACTCACCGGCCTCCTGCGCGAATACGCTCACCGTTGCAGCCATCGGGGCCAACGGCAAGCGCGCATCGTTCTCGAATTATGGACCGAGTGTGGAGATCGCCGCCCCCGGCGTAGGCATCATGTCGACGTTGAATGACGGCCTCACGGCTCCGGCCAATCCGAACTACGCCTCATACAGCGGCACCAGCATGGCCACACCACATGTGGCTGGCGTGGTGGCACTCCTGAAGTCTGCGCAGCCGTCACTGACCCCGGCGCAGATCATGGCTCGCATCACCGACGCCGCCAACGTCACCGCATTCCCCGGCGGAAGCTGTGACACCAACACCGCAATTACCTGCGGCATCGGCATCCTCAACGCCGCCAAAGTTGTGGGTGCCGCGCCAACACCCACTGCGCCTGGAGCACCCACAGCAGTCATCGCGACCGCGGGAACTGGGCAGGCGACCATCTCTTGGACAGCTCCGGCCTCCAACGGCGGCTCAGCCATCACCGGCTACACCGCACGCGCCTGGAACACAGCAACCGCAGGCACCCAAATCGGTGCCTGCACCAGCACGACGACCACCTGCACCATCACCGGGCTGACCAACGGCACCGCCGTCTACGTGGATGTGATCGCCACGAACACGGCCGGGACCAGCACGGCTTCGACGCCGCGAGTGGCGGTCACGGCGACCGGTGCACCTGGTGCACCAACTTCGGTCACGGCGACCTCCGGGAATGCCCAGAGCACGGTGACCTGGACAGCTCCGGCCTCCAATGGCGGTTCAGCCATCACTGGGTACACCGCACGCGCCTGGACCGCAGCAACCGCTGGCACCCAACTCGGTTCCTGCACAGCTACGACGACGACCTGCACCATCACCGGGCTGACCAATGGCACCGCGGTCTACATCGACGTCATCGCCACCAACGCAATTGGTAGCAGCACAGCGTCAACACCGCGGGTGACGGTGACGCCAGGTGGCACACCTGGCGCACCCACCTCCGTGGCCGCCACCTCAGGCAACGCCCAGGCCGTCATCACCTGGACAGCACCAACGTCAAACGGCGGCTCAGCCATCACCGGCTACACCGCCCGCGCCTGGACCGCAGCAACCGCCGGCACCCAACTCGGTTCCTGCACAGCTACGACGACCACATGCACCATCACCGGGCTGACCAACGGCACCGCCGTCTACATCGACGTTGTGGCCGCCAACGCCCTAGGTACCAGTGCGGCCAGCACACCGCGCGTCGCCGTCACCCCAGGCGGAGTACCCGGCGCACCGACATCGGTTACGGCCGTTGCCGGCAAGAGCCGGGTCACAGTTCGGTGGGCTGCACCGCTAAGTACTGGTGGAGCAGCGGTTCAGGGCTACACGGCTACCGCGTGGTCGGCAGCTACTGGCGGCACGGCACTGGGCACCTGCAGCACGGGTGCACGTGGCACCAGCTGCCGCATCCTTGGCCTAGCCAACGGCGCCGCCGTCTACGTCGACGTGGCGGCACGCAACGCGAACGGTGCCGGAGCTGCATCGACACCACGCGTCGCCGTCACACCAATTGGAACTGCCGGTCTAGCTAAGGGGGTCGCGGTCTCTGCACAAGTTCGCCAGTTGACCGTGAGTTGGAACCGTCCAGATGATGACGACTCGCAGATCTACGGTTACGCCGTTCGCGCCTGGAGTGCTGCAAACGGCGGATGGGTCGTAAGTAGTTGCACCACAGCTGGCACAAGCTGCGTCCTCACCAGATTGAACAGGGGTGTTACCTACTACATCGATGTTGCAACGCTGAGTAGTGATGGATTCGGCACGGGAACCGCGCCTCGAATTGCAGGTACTACGCGGTAACCAAACTCAGGAACCTCTTGTCTTGCGGTTCCTAGATGGGTCCCCAGCTTGCAGGGCAATGCCCCTGCTCGCTGGGGCTCCTCGATTATTCCCCCGGCCGCAGGGCAGCACGCGAATTGTCGGAGCCCATTGGCTCCTTGCTAGGTCCTTGTTCGCCCAGACATATCGCTGTTGCCTCGAGCCTGCCCTACGAGAGCGGGGATCTGCTCAGTGAACGCCGCCGGATTCCAGGGCTCCGTGCTGGTCATCGTGGGTCCCTTCACCCATGGTTCCGCTACGCCGATTTCCCCGCCCATGACGGTGAAAACCCGGCCAGTAATTGCCGCAGATGCCGTGCTACCCAGCCAGACGACCAGCGGCGCAATGTGCGCGGGGTCAAACGGGTTGAAGCCGGTTTCCTCCAGCGCCTTCTTCGCCGCGTCGACGAATCCCGGGAGTCCTTCGGTCATCCGGGTCAGCGCAACCGGTGCGATGGCGTTGACGGTGACTCCGAGGCGACCAAGTTCGTCCGCCAGGATGATCGTCAGGCCGGCCAATGCCGCCTTGGCCGCTCCGTAATTTGCCTGCCCGACATTGCCGAACAGCCCTGACGGGGAGCTGGTCATAATCACGCGGCCCTGGACGACTTCGCCTGCCTTGACCTGGGCACGCCAGTAGTCCACGGCATGGCGTGTCACCGCAAAACTGCCCTTCAGGTGCACGGCAATGACGTCGTCCCACTCGGCCTCGGTCATATTGACGAACATCCTGTCTCGCAGGATTCCGGCGTTGTTGGCCACCACGTCAAGGCCACCAAAGGCTTCGATCGTCGAGGCAACCGCACGTTGGGCACCGGCCCAAGTGGATACGTCGTCAGTATTGGCCTGGGCAGTCCCACCGGATGCGTTGATCTCGTCGGCAACGAGTTGCGCGGCCGAGCGATCTGCGCCACTTCCATCAACGCCGGCACCCAGATCATTCACCATGACCTTGGCTCCCTGCGCGGCGAATTGCAGAGCGTGTTCATGTCCGATGCCGCGGCCGGCACCGGTGATTAGCACTATTCGGTCGGCGCAGAGCGTCCCTGGAACCAGTGGACTCCCATCAGCAGTCGTCATCCCTGGACGATAGTCCGCTCGCCGCGGGACTACATCCGATTTAGACTCCTTGAATCCAGCCGGAAGGGGGTCGCGATGACTGGCGCAGCCACGCTCGTCGACGGTGCACCGATGTTCGCTTTGTCCGAAGACCAGCAGGCCATTCGCATGGCGGTGCGCGAACTCGTCGAGGCTCGTGTTGCGCCCTATGCCGGGGAGGTCGATGAACAAGCCCGATTCCCCGAAGAGGCCTTCAAAGCCCTGGCCGCTGCAGATTTCGACGCGCCACATATCCCGGAGGAGTTCGGCGGCGCCGGCGCGGATGCACTGGCCACCTGCCTGGTAATTGAGGAAGTCGCCCGCGGCTGCGCGAGTTCGTCACTGATTCCGGCGGTCAACAAGTTGGGCACTCTGCCACTACTTATCGCCGGGTCCAGCGAACTCAAGCAGCACTATCTGCCTCAGGTTGCTCGCGATCACCTGATGTTTTCCTACTGTCTGTCTGAAACTGAGTCAGGTTCTGACGCAGCAGCGATGCGAACACGCGCGGTGCGCGATGGCGATGACTACGTGATTACCGGCGCCAAGAAGTGGATCACTAACGCAGGTGAGTCAGCGTTCTACACCGTCTTTGCCGTCACGGATCCGAATGCCCGCACCCACGGCATCACGGCATTCGTGGTCGAGCGCGGTGATCCCGGCGTCTCATTCGGCGCGCCCGAACGCAAGTTGGGCATCAAGGGCTCGCCAACTCGAGAGGTGTTCCTCGACGAAGTGCGCGTCCCCGCGTGGCGGCGCATTGGTGAAGAGGGGTCAGGGTTTGGCTTGGCGATGCGCACGCTCGATCACACCCGCGTCACGATCGCTGCGCAGGCTGTGGGGATCGCTCAGGGAGCCCTGGATTTCGCACTGCGCTACGCGCAGGAACGTCAACAGTTCGGCCACCCCATCGCCGACTTCCAAGGCATGCAGTTCATGCTCGCTGATATGGGCATCCGTATCGAAGCAGCCCGTCAGTTGACCTACGCCGCGGCCGGACGCTCCGAGCGCGGTGACCGCGATCTCACATTCTTCGGGGCAGCCGCGAAGTGCTTCGCAGCTGATGTCGCAATGCAGGTCACCACAGATGCAGTGCAGGTGCTCGGCGGGTACGGATACACGCACGACTATCCAGTCGAACGAATGATGCGCGATGCCAAGATCACGCAGATCTACGAGGGCACCAACCAGGTGCAGCGCATTGTGGCTGCTCGCCAGTTGCTCGCCGGCATCCAAGCCGAACTTCACTGACCGGACCGGTTGAGCAAAGCTTCACAACCTCGCCATGAGTCGGTATACCTTCGTGCTACGGCGCGTTACGCTTAATCCATGGCTTTGCAACAGGTCACCCACAGGCAACTGCGAAATGAGAGCAGGCGCATCCTTCATGAAGTTGAACTGGGAGGTAGCTTCGTCATCACGAACAACGGCAGACCGGTTGCGTTGCTTCGTCCGCTCGACCCGGACCCATTCCTCGGGCTACGTCATCAGCCTCGCGTGCCCGGCGCCAAATTCGCGGATATTCGGCCCGAGGCAGGCCTCGCTGAAGAAAGCGCCCTGACGAGCCTGATGATCATGCGGGGTGAACGGCGTTGATCTACCTCGACGCCTCTTTGCAGTGCCCCTAATTACGACGGAGCCGGGGATTTCACAGCCAGTCGTAGATAGCGCCCTACGTCCAATCTCGCTGATTGAACATGAAGGAGCTGATTTTCGCACCGCTGGATTGTTCAAGGATCGAAGTCTAGGCAGCTTGGACGCTTTGCATCTAGCAACAGCACTACGTTCTCATGCGGACGCGATGCTGACAACGGACCAGGCTCTCGCCAGAGCGAGCGAATCGGAGGGTATTCCGATACTCACGATTCCTAACGTCTAAAAAGCTCGAATGGGCCGCACTACCGCCCTTAATTTTTTCAATGCGTAACCAGACTCACCTGACGAAGCATCTTGGCCGTAAGCCGAGGTTGGGAACTCATATTGCGATGAGGACCAGTAGAAGTCGGAAATCAGACCAGTCGTGGCGCCTTGATTTGCAATGAGTGACTGCAGTTCCTTTATGGAGGGCAGGAACCAATCTGACTTTCCGGCACCGCGGTAACTCATGGCCAGGCCGGCTGCAGTCTGCTTGCCGCAAGCTTTGACGATGAGCCTGGAATTGGTTAGGCCACTACCGAGCCCTTCACCTGTGGCAAGTGCCTTGCTCGAGAGAGCAACTTTGTCCACGTTCACATCACCCTTGGTGCACCAACCCTTCTTCGGGTCGCGGACCTTGCCGCTCCAGCCCTTGGGGGCTGACTCAAGGTACTGACCCCAGGACTGCCGCGTGGGGGCCGCATAGAACACTGTGCCGCCACCTGGACCAACATCCCCTACCGCGCACGGTACCGATTCACCGTCACACGGAGCAGCTGCTGCCGGATTGGCAGCAACTGCCAGAAGTGCCAGCAGGACTGCGCTAGCTATGGCAAGGAGCACGGCCTTCATGAACACCTCGCAAAGCTCATCGGGATGAAAATAATGGGGATGAGAATTATGGGGCTAAGAAACTGGGATCGACTGAGCGTGATGAAACATGTTTGATGGATCCCAGTATTGCTTCACGGCAACGAGATTGCGCGGGTTCCGGCGAAAATTATCGAGGTAGTAAAGCCAAAGCGCCTGATTGAGGTGCCCGTCCTCATGCGTGCCAAGGTCGCTGTCCGGATAATTCGCGTAGCAGCCATCGACAATCCCAGCGGAGTCTTTGGAGGGGTCCGGTGTTCCGCCGCTGGCCGCGTAGGTCTGCTCATAGATCTCACGCATCCAGCGAAGGTGCGCATCCTGCTGCCTCGCGTATCGGCCCTTCTGGCCTTCACCCACCTGAGAGGCGTTATTCCAATACGTTTGGAACTGCAATTTGAGTAACGATGATCGCTGCGGTACCGCTGTTGCACTCGATGCTACGCGGTTGATCGCCCCACCATAACTATCCACTTGGACCAGAGACTGAGCCATCTGATTGGTGGGGATGCCCCGTGGGGTGCTGTGTAGGCCGTCAAAGAGTGCCTGAACTTGGTCGGCGGGCATTGCACCGCGTAGGTAGGACGACTTGTACTTACCGAACTGGTTAGCACCATTTCCGCTCAGGGTTTGCACCGCTTCAAGAAATGTGAGGTGCTGAACAGTCTGGTTGCCGGGGCGAACGGCACCGGGTCGCAGTGCACGCAGTTCCGACTTCACCTTTGGCACGAACTTGGCGACTGCACTGAAGCGCCGCTGTGCCGCGGTGATCGATGCACCGGTCCTTGCCAGATGATCGTCTAATGACTGTGCAGGCTGCGAGGCGTACTGCACGATCATGCTCACTTGACCGGCAGAGACATGATTGAGCTTCAACAAACTGAACTCACGCTCGGGCATCTGCTCAACCCAATCGGCATACTCGGCGAGCAGCGCAGCAAAGCCTGACTCGGTGAGATCGGTCCAATCCCAGCCCACAGTCCAGATGGAGGCATAACTGGGTGCCAGTGGTGGGTCGGCGAAATAGAAGCGTGCAATTACGCCGTAACTACCCCCGCCTGCACCACGCAGGGCCCAGAACAGATCGCGTTCGGCTGGATCGGTACTAGATTCGGAGACGTGACGAAGGGTGGCGCGTCCGCTGGCCGCATCCCAGGTAACCACGTCAATAGCAGTGACCCAATCGATAGATAGGCCATGCGCACGCGAAAGCAGACCGTATCCACCACCACTGATATGACCTCCAGCGCCAACCGAAGCGCAAGACCCATCAGGCAGTGTTCGCCCGAATGCGTTTAGCAAAGTGCGGTAGGCCGACCAGTTGTCTGCACCCGCATCAAGGAAATAGGCGGCGCGATCTAGGTCGTAACCCACATGGTTGAGCGCGGACATGTCAATGATGGCTCGAGTTGTCTGGTTGTAAGCAAAGTTCTCGTAGCAGTGTCGCCCGGAGACGACCTTGACATCGCGGCCGAACTCAGCAATGGCGGCCTCAACACAAGGAGCTACCTCGGATAACTGTGAGGGAACAAAGACTGCTTCGACATTTGGCGCATACCAGCGACGATTGAAGCCCTGTCGATCACTGGCGATCACCGCGCGGCGTACCGCACGACCCGACCCATCTTTGGGCGCGGCCACAGCTGGCCAGGGTGTGACCGCGGCCGCACCTGCCAGGACTGAACCGGCAATGAATGATCGGCGTGGCATCCGCGGAGTCACGCCACAACCCTACGGACATGCGGGTCGGGCACATCCTCGGGCGATCGACGTGCTCCACGGCCTAACTGATTGCCAGCTCCAGATCGATATCCAGACGATCTGCGTCCAGGCTGATTGGCTTATCGAAGGTGCCGGAGCCGGTGATCGCTCGAAGGATCCAGGAGCCGGCTACCGCATAGAAGGTGAACGAGCCATCCGCCTGCGCGGGGACTTCGGCTACGAAGTCCCCGCGAGCATCAAGGAGGCGCACATAGCCCCGAACTGGCGTACCGTTTCGCAGAACGCGGCCATGTATTGCAATGCTTCCAGCCGCGTTGGGATCGCCCGGGCTTGTACAGGTAGACATCTCAGATGGCACCTGGCTCGTCACCAATAACCACAGGTACCCCGACCAGGGAACCCCACTCCGTCCAAGACCCGTCGTAGTTGCGCACCTTGGACCAGCCCAGAAGTTCGTGCAGCACGAACCAGGTGTGTGCTGAGCGCTCGCCGATACGGCAATAAGCAATGGTCTCGCCACCAGGTTGCAGGCCTGCACTCTGGTAGAGCGTGACCAGCTCTTCGTCGGACTTGAAGGTTCCGTC
>JAGWVT010000067.1 GCA_018970765.1 Actinomycetales bacterium
GATCGGGCCGATGTCATCGGATTGATCGCTTTCCTGGTGCTGGTGACCTGGTGGCCGTGGCTGCCGGACCCGATGAACCTGCCAAAACTCCTCGTCCTGGTTACCGGTTCGCTCGCTCTGGCGCCATTCGCCGTGCTCGCGTGGTACCGAGTCGTGCGAACCCCTGGCCACTGGCCGCTTCGCATAATGACGGGCGCCGCACTGGTGCTGGCGCTCTGGGCGGTGATCTCCAGTTTCAGCGGCACCTCCCCGGTGACCGTGACGTTCTACGGCTGGTATGCGCGCAACGACGGCCTGCTGACACTCATCTGCTTGGTGATGCTTCTCCTTGCGGCAAGCACCTTGAGCATGCGACAGGTTCAGCGGCTCATCACCTGGTTCATGGCGGCAGCGTCGGTAGTCGCGGTGGTCTCGTACCTGCAGGTGCTGGGTTATCCCATCACCCCGAACGTGGGTGGCACGATCAATGGGACTCTCGGCAACTCAAACTTTGCCGCGGCATTCCTCGGCACAATGACAGTGCTGAGCCTCTCCCAGGTGTTCGTAACGCAACGCACACTTGCCGGTCGCGTGTGGGCAGGCGTACTCGCTGCCGCCATGGCCCTCCTCGTGCTCGTCCTCGGCAGCGATGCGCAAGGCCCGGCCACCCTGGGCGCCGCGCTCCTCGGTGCCTTCCTCATTTGGGGGCTTGGCGTGCGCGGCCGCTGGCAGCCGTGGGCAAGGCTCGGTGCGGTTGTGGCCACCGTCGCCTCGCTTGTCGTGCTGGGGCTGTCGTTCGCCGGTATCGGGCCGCTGGCGCCACTTTGGACGGGTGGAACCTTCCAAGACCGGATCGGTTTCTGGCAGTCCGCGCTCGGTATTGCCAATGCGCATCCAGTCCTAGGCGTTGGGCCAGGCGCCTTCGCGCGATTTGCGAACGAATTCCGAGTCGACACGACCATCCTGTTAAACGGCCCCAACTTCGCGGTTTCCGCCGCACACAACGTGCCCCTGCACATCGCTGCGACTTTGGGCTGGTTCGCGACGTTGCTGTGGATTGTGCTCTTTGCCGGAACCTTTGGCTGGCTGCTCTGGCGAGTCCTGCGCAATCCCATGCCACAACTCGCCACTGCTGCCGGTGTCGGTGCCGGGCTCGTCGGCTACCTCACCCAAGCAATGATCTCCATCGACATGCTCACCTTGGTGACAACTGGCTGGGTGCTCGCAGGTTGCACGCTCGCGGTTGCTGGTGCTGCGCCCATCGAACAGCAGGTGCCCACGGCGCGCGGGAAGTCAGCCACAACGAAGCGCGTAACGAAGCGTGGGCCCAGCCGCACCGAAGCACGCACCCTAACCCCGACCTGGGTCCTGGCATCCAGCGCGGGCCTCGGCGTCGCTGGTTGCATCGCCGTCTTGATCCAGATCATGGCTGTCATTTCGGCCGGCAGCGCAGTGACCGGCTCACCGCAAGCCAATGAAGCACTTGTACGCGCACTCACGCCCTGCAATATGCGTCAGCAATTGGCCGAGGCTGCCTTCAAATCCCAGATGCAGCCACCAACGCTCAACGCCGTGCTCACTGCTGCGCGGCTTGATGAGCGTTGCGGGCGCTTCTCTGATGTCATTGCTATGGATGCGCTCAGCAACGGCGATCTGACCGAAGCCGACCGCGCATCCGCACAGTCAGTGCAGTTTGATCCCCTAGCAGCGCAACCTTGGATGATCCGCGCTCAAGTACTCACGGCGATGAAGGACAAGGCCGGAGCCCTTGCCGCACTGGATATGGCCGCGGATGCAGTTGCGATCAGTCCTCAGGCTCAAGGTGACGGCTCAGGCGCCGTGACGCAACAGATTCAGGACCTACGCGCTGCAGCAAACGCCATCAGTTGAAGTCTTGAAGGCAGTCCTGCTAGAGGACTTCATCGGCCAGGTTGGACAGGTCTGAGCGAACATCCCAAAGGTCGGGGAAGAACTTGCGATCTCGCAGACCGCCGATCACCTCGACCGGGGTCCCCTGGGTGCCGCGGACGTTGAATCCGATGGTCCGTTCCACGACGCGGAAGTGTCGATCCCGCCAGGCCATGAGCCGTTCATCAAGGTCGATCATCATTTCGGCAAGTTGATAGAGCTCTTCGTATTCCTCAGCCTGCACGAATAGATCGGTCAGTGACAGACCAGCAACAGCTAGCCCCTGCTGCAGGCACTCACCCAACTGGGGAATGAACTTTCGTAACTCATTGAATCCTGGCGAGTCGAACCCGGAACCGTGGCCAAGCGCCTTGCGCACATGCTGGTAATCCCAGGGGGTCATTTCCTCGAGCATGGGCATCGACTCTGAGATGTAGGTCAAGCACATCTGCACCCGACGCAGGTACCGCAGGCCAGCCGAGGTACGGCCGGCTTGGACAAGTTCTAGTCCGTGCTCAAGTTCCGACGCGGCAAGTTTCAACCACAACTCCGCCGACTGGTGCACGACGGTAAAGAGCAACTCGTCTCTGTGCAGCCACTGATCTGGCCCCTTTTGCAGAGCAAGGAGTTCCTCGGTCCGCAGATATCGTTCGTAGTCGCTGGTTCCAGGACCCTCAAGCACCGGCTCGGCCAGAGCGAAGGGATCGTCAGCATCCTTTGCGCTACTGGCCCCGTTCGCGTGCACGCTGCTCGTCATGGCGCACCTCCCAGGGGAGCAGTATGCGCTGGTCACCCGCTGGGCGAGTAGGCGGGTTTGGGGCCCTCAGGAACTTGACGGGCTGGCGCTCGAGGCATCCGTCGAAACAGTAACCCGCAACGGCACGAAGGTCTTGACGCGAACTGGCTCTGGCAGCGGCGTTGCACCAAAGGACTCCAGGGCGCCCTGGCCCGCGAGACGCACAAGGTACTGGGCGAAGGCCAGCGGCAAGGGGTCGGTCTGACTGTCGCAGACGAGTAGGTGCGCAAAGCCGATGATTGGCCAGCCCACGAGCGGCTGCCCGTCGGCCAGCACGATCTTGGCCGCAATTGGGTCGAACACTGTCATGTCCGGTACCCCACCGATAGCGGGGGCCAGAACGATGTTGCCCGAGGCGTCAGTGCTGACGGTCGTTGCGCCGGTCCCCACCTTGCGCAACTGGACGTCGTCAGCAGTCAGCACGGTATCGAACTCAACGCCGTTGGGGTCGGTTCCCTGAACTGGGACGGCTGCTGTTGGAATGACGTTGTTAATCGCGGTGAACGATGGCAGGACGGCAACCGTGCCCTCTGCGGCAGTCAATTCACCGATCAAGTCTGTCGTGCTCGCCAGTGGCGTGGCGGCGGGCAGGGTGCCTGTCACACCCGATGACCAAGTCGAGGGTGCCTGCTGGGCGACCCAACTTGTCATTGCTTGGACAGCGCCCTGCGGCTTTTCGAGGCCTAGCAGGGCGATCGGGGGCAGTCCGGCCAAGTCGAAGCCCGCATTGGCGTCGGTAATCAGAGGGTCCTCGAATGAGGTGACTGTGCCGTTCAGGATGCCAGCCATAGCGTCCGGAGTGATGGTGAGGCCCTCCACACCGATCACGTTGTAGGCGAGCGAGACTGGATACGCGAACGCTGGGATGACCAATGCTGGTCCCCCGTCGCAGCGCTCCTTGGCAAATGCATCAAGCGCAGCTTGATCTGGGGCCGCATCAATGAGTGCGACCGGAGCCGCGTCCTGTTCGCCAACCTCAACGACAGTCTGGTCAGGGCAGACTGATGTCAGCGCATCACCAACCGCCATCATTGATCCAGCAAAAATCTCGGGCACTGACACGTTCAATGAGCCGGACTGGCAGGTTATTTGAGCTTCAGCCCGTGCTGCCAGCACGTCCGGCGGCATTGGTGGCGTGCATGCACTAACGAGGGTCGTAGCCGAGGCGACAGATAAGAGGAGGACGATGCCTCCGGTGAATCTCCGGGACATCGTCCTCCTCCTTCTGGCGGTTTCTGCCGAAACCGTCATCTGTCTTGCGCCTTAGTGGAGTGCACGCACTACTTGATCAGCTGAGCCAGTTCACGAGCCTTGGCCAACACCTTGCCGCCCACAGGCACGTAGCCCAGTGAGGCAGCCCGACTCGGCCCACACTTGGCTAGCACGTAGTCAACGAACTGACGCACGCCCAAGCCATTCGGACCCTTGCCGTCGGTGCGAGCTAGGGCGTAACTGAAGATCGACATCGGGTACGCGCCCGCGACCTTGATCTTGTAGTCCAACGTGACTAGTCCGTCAGCACCAACGTTCGTCTGGTTGGCGAGGTTCTTGGCCGCCGAAGCAGAGGAAGGTGCAATGAACTCACCATTAGCGTTCTGGATGCGTGCCTTCGGGTAGTCCTTGGTATCACCCAGGTCGACGTAGCCGATCGTGCCTTCCTTGGCGATGACAAGTGCCATGACACCGGCGTTGTCCTTCGCCGACACCGAACTGGCCGGTGGTGTCCCGCCCGGGAACGCCGTCGACATGTCGTCCTGAACCTTGCTCCAGATGGTCGGCGCCCAAGCGTTCAGGTACTGCAGCAGGTTGTTCGTCGTGCCCGAAGCGCCAGAGCGGTAGGCAACGGTAATCGGCGTTGCCGGAAGGTTCTTGGCGATGCGCGGATTATCGTTGACAATTTCCTTGTCGTTCCACATCGTGATGATGCCCGCCATGATTTTGGCCAGGGTTACCTGCTTCAGCTGGATCGACGATCCGATTGTCTTCGTCGGGTCCTTGGCGTTCTTCAGGTTGATCGGGAAGGTGATTGCACCGCCCACGTTCGGGATGTACTCCCACCCGAAGGTCGGGGCACCGCTTGAGTAGGCCGAGTCCGTCTGCGCGTAGACGAACGTGCCCTTGGTGAAGTTACCCTTGCCAGTGCCCGAACCAGTTGAGGTGTAGGTCACTGTGAAGTTGGACTGCGAGCCGTTGTAGTCAGCGGCGCACTGCTGCATGAAGGCAGCCGGGAATGATGCGCCACCACCGGGGACGGTCTCAGCAGCCGATGCTGCCGGTGCAGCCAAGCCCACCGTTGCGGCGATCACCGCGGTGGAGGCCACGAGGGTCAATGTGCGTCGCACAGAATCTCCTAGTCTCGAAGGAACCTTGCAGCGACTACGTTATGACGATTAGGTGAAGTAACCAGATGAGTCATCTGACGCTCGACCGTCGATTAGATGAACTTCGAGTTACTAGCCAAACCGGCCGTTGACATAGTCCAGGGTGCGCTGATCCTTCGGCGAACCAAAGATTTGGGTCGTTGGACCCTGCTCAATGACCCGACCCGGCTCGTTCTCTGCAGCCAAGAAGAATGCGGTGTTGTCCGACACCCGCACTGCCTGCTGCATGTTGTGGGTGACGATGATGATGGTGATGTCCTTGCTCAGAGCCCTGATTGTCTCTTCGATTTTCAGCGTGGAGGCCGGATCCAGTGCTGAGCACGGCTCATCCATAAGAAGCACGTGCGGTTGAACCGCGAGTGCTCGGGCGATTACCAAACGCTGCTGCTGTCCGCCGGAAAGGTCGCCCGCTGCGGCATCAAGGCGATCCTTGACCTCGTTCCACAGCCCGGCGGCCATCAGTGTTTGCTCAACGATCTCATCGTGGCCAGCCCGCTTCATGCCGGACAACTTCAAACCCGACAGTACGTTGCCTCGGATGGTCATGCTCGGGAAGGGATTTGGCTTCTGGAACACCATGCCAATCTTCAGCCGGACGTGCACGGGGTCGACATCTCGGTCGTAAATGTCGCGTCCCTCGTACCGAACGCTCCCGGCCAAGGCGGCACCCGGAATAAGTTCGTGCAACCTATTCAGAACTCGGATAAAGGTCGACTTGCCACATCCGGACGGCCCGATCAGCGCAGTCACAGACTTACGAGGGAAAGCGATGCTGACACCTTCAAGGACCTTCCGCTGACCGAACCAGACGCTAACGTCCTCGGTCTCCATTTCAATGACTTGGTCCACCGGAATTGCCAACTCCTGCTCAGCCGCCGCCAGGATCTCTGTTGACGGATCACTCACTGCTGACATCCTTCCTCACTTCCTCGAGTTGGCTAAGCGGCCACGACCAATCAGGCGCGCCGCGGTGAACAGAACTCCAACGAGAACGATCAACACCAGGGCCGATCCCCAGGCGCGCGACACCGCATCGGGGAATGGTTGGGCGACGTTGTTGAAGATGAAGGTCGGCACAGCGGCTATCGGAGTGCCGAAGGGGTTTAGCACTGTCTGATCGTTGTTGCCCGCTGCGATGAGCAATGGAGCTGTCTCACCAATAACGCGGGCAATACCCAAGATCACGGCAGTGATGACGCCGGTGCGGGCCGCCGGGATCACAACTTTCATGACCGTTCTCGCGCGGGTGGATCCCAGTGCCAGCGCGCCCGTACGGAGGTCATCCGGGACCAGTCTCAGGACCTCTTCTGCTGTCCGTGCGACCGTGGGCAACATGAGAATTGCGTACGCTAGGCCGCCGGCGAAGGCCCCCTGCCCGAAGGCGCCCGTTGCCACCACGATCGTGAGAATGAAGAGGCCGGCCACCACAGATGGCACGCCGGACATTGCCTGTACGAAGAAGCGCACGTAGGGCACAGCCTTGCCCCTGACCTCGGTGATGTACACAGCCGTGGCGATTCCGACGGGTACAGCCACCAGGGAGGCAATCGCGACGATCAGGACCGTACCGATCAAAGCGTGACCTATTCCGCCGTACTCCAGGGGCGTACTCGGGTTGATGTAGACGCTGTTCTGGTAGAGAAAATGCGCGCTCATGGCCCGCATACCTTGGATTACTAGCGAACCAAGCACAGAGAGCAAGACAATCAACACGAAAACCGTCGCACCGATGGCGTTCACGATGATAACGCTGTCACCGATGCCGCGGACGCCCTTAGTAGCCACAGCGCTCATTGCTGAGGCAAGAAGCTGTATAGGTAGATACAAGACGATGATCAGTGCCCCGGGGATATCAGTTCCGAGAAAGAGTCCTATCGCGATGACAGCCGGCAGAATGACACCGAAAGCCACCCACGCGTAGAACTTGGTCGGATGACGCCGCCAAGGCTCACTCTTCTGTTGCTGGTTCAGTTCGTCCAACCGCATCTGGTCGAGCACCTGAGTTGCCACTACTTCAACCTTCCAGTGCGAGCCACAATGGCGTTGGCGATCATGTTCACGACGAGCGTCATGATGAAAAGGAAGAAACCAGCGGCAAGTAGCAGTTGAAGCTCAAAAGGACCGCTTACCTCGCCGAATCGTGAGACGATCAACGTCGCGACGGATCCGCCCCCGGACTCGATGATGTGGTACCAATTTGTCTCATAAATGATTTTCAACACGAAGAACACCGCGATGGTTTCCCCCAGGGCGCGCCCTAGCCCCAGCATCACTCCGCCCACAATGCCGCCACGGCCATATGGCAGCGCCACATAGCGCAGCATTGTCCACAGTGAACACCCGAGTGATTCGGCAGCGTTGATCAACTCCGGTGGAGTTCGTCCGAGTACCTCGCGTGTTACAGACGTGATGATCGGGATCATCATGATCGCGAGAACTACGCCTGCGATGAATGGCGTCCCCAAGTAGTTGCCGGAGTCGTTTTGGAACAGTGGAATCCACCCCAGGTAGTCGTGCAGCAGCGCCTGCCATTCCTGCGCTGGACCATTCAGCACGTAGAAGGCCCACAGGCCGAGGATCACCGAGGGAATCGCCGCCATCAGGTCAATGAGGTTGGTCAGCCCCCGGCTGAGCTTCATCGGTGCTAGGAAGACGATGAAGATTGACAGCAGCAATGAGGCCGGAACAGCGATGACCAAGCCGATCACCGCGAGTAGGACCGATCCGTAAAGCATGCCGAAGATGCCCACGGTTGGTGGATCGGTATTGATGTCCCAAGCAGTCGTACTCAGAAAAGCCAGTCCCTGGGATTGGAACGCCGGGATCGCTTGGAGGCCCAAGAAGACTGCGATGCCGGCTAGGACGAGTAGGGCGGCGAAGGCGCTGGCAGTGATAACGGACGTGAAGACTTTGTCACCGGGATGGACGAGAGTTTGGCGCATCTCCCGGCGCACCTGCCCGGCCTCCTGGCTTCTCACTTCGGACTGCTTGGGCACTTCCTGAGGATTGCGGCCCGTGGTTACGAGCCCAACCGTTCCCGGTAAATCATCCAGGGCACCCAGATGAACACTTGGTGAACGAGGCCGAAGGTGACTTCTAGATGAACATCACAGGAAGCCTTTTCCATGTCGCTGGTTTCTCCTTGCACACCACGCCCACCCGGAACACGCTACGGCCATGACCCGCGTACTACTCATCGAGGATGAGGAGTCGTTTGCCGACGCCCTAGGCTTCATGCTGCGTCGCGAAGGTTACGAAGTGACGGTCGCCGAGGACGGAATCATCGGCCTAACCCAGTTTCAGGAGCATGGCAGCGACATCATCCTGCTCGACCTGATGCTGCCCGGACTACCGGGAACCGACGTCTGTCGCGAGATTCGCAAGGCCTCCAAGGTTCCGATCATCATGCTCACTGCGAAAGACAGCGAGGTCGACCGCGTCGTGGGCCTAGAACTAGGGGCCGACGACTACATCACCAAGCCCTACTCGGCCCGCGAACTCCTCGCCCGAATGAAGGCCGTCCTGCGACGCTCGGGCGGACTCCCGCAGGAGGAGGGAATCCTTCGCGCAGGCCCGGTAGAACTTGACCAGGAGCGACACATCGCTCGCATTCGCGGCGAAGTCGTCCATCTCACGCCGAAGGAATTCGCACTCTTGGCCCTGCTTGTGGGACAGACCGGGCGAGTTCTCAGTCGCACCTTTCTTATGCGTCAACTCTGGGACGAAGACGCAGACTCCAAGACACTCGATGTTCACATCAAGCGGCTACGCGCCAAGGTCGAAATCGATCCGGCGAGTCCGGAGTTCATCCTCACAATCCGGGGCCTTGGCTACCGATTCGTGACAGACGCGCGAGCGGCAGCAACCGGGTAATTCCACTGCCGGCCCTTAACCGATAGTGACAAAAAGTGGAGCTGAGGGGACTCGAACCCCTGACCCCCTCCATGCCATGGAGGTGCGCTACCAGCTGCGCTACAGCCCCGGAAGCCGCAAGCATAGCGGCGCAGGAATCAGCGATCGTCGGCCAGGGCTGGCTCGGGCAACGTGCCCGCGTTGTACTCCGCCAGACGCCAGGGCGGTCCACCATGGTCGCCCCGGCGGGACTCTAGGAGCACCGACCATGAGGCATTGCTCAGCACTCCGAGCATCGCCCAGTGTTCGGGTGGCAGGCCCAGGAGTGCACCGATACCCGCACGTGCTGCACCACCGTGGGTGACCACGACCAAACATCCACCGTCGGGAACGCGCACCAACGCCCGCTCTACAGCCGCGACCATTCGGCTGGCCACTTCCAGACGGGTTTCTCCAGTGACTCCAGGACGGATGTTTGAGTGCACTGCCCATTCGGCGATTGACGGCCCCGGCAGTTGTTCCAACTCGGCGCGGGTTAGTCCTTCCCAGGAGCCGGCGAAGGTCTCCCGCAGATCGACGTCCTCCTCAACGCCCATACCGAGCAGACGTGCCAGGGGCTCAGCGGTATTTCGTGCACGGGACAGATCTGAGGAGACGATCAGGCTGGGGCGCAAGGTTGCGAGCATGCCAGCAGCCCGTTCGGCCTGGGCCACGCCAACCTCATCGAGATCGACATCTGTCTGACCTTGGAAGCGCTGCTCGGCATTCCACTGCGTGCGCCCGTGGCGCCAAATCACCAGGCGCCTTGGATCAGGCACCGGGCTGATCCTCTGGCAGCTTTACGTGCGGACAGTCCTTCCAAAGCCGCTCGATCGCATAGTGGATGCGTTCCTCAGCCAACTGAACGTGCACAACCAAGTCCCCGTAATCAAGCAGCACCCAGCGGTTCTGTCCCTCGCCTTCCCGGCGAAGCGGCTTTGCTCCGAGCTTGGCCAGTGCCTCCTCGACTGCATCAACAACGGCACCCACTTGACGTTCATTTCGCGCCGAGCACAGCAGGAAAACATCGGTGATGACGAGCTGGGCACTGACGTCAAGGGCAACGATGTCTTCGGCGAGTTTGTCTGAGGCCGCCTTCGCCGCTGCCTGCGTGAGTTCTACTGCTTCCGCACTTGCAGTCATGCTGCACCTGGCCCTTGTCCTGTTTGGTAAAGACCGCGCTTGGTAATGAACTGAGCGACGGCGTTGGGTAGGAGGTAGTCGATAGGTTCGCCGCGCGCTACGCGGCTGCGGATGTCAGTGGACGAAATCGACAGGGCCGGAATCTCCACCCAGCTCCAACTGCCGGCAGGCAGCGGGGGCTCGACGAACGTGTGCCCTGGGCGGGAGACAGCGACCAGATGCGCAAGTTCCACGATCGCAGCCGGATCCTGCCAGGACCCGATCGTGGCGATCGCGTCGGCACCCGTGACGAAGAACCACTCGATGTGTTCTGCGCCCTGCGGCGTCCATTGCGCACGCAGATCACGCAGAGTGTCCTTGGTGTACGTCGGTCCGCCACGTTCGATGTCAACGCGCGTGACATCGAACCGAGGGTCGGCTGACGTTGCCAGGACGGTCATCAGGTAACGATCCTCTGCTGATGCACCGGGCATTGCATCCTTGTGCCACGGTTGGCCGGTAGGCGAGAAGAGCATGTAATCCAACGCGAAGCGATGACACACCTGCGAGGCCGCCACCAGGTGTCCATGATGGATCGGATCGAAGGTCCCACCCATGACGCCGATGCGCCGGTGGGCGGCGGTCATCTCGTACGAACTCGTCAGCGCTTGACGTTGATCATCATGGTGAGCACGAGAAGTCCGGCCAGGATCCCGAACCCGGTCAACCCGAAGACCCACGGCGGTACCAAGGCCCCGTTCTCGCCTGCCTGCTCACTCAAGCGGGCCACGAAGTCATGCATGGTGATCCTTTCTTCTCATGTCAGGTTCAGGTCCGGCAGTGACCGTCGCCGGTGACGACGAAGGTTGTGGTAGTCAACTCAGGCAGGCCCATGGGTCCGCGCGCATGCAGCTTCTGGGTGGAGATGCCGATCTCGGCACCAAAGCCAAACTCGCCACCGTCTGTGAAGCGGGTTGACGCGTTCACCATCACTACTGCTGAGTCCACCCCGGCCACGAAACGCATCGCCGCGGTCTGACTGTCCGTCACGATCGCTTCGGTGTGGCCGGATGACCACCGGGCGATGTGAGCTAGGGCGTCATCAAGTGAATCGACGATCCCCGCGGCCAAATCCAGGCTGTAGTACTCGGCAGCCCAGTCTGCGTCGGTCACCGGCTCGCAGGTGATGGTCGCCTCTGCTGCGTAACGCGAGAAGCGCTCATCCGCATGCAGGCGAATGCCCGCTTCGGCCATGGCCGGAATCAGCACCGGCATCAACGCATCGGCGATGTCGGCGTGCACAAGCAACGTTTCGGCGGCATTGCACACGCTCACCCGCTGGGCCTTGGAGTTCAGCACCAGCGCGACGGCCTTGTCGATATCGGCATCTCGGTCAACATAGACGTGACAGTTGCCAACCCCGGTCTCGATAACGGGAACGGTGGAATTGTCCACGACACTGCGGATGAGCGATTCACCGCCGCGCGGTATGAGCACATCCACCAACCCGCGAGCGGTCATTAAGTGTTTCACGGATTCGTGGGTATCCCCCGGGACAAGCTGCACGGCGTCTTGGGGCAGCCCGCTTGCCGCAAGCGATTCGCGCATCACATCAACCAGCGCACGATTGCTCAGCGCTGCCGAACTTGAACCGCGCAGTAGCGCCGCGTTACCACTCTTCAAGCACAGGCCTGCGGCATCCACCGTGACATTCGGGCGTGCCTCATAGATCATGCCAACCACGCCCATCGGAACGCGGATCTGGCGGATCTGCAGACCGTTGGGGAGCGTGTACCCGCGGATAACTTCGCCGACTGGATCGGGCAGTTTGGCGAGATCGCGAAGAGCTTCGGCGATATCCGCGAGCCGCGTTGGGGTCAGCGTCAGTCGGTCGATGATGCTCGCGGAGGTGCCATCGGCCCTCGCGCGTTCCACGTCACCAGCATTTGCCACCACGATGCGATCGGTGGCCGCCACCAGTGCATCGGCCATGGCCACAAGGCCCGCGTCCTTTTGATCGCGGGTCAGCAGTCGCAGCGCAGCGGCCGCCAGACGGGCGCGGCGCGCAGTAGCCAGCACCTCTTCGCGATCGTCCACGGCCTCAGCCTAGGGGCGCCCCGCAATCGAAGGGACCTACCGGGGACTAGAAGGGGATGACGCTGCCCGCAGCGACCAGGCTAGGCCGCTCGACGAGGCTGCGGCCACGCCGATGGAAGGTTTCCTGGTCCACCACCTCCAGCCCCACCACCTCCCAGTCGGGCAGTGCCGACGAAGAGCGGTGCTCGTCCCACAACTGATGAGCCAGTTCCACGGCAAGGTCGATCGCCGGGGCTTCCTCCCAGTACCGCAGTTCCGCCCGATCCTGGGCATACCGACCCGCCAGCAGAAATGGATGTGCGTGGCTCAACCGTTCAAGCCCGTCACGAATGTCGGCAACTTGGACGGGCTCGCCAGCCACCGTGAGAGTCACGTGCCACATGCGTTGGGTGACCATCCGTGTTCCTCCCGTCTCCCCCGCGAACCAGCTAGCCTTCCTCCTCCTGCGACTGTCCTGCATCGTCGACCAGGAGAACCAGGTCGTCCCGGTGGACAACCTCGCGCTCGTAGGCAGGGCCCAACTCGCGCCCCAGGTCCTTCGTCGACCGACCCAGCAGAGCCGGAAGTTCTTGCGCATCAAAGTTGACCAGTCCGCGTGCGATTGCGTGGCCGTTTTCGTCGAAGATGTCGACGGGATCTCCCGCGAT
>JAGWVT010000009.1 GCA_018970765.1 Actinomycetales bacterium
CGGTGATGCCGCGCGAGCCATACCGACCGAACAGATTCCCAGTTATGTCGCACGCACCTATGTGGACTCCCTGCGCTTCGGTATCGATCGTAGTTATTGGTACGCGTGGACGCCCGACTATCGCCTGCTTGGCATTCAGATGTGGAACGGACTCACTGCAGAAGTGGCATACGGACAGATTTCCGAATGGGTGGTGGGTGCACGCTTCAGTGGATGTCAGACCATTGACGCCCTGGTCACCTGCAACTTCGATCGCAACGGTCAACCATTCCGCATTGCCTACACCGACGATGAGACCAATCTGAGCCTGCCAATGCCCCGCGGGTTCACCACCGCCACCGTGCTCGGTGGAACCCCGACACCTGTGGCGGGCACCGTTGCTGTTGGGCCGACTCCGGTGCGTCTAGCGCCCTGAATCCCTGCTCAGACACCAATGTGTCAGGTCAATACGTCAGGGCCTTGGTGCCGGGTGCCAGCAGTTCTTCGACAAAACTGCTGGCACCAGCGACCCGAACTCCGGGTAGCAGAGCTTCGGTGGCGATGCCGCGCCGCTGCAGACACTGGGTGCAGGCAGTGACCGCACCCATGTCGAGGACTGTGGCAAGGAGGTCACGCGCGGGTGTTGCACCCTCCAAAGTGAAGGTGGGTCCGCTGAAGTTGAGGGCGAGCAGGGTTGCGTCGCCAGTGAGCCACAGCGATACGTCGGCGCCGGCCAGGCAGGCGGTTGCTGCAACGGTCAGCCCCTGTGAACAGCGCTCAGGGGCATCGGCACCGACAAGGACCTTTATAAGTAGCCGAGTTTGTGCAACTGCGCTCTCATCCGCCATACCGGGTACGCTGCCTTAGCGCTGTGTCGCCGTCAAGTGAATACTTGCGTGTTGGCTTGCACGGGGACAGTTCCCCACGTCCGAGAGGTGACGTCGCAATGAGCGAGAACACCATGAGCGAGAACTCCATGAGCGAGAACTCCATGAGCGAGAACGCCGAGGGATCGCCGGTCGTCGCTGACGAGGTCAAGCCCCTGGCGTGGCTACTGGGGCGTTGGACGGGTGTTGGCACCGGTCAGTACCCGACCATTGAGGACTTTCGGTTTGGGCAAGAGGTGGGCTTCAGCACCGATGGCCGACCCTTCCTGACCTATTGGTCGCGCAGTTGGCTGCTCGACGACGATGGCAATCAGGTGCGACCCCTGGCCACCGAGACAGGATTTTGGCGCCCGCGACCGAACAACCACATCGAGATGCAACTCGTGCACCCGACCGGCTACGCCGAAATCTGGTACGGAACTCTCACGGTCACGGGCATGGAAAATGCGACGATCACCGGAGCTCGCGTGGACATGCGCACTGACATGGTGGCGCGGACCGAGTCGGCGAAGGAGTACGTGGACGGCCATCGCCTCTACGGACTGGTCGAAGGTCGTCTGCTGTGGACCTTTGACATGGCAGCTGTGGGCCAGTCGATCACGAACCACCTCGCAGCGACCTTGAATCGAGTCGAGGGCAGCTGAGATGGGCACTGAGGACTGGGATCGGCGACTGCGCGAGCAGGGGTACCGCATCACGCCGCAGCGCCAACTTGTTCTCGAAGCCGTCGAGCGGTTGCGACACGGAACGCCGGAGGCCATCCTCGTCGAAGTGCAGCGCACCGCGTCAGGCGTCAATCTGTCCACGATCTATCGCACGCTTGAGGTTCTTGAAGAGGTCGGGCTGGTCACCCATGCGCATATTGGTCATGGCGCGCCGACGTATCACGCGGTGGAAGAAGAAATTCATATTCATCTGGTCTGCGATCGCTGCCGGGCTGTGGAGAGTGTGTCTGCGGACGTTGCCGCCAGTTTCGTCAAGCGTTTGAAGTCCGACTTCGGATTCGACACCGACATTTCGCATATCTCGATGCACGGAGCCTGCCGCGACTGCAGTACGCGGGAGCGCAACTGGCAGGAAGTCGACGAGGGTGCCCAGCGGTGACCAACGGGGTTGCGCCGCCGGAGGACAATCCTGATCAAGGTGTTGCCTGGCACTACGGGGATCCCCTGCGGGAGCAGCGTTGGCTTGTTGACGGCACCGGTGTGGTGGATCTGGCAAATCGCGGTCTGCTGCGCGTAGCCGGGGAGGATCGCCTCACCTGGCTGCATGCGTTGACGACGCAGCACCTAGAGAAACTTGCACCCCACCAGAGCAGCACGGCACTGATTTTGGATCCGCAGGGCCACGTCGAGTTTGAGCTGCACCTGATCGATGACGGCAGTGCGACGTGGCTCATCTGTCAGCCGGGTCAGGCCGATGGATTGCGGGCTTACCTGGAGTCGATGCGTTTCATGCTTCGGGTTGATGTTGTCGATGAAAGCGATGACTACGCCGTGCTGTGGTCGGCTGCACCATTGAGCGACCTCGCCTGGTCGCCACCACAAGCTTTTCGGGACCGCGGCTGGATGGGCTTTGAGTCCATCCTGACGCGCCAGGCGTATGAGCAGGCGCTGATGCAGGCAGCGCATCGCTGCGGCACGTGGGCACTAGAGGCACTGCGGGTTGCCGCCGGTGCCCCGCGAATCGGGCTTGAGACGGACCACCGCACGATTCCCAATGAGGTCGATTGGTTGAACACCGCGGTGCATCTGCAGAAGGGCTGCTACCGCGGTCAGGAGACGGTTGCGAAGGTGCACAACCTCGGCCGACCACCCCGACGACTGGAACTCCTGCTGCTCGACGGCTCAGCTGAACGGCCGCCGAAGCACGGTGATGTGGTGATGTTTGACGGGCGCGAAGTGGGCTTCATTGGCACGGGTGTGCAGCACTACGAACTTGGGCCTATTGCCAGCGCGATCATCAAGCGGTCCGTGCCAACGGACGCACCACTCATGGTGCGGACAGCCGACGGTGATCTGCCCGCGCACCAGGACTCACACCTCTAGCAGGATCGTCATCGGTCCGTCGTTGACCAACTGAACCTTCATGTCAGCGCCGAAGCGTCCGGTAGACACCGACGCGCCGAGTGCCGCAAGCGCATCGATCACCGCTGTGACGATGGGTTCGGCGACCGGTCCAGGTGCGGCAGCATCCCAGGTGGGACGACGCCCTTTGCGCGTGTCGGCGTAGAGCGTGAATTGGCTGATTACCAGGATGGGCAAGCCCAGGTCGCCGGCGGAAAGCTCTTTGCCGTCGTCCGGCGCGGGAAAGATGCGCAGGTTCCATATCTTCTCGGCTACCTTCGACGCGGTCGCAACGGAGTCGTCATGGGTCACGCCGATGAGTGCAACCAGTCCGGGTCCGTCGAACCCGCCGAGACGCACACCATCGACGTGAACTTGGGCACCCATTGCTCGTTGCAGCACGGCTCGCACGGCGACAGCGTGCCAGATCGATCGTCCGGGGACATCGCTCGTCCGGGACATTGATCACCGCGCCTGCGGCTGTAGCTCCTGCCAGGATGGGTCGGTGATCGCCGAAGGAGCCGAGGTTCTCGCCGAGGCGGTACGCGGCGATCTGGTGGAGTGCGCGTACTTGGGCCACGCGGTCCTGGTGGACGTACAGGGTCGGGAACTTGCTGCTTGGGGGAATCCGGACGAGGTGGTATTCACCCGATCGGCGAACAAACCTTTCCAGGCGATGGCCATGCTGCAGGCTGGTCTCGACGTATCGGACGAACACCTCGCCATGGTCACCTCCTCGCACAGTGGTGAGCCCTTTCATCTGGAGCGCGTCGTCGCGATGCTCGATTCCGCGGGGCTAAGCGTTGATGCTCTCCGCACCCCGCCTGACTATCCGCTCGATCGCATGGAGCGGCGATCCTGGCTGCGTGCCGATCGCGCGGCGAGTTCCCTGGCCATGAATTGTTCCGGCAAGCACGCCGGCATGTTGGCGACCTGCGTCGTCAACGGTTGGCCTACTGACGACTATCGCGACCCTGGGCATCCGTTACAAGAGCACATCACCGCCCAGGTCGCTGCCTTCGCCGGTAAGCCGGTCGCAACGGTGAGCGTTGATGGGTGTGGTGCGCCAGTCCTGGCGTTCCCGCTGCGAACCTTGGCACAGATGGTGGCGCGGTTGTTGAGCACCGGTGGACACGGAGCACGTGTTGTCGAGGCGATGCGAAGTTATCCGGCACTGATTGGCGGCACACACCGTGACGCCACGGCATTCATGCAGGCCGTGCCAGGTCTGATCGCCAAAGACGGTGCGGACGGTGTCTTCATCGTCGGGTGGCCCGACGGGCGCGCATTGGCCGTGAAGATGGTCGATGGTGGCGACCGGCCTCGTGCCGCGGTCGTCGCTACCTTGATCGGGCTCGTCAGTAATGATCCAGCGCTGCTACCCGATTGGCGTGAGCGCCCTGTCCTAGGCGGTGGTCGACCAGTGGGGCAGCTGCGCGGCGCCGCTGCGCTCAGTCGCCACCTTGCTGGGATGCATGTCAGCACCTAGTGCGGGCTCGGGACTGATTCGCCACCTGGGTCTGGTCGGTGCCACCGTCGTGGGTGTTGCGGCAATGCTGGGCACTGGTGTTTTCGCCGTTT
Organism: Actinomycetales bacterium; assembly: GCA_018970765.1. GTDB lineage: Bacteria > Actinomycetota > Actinomycetes > S36-B12 > S36-B12 > REEB426. Next base: position 4,514 of record JAGWVT010000009.1, read on the forward strand.
GGACTCCGGCACTCGCACTCAGCGGTCCGTGGTTGCTCATCGCTCTCGGTGTTGCCGCAGCCTGCGCGGGTCTCAATGCGTTGTCTGCGGTTCGCCTGGCTGCGCAGCACCCGGAGTCCGGCGGCGCGTACGCCTATGCGCGGATTCGCCTCGGTCGACCGCCTGCAGTGCTGGCCGGCTGGGCGTTCATTCTCGGGAAGGCGGCATCCGCCGCAGCGGCTGGTCTGACTATCGGCGTCTACCTCATGCCACAGCACCCCCAGGTAATTGCCTGGTTTGCCATCGGTTTGTGCCTAGCCCTTGATCTGGCCGGCCTGCGTCGATCCGTGGTGGTCAGCGGCATTCTGGTGGCCTGCGTGGTGCTGATCCTGGTCGTTGTCTGCACTGCCAGTTTGGTGACCAATCCCCTTGACGTTTCAGTTAACCCCTCCGGGAATCTCGATAGCAGCAGAAATGTGACTGGGTTGGATGTTCTTGCAGCATCAGGCCTGATCTTTCTGGCGTTCGCTGGGTATGCCCGAATTACCGTGCTCGGAGAGGAAGTGCGTCACCCAGCGTGGACAATTCCGCGCGCTGTGCTGCTGTCGCTGGCCGCAGTGCTGCTGATCTACGTCGGCGTTGCCGTGACAGTCCTGGCAGCCGAACAAGCGGGCCTCATGATTGGTGTTGCATCGTTGGAGAGCATCGTCCCCGATTCGTGGCATTGGCTGGTTGCTGTCGGGGCTGTACTTGCCGCGGGTGCTTCGTTATTGGCATTGCTCACCGCGATTGGTCGGACGACGTTCGCGATGGCTCGACGTGGTGATGCTCCTAGACAACTGGCGAATGTGCACAGTGGTGTTCCTCGGCAAGCCGCGCTGCTGGCGGCGGTACTGGCTGCACTGGTCGTATCGGGTGGCAGCCTGCCCTGGGCGGTCGGCCTATCGAGCACTTTCGTGCTCACCTACTACACAGTGATGCATGTGACAGCCTGCACACTGCCGGGTCGAATCCTCACTCGATGGGTTGTGCCGGTACTGGGCATTGGTCTATGCGGTGCACTTGTGCTGTCGTTGGTGCTGATGCTGCCGCGTGTTTCCACACTCGGTCATTGACGATCGGCCTAGCATGCAGCTATGGCAACCAGATCGTGGGGTCAGAGCAAACTCCTGACGCAGAAGTCTTGGGCAATCATCAAGGAGAACCGATACCTGATGGCCTTTCCCATTCTGGGTTTCCTCGTCAGTTTGCTGCCGCTAGCCGTGTTCTGGATCCCGGCTGGGTTCTTCCTGCTGAACAACCAGAACTGGGTTGGCATAGCGCTGGCAATTGTGGGCGTATTCGCCAACCAGATCGTCATCTCGATCAGCTCCGGCGGACTCGTAGCGGCAGCTGACTCGGAACTCGCCGGTCAGGACTCGTCAATTGCCCATGGCATCGGTCGTGCATTCGCGCGCATCGTTCCGTTGATCGGCTGGGCGTTCATCGCGACGGTGGTCAACGTAATCGTGGGTGCCATGCGTGGCCGAGGGGGCAACGGAGCGGCTGATGCGCTACGCAATCTGGCCGCTGCCGGGGTCCTGGCGATGTGGCAGTTGGTGACCTTTTTCGTTCTGCCATTGATCATGTTGGAGGGCCAGGGCCCGATCAGCGCCATCAAGCAGTCGTTCGCGTTATTCCGACAGAAGTGGGGCACGCAGATCTTCGGCGGCGTTCGCATTGGCGGGCTGGTTGGGCTCGTGACGATCCTGCCCGGCATCCTGCTAGTTCTCCTCGGCGGGTGGCTGGCCATCTCGGGTAGCGCGACCGCACTTGGCTTTGGCGTCGGGGTCATCGTCCTGGGCATCCTGCTGTTCATGGTTGGGGCCCTGCTTATCTCGACAATGCGCGGGATCTTCTCGGTGGTCCTTTACCGCTTCGCCAGCCAGGGCACCGTGGAGGGCGGCTTCACCGCGGAGGAACTGACGGGGGCGATTCGCACCGCTCGTTAGCCCGCTGTGTGCTGCAAGCACCTCCGTTTGCATTTGCAAGCACTGGAGGCCATACTTGGCACATGACGCGCATAGATGTTCAGGGCCTGGGGGAGTTCATCCGCCACCAGCGGGATCAGGCCCAAATGTCGTTGCGTCAGTTGGCCAAAGCGGCCGAAGTTTCTAACCCCTATCTCAGCCAGGTTGAGCGTGGGCTTCGTAAGCCCAGCGCGGAGATCTTGGCGCGAATTGCCCAGGGACTGCGGATTTCCGCGGAAACCCTGTACGTGCAGGCGGGCATCCTGGCCGAGCGTGATGGCGATTCGGCAGTCACCACCGCAATAGCGGCTGATCGCACGATCACCGAGCGTCAACGCACCACCCTGCTGCAGATCTACGCGGCCTTCCAGGCGGAGAACCGCGTGAACGCAGCCGAAGACAGCCCCAACCCGGGCTCAATGCAGGGCGAACCATCGGCCGACCGACCGTCGAGCCAGTGGTCCCGAAATCAGGAAGGAAGTACCGACGATGAATACCTCTGACGGCGTCAATAACGCCAACGGCGCCACCGCTGGCAGCGCGACTGCCACCACTCCTGTGAACCCCACGACACAGGAGCCGCAGGTACCCGCCGGCCAGATTCAGCACCCGCAGGAGACGGCGAGTACTGGTGCCGCCAGCGAACGCAATGCGATTGATCAGGTGATCGCGGTTGCGTCACGTGCCCGCGCAACGGCCATCGAGGCCGCGGCGCAGGCTCGCGAAGCGGTCAGTGTGCAAAAGGTCGACCTGCCGTTCGGTTTGCCCGAGGTTCCGGTGCCCACCGTCGACCTCGCCAAGTTCGATACGAGCAAGTTGGATCTGCCGAAGATCGACCTCGGCAAGTTGGAACTTCCGAAGATCGATCCGAGCACGATCGATGTTCCAGCCCTTGCCGCCGACGCGCGTGAGCGCCTGGTAGCTGCAGGTGAGGACGTTCGACGGGGTGTGAGCAGCACGGTCACGCTGATCCGTGAGGCAGTGCGCCTGTAGTTCGAGGGAATGTTTCGAGCGAGTTTTCTCGAGCAACCATGAGGGGCGGCCGCAGACCTGCGGCCGCCCCTCATGGTTGGTGGCCACCTCGGACTGGGATAGCGTGCAGAGATGTTCGATTTTGTTCAGGGTCTGGTGACCTGGATCCTGTGGGCAGCATTCCTAGGGATCAAAGGCTTCGCGCTGGTCGATTGCGTCCGCAGGCCGAGTGCGGCCTTCCCTGCGGTCTCTAGGCAGAGCAAGGTGCTCTGGCTGGTGATCACCGGTTTGGCGACTCTGACCGGACTGCTCCCATCGATGACGTTGAGTCTCATCGGGTTCGCAGGCTTAGCCGGCGCACTGTTTTACCTGTTCGACGTGCGGCGGCGCATCACCGACTTGATGGGTCGGTAGCGCCGCACTTGAAGCGGCTGCTTGATCAGTCGCCCAGGGTGATACGAATCCGACGAAATCCCTTGCCCTTGTTCTCCACCTTGGTGACGCTGATTCGTCCAATCTGAGCCGTTGAGGCCACGTGCGTGCCGCCGTCGGCTTGCACATCCAATCCTTTGATATCGACGATTCGAACGACCTCGATGTTCGGTGGCAGCAGATTCTGGGCGGTTCGGATCACATCAGGGATCGCGAGCGCTTCCGCACGCGGCAGTTCGTAGGCCTGAATCGCGCGGTCTTGGTTGACCTCAACATTGCACGCCGCCTCGACGGCCTCCTTGAAACCGGCTGGAATTTCGTCGAGGTTGAAATCCAGTCGACCACTCAGTGGGTCCATGTTCGATCCGGTTACCAGCGCCCCGAAGTCGCGGAACACCACACCTGATAGCAGGTGCAGTCCCGAGTGGGTGCGCATCAGCGCGGTGCGCCGATCGTCCTCTATTGCACCGGTGACCATGGTGCCGACCGGTGGCAGGGGATCCTCGGGATGCGGAACCAAAGCAGGGTCGTCGCCTTTGCGCACATCCACGATTCGGGTCTGCACCCCGCCCCACAACAGGACACCGTGATCAGGTGGCTGCCCGCCACCGCCCGGGTAGAAGGCTGATCGGTCCAGCACGATGCCGGTTTCCGCGTCACTGGCGATTACCGATGCCTGCCAGGTGCGCAGGCTGGAGTCGACGAGCTCGAGGCGTGTGGTGCTCACTTTCGTCCCTGCGCTGCAACCGCTGCAGCGGCCTTCTCGGCGGCCTTGGGATCGAGATATTCGCCGCCGCGCACTACGGGCTGGAACTGCGCGTCGAGACGGTATAGCAACGGAATACCCGTCGGAATGTTCAGGGCGGCAATCTCGTCATCACTGATCTGGTCAAGGTGTTTGACCAAGGCACGCAGCGAGTTGCCGTGGGCCGCGACAAGAACCGTATTTCCACTCACCAGGTCCGGGACAATCACGTCTTGCCAGTAGGGCAACAGTCGGGCCACCACGTCCTTGAGACACTCGGTGCGCGGTAAGGCATCCGGTGGGAGGTCCGCATAGCGCGCATCCCCTGTCTGCGCCCACGGGTCGTCCAAAGCAATCGGAGGAGGCGGTACGTCATAGGAGCGGCGCCAGAGCATGAATTGCTCCTCACCGAATTCCGCCAGAGTCTGCGCCTTGTCTTTGCCCTGCAGCGCTCCATAGTGCCGCTCATTCAGGCGCCAGGTGCGACTCACCGGGATCCAACTCCGATCGCATTGAGCCAGAGCAATGTTTGCCGTGCGGATTGCTCGGCGTAGCAGGGAGGTATGCACGACGTCGGGCAACAGCTGAGTTTCGTTGAGTAGGCGCCCGCCGCGCTCAGCTTCGCTGATACCCGTGGCAGATAGGTCCACGTCCACCCATCCGGTGAACAGGTTCTGGGCATTCCACTCGCTCTCACCGTGCCGGAGCAGAATGAGTCGGTAGTCGCTGGCTGCGGAGTCAACAGAATTCGAGGTGCTCACGGAGTAATCCTGCCCTAGTGCGATCAATGCCCTACGAACCAGCGTTTGACCGGTCCATCAGATGCGCGAACGCAGCGAGGTTCGCCGTCGATTCCCCACGAGCGATACGCCATTGCCACTCGCGGCGGATCGCGTCGGCGAAACCCATCTCGAGCAGGGTGTTGAAGGAGCCGTCGGAATATTCCAGGATGCACCCGAGCAGTCGGTCGAGTTCGTCTGGATCGTCCACGACTGACAGCGGCAATCTCCCGGTGAGGTAGATGTCGCCAAGATGATCAATGCAAAACGCCACTGCGTACATGCGCCGGTTGCGCTCAAGGAGCCATTCGTGCACGGCTGCGACGTTTTGCTCCGGTCGCCTGGCGACGAAAGCATTGACGGTCAGGGCATGGGTGCCCACGACGAACAGTGCGCTGGTTCGGAGTTTGTGCTCACCGGCAAGAGTGACCACGACACCTCCTTGGCCCGCAAGTTCATAGGTCAGCTCTGCGGCATCGAGGTAGTTAGTAAGTCGTTGGAGCGCGTCGGCGCGCTCGGCTTGTGCGGGATCGGTGCTAGCGGACATGGCTCAGTGACGCGGCGGTTCGCTCCTCGATCGCTCGCTCGTAGCACGCAATGAGACCTGCAGTTGTGCGCGTCCAGCCGAAGTCCATGGCATGGGCGCGGGCTCCGTTTGCCAGCGCCTCTCGACGCAGGGGCTGCAGCAGGATGTCACCAATTGCCCGGGCGTAGTCGCGCGGGTCATGCCCAGCGACCAAAGTCCCGCCGACTCCGTCGGCCACGGCCGTTTGCAGGCCACCGACGCGCGCCGCCACTACGGGTGTGCCGCATGCTTGGGCTTCGAGCGCGACCAGGCCGAAGGATTCCGAATGGGAGGGCACGACGCAGACGTCGGCCGCCTGGTACCACTGTGCTAATCGCGTACGTGGTCCAGGAGCTTCGAAACGCACGCAATCAGTGATGCCCAGTTCACGAGCGAGATCGATCAGTGCGTCGGGTCGCTCGATGCCGGTTCCGGACGGGCCTCCGCAAATGACTACCTGCAGCCTCCCGCGCAGTTCGGGATAGCGCGCCAGCAGTTCTGCCGCCGCCCCCAGCAGCACGTCCGGCGCCTTAAGTGGCTGGATGCGTCCCACGAAGAGCAGCAGCAGTGCGTCTGCGTCGACACCGACCGCAGCCCGGGCCGCCAGGCGATCACCGGGGTGGAAGACGTCGAGATCCACCCCGGGGTGCACGACATCTACGCGATTGGGCTGAGCTCCGTACAGGTCAATAAGTTGACCTGCCTCGTCGGCCGTGTTGGCAACCAGGCGGTCGGCCGCAGCGACGACCTGCTCTTCACCAATGAGGCGAATCGGCGGTTCGGGTGTATCTCCCTGCGCAAGTTCAGCGTTCTTGACCTTGGCCATCGTGTGCATGGTGTGAACCAGTGGCACATCCCAGCGTTCCGAGGCGAGCCAACCGACCTGTCCAGACAGCCAGTAGTGCGAATGAATGAGGTCGTACCAGCCTTCGGGGCGAGCAGCCTCGGCGCGCATCACGCCGGATGTCACTGCACACAGTTGGCCCGGTAGGTCCTGCTTGGCCAGGCCCTCGAACGGTCCGGCGATGAGAGAGCGAACTGTGACTCCTGGTGCCAATTCGGCAACCGGGGGCGTGTCCGAAGAGGTAGCACGTGTGAAGATCTCGCTCTCGATTCCCGCCTCGGCAAGCAGTGTGCAAGTCTGCGCGATGTAGACGTTCATGCCGCCGGCGTCGCCGGTACCGGGCTGCTCAAGTGGTGATGTGTGCACGGAGAGCACCGCTATGCGGCGCAGTTGGCTGCGTTGCTGGAGTGGACTCCGTGGAGCCATAGTCAGCCTTCGAGACTGACGCCCACATAGGGCTCGCCAGTAACGATGGTGACGACTCGTTTGGTCACCGAGACGGCGTGATCCGCGTACCGCTCGTAGTAGCGCGACAGCAGCGTCACATCGATCGCAGCCTCGACACCATGCGACCATGTCGGTGACAGCACGATGGTGAACAGTTCTCGATGGAGACGATCCATCTCCTCGTCGTGGCGCGCGATATCGGCGGCCAGCGACACGTCGTTGGTGGCAATGACGGCACCGGTCTTCGCCACGATCGCTTCGGCGACGCCCCCCATCACGGCAAAGGTGCCACGAAGTTCCTGCGGAATTGCGGGCTTTGGGTAGCGCATACGTGCTTGCTTGGCAATGTGCTCAGCCAGATCTCCCATGCGCTCCAGGGATGCAGCGATCCGAAGGGCGCCGATGATGATCCGCAGGTCCCGGGCGACCGGCTGCTGGAGTGCTACCAGGTCGAAGCACCGCTCCTCGATTCCGCTCGTGAGCAGATCGATCTGGGCGTCGTTGGCGATGACGGCCTCGGCCAGGGAAAGATCGGCGTCCAACAGCGCCTGGGTAGCCCGATTCATGGCCGTCCCCACCGACCGGGTCATCTGGACGAGATCTTGGTTCACAGCCGAAAGTGCCTCGTCGTAGGCGGCTCGCATGGACATCAAGCGCCTCCTCTCGGACCGAACATCGGGCATTGATTGCCTTACAACAAGGCGAGCGTACGCGCTGGAGGGTGCCAGGGCAGATCGGAAACGAAAAGATGGACGGCAGATGAACGGTTGTCGTTGCCAAATCCGGCAGCAGGCGCCATGGCCGCTCGCCGATCTATCCTGACAGTATGAGCCCCGAGTCGGTTAGGAGCCGGCCGGGCCCGGTGTCGGCCGAGGTGATCCAGTTACTTGCGGTGCTGCCATCCGCCTCCATCGTGCTCAGCGCCGATGGCGGAGTGCTGTGGGCGAGTTCGCGAAGCCTGGCCATGGGGCTGGTACGCCGGGGGCAGTTGGCCGTTCCGGAGATCGCCGAAATCGTTGCGCGCGTGGCTGCCGAGGGAACTGTGCGTGAGGAACAACTGCGCGTACGTCGACCGCCCCTGGGGCGAGAGTGGTTGGACCTGCAGGTACGCGTCGCACCGCAGGACGGGGGTTCGATTCTCGCCCTTGTTGATGACCTTGCTGAAGAACGCCGTGTTGATGCAGTTCGCCGCGACTTTGTAGCGAACATCAGTCATGAACTGAAGACACCGGTGGGGGCACTAAGTCTTCTTGCCGAAGCAGTTCTCAGTGCAAGTGACGACTCTGATCAGGTGCGCCAATTCGCGCAGCGAATGCAGATCGAGGCTGGGCGACTTGCAAATCTCATCCAAGACATCATCGACCTGTCGCGACTCCAAGGTGACGATCCACTGCTTCGCGCTGAAACGGTCAACGTCGATGGGCTCATTCAGCGCGCCATCGACGAGGTGCGCACCGTGGCCAGCGCAAACGATGTGGATTTCATTGTGGGCCAACCCTGCTGGGGCGAGGTCTACGGCGACCCTGGGCAATTGCAGACCGCAGTGCGCAACTTGCTGGCTAATGCGATTGCCTACTCACCGGCGGGCACCAAGGTGGCTGTGGATGCACGTCGGACAGAAGCCCTGATTGAGATCGTTATCAAAGATCAGGGTGTCGGTATTGCGGCAAATGATCTCGAGCGAATATTCGAACGCTTTTATCGCGTGGACCCGGCACGATCGCGGGTCACCGGAGGCACTGGTCTGGGCTTGGCCATCGTCAAACACGTGTGCCAGAACCACGGTGGTGAATGCACTGTCTGGTCGGAGATCGGTGTGGGATCGACCTTCATCATCCGGCTCCCTGCGCACGGGGCCGGCTTACATTCGCGTACTTCGACAGACGAAGATGTCACCGATGTGCACATGCAAGTTGAACCGGAGGTACTGACGTGACTCGAGTTCTCGTGGTGGAGGACGAGGAGTCCTTCGCTGAGGCGCTGGACTACATGTTGCGCCGAGAGGGCTATGAAGTTTGCGTCGTGACCGATGGAAGCGAGGCCCTCGGAGAATACGAACGAAGCGGCGCTGACATTGTGCTGCTCGACCTCATGTTGCCAGGCATGTCCGGGACTGAATTGTGCCGACAGCTACGCAGTAAGTCAGCGGTACCCATCATCATGCTTACCGCGAAAGACGCCGAAATCGACAAAGTCGTGGGCCTTGAACTGGGCGCTGACGATTACGTCACCAAGCCTTTCTCGACGCGCGAATTGTTGGCACGTATGCGTGCTGTGCTGCGCAGGCGATCTGACCACGAGGTGGTCGAAGAGTCAGCCGTCGAGGTGGGTCCGGTTCGCTTGGATGTCGAGCGGCATGTGGTGACGGTGCGCGGCTCGGTCGTCAGCATGCCGCTCAAAGAGTTTGACCTTTTGGAGATCCTGGTACGCAATTGCGGGCGGGTGATGACCAGGGCCGCATTGATCGATCGAGTCTGGGGGCACGACTACGTAGGCGATACCAAGACGCTCGACGTCCACGTCAAACGACTGCGAGCGAAGATCGAGGCGGACCCGGCAAATCCGGTCCACCTGCTCACGATTCGCGGTCTCGGCTACAAATACGAACCCTGAGCCATCGGCTTAGCAGGCAGGGTCTTAGCAGGCAGGGTCTTAGCAGGCAGGGTCTTAGCAGGCAGGGTTTGGTGCGATCCCCTCGTAGTAGCCGGCGGGTTCGACGATGAGCGCCTCGGTGCGGAGGATTCCTGCCTTCTCGAACTGCATCGCAATGGGCACATAGGTGCTGACCGTTAGATCCAGCCCACAGGCATTGACCCAATACTGATCGCCATAACCGAAATTCGCAGACCCGTTAGCGGGGAGTTCGACCACCTGCTGCGGACTTGCCACCGCTTCGTTGATCAACACGCCTAGAAGTGCATCGTCGGTTGTGCCGTCATTGAACACACTCATGATCAGCGTCGCACTCTTGGACTCGGGCGGACCGAGTACGACCGTGGCGTTCTCGACCCGCACGTCACCGATGCGCACCTGCGTGCCGTTTCCGGAGTTCATCTGGGCCTGCATCGTGGTGGTTGCTTTCTGCCCGCTGTAGCAACCGGCCAGCGCCAGCGTCGTGGCAGCGACGATCGCGCACGCTAATGCGGATCGTCGCCATGGTCGCCCTGACTTCCCGGCTATGGATTGGCCAGAACCATGCTTTGACAGGTCAGACGTAATGCGCACAAGGTCAGGGTAGCGGCCGATTCAGGACCCTCAACATCGTGGTAGCCTTGGCCTGCGAAAGGGGTTCTTGTCAATGGCTTTCAATGTGGGCGACACGGTCGTCTACCCTCACCACGGCGCAGCAGTTATCGAAGCTGTAGAGATGCGCAAGGTCAAGGGTGAAGATCGCGAGTATTTAGTTCTACGAGTCGCCCAGGGTGACCTCACCGTTCGGGTTCCAGCGGACAACATTGACCTCGTTGGCGTGCGCGATGTCGTTAATGCTGAAGGACTTGACCGTGTCTTCAATGTGCTGCGTCAGCCGTACACCGAGGAGCCGACGAACTGGTCTCGTCGCTACAAGGCAAATCTCGAAAAGCTTGCTTCCGGTGATGTCATCAAGGTTGCGGAAGTCGTTCGCGACCTCTGGCGACGTGAACGAGAGCGGGGTCTGTCCGCTGGCGAGAAGCGCATGCTCGCTAAAGCTCGGCAGATTCTCGTGAGTGAGTTGGCATTGGCGGAGAAAACCAACGAGGACAAGGCAGAGGCAATCCTCGACGAGGTTCTCGCGTCCTAAGGTCATGCCAGTCAGCCAGCGAACGGCGGCATTGGTTCCCGCCGCTGGGCGCGGTGAACGGTTGGGTCCGGGTCTGCCCAAGGCACTTCGTCCCATCAGTGGAACTCCGATGTTGGCTCTGGCGGTGCACGCCCTAGCAGCATCCCGCGTTGTTGATCTGATCGTCGTTGCTGCGCCGGCTGAATTCGTCGAGCAGGTCAGCGCACTGCTGACACCGCTTGAACTCTCCGCTGAAATCTCCGTCGTCGAGGGCGGCGCTACACGGTCTGAATCCGTTGCGCGAGCACTCATTGGCCTGCCTGACGACGTCAATTACGTACTCGTGCACGATGCAGCTCGCCCGTTAGTGCCGGCTGAGGTTGTGATCGGTGTGGTGACAGCACTGCGGGACGGGCATCAGGCGGTGATTCCGGGAATCCCGCTAGTAGACACGGTCAAGGCTGTGGATGGCAGCGATGACGTCATCAGCACCATTCCGCGGGATAGCGTGCGAGCGATCCAGACGCCACAGGGCTTTGCCCGTTCGGTGTTGTCCACCGCGCACGCAGCATTCGACCCAGATGATTCGACCGTAACTGACGATGCCTCACTCGTCGAGCGCCTGGGTGTACTCGTGCACGTTGTGCCAGGGCATGAAGATGCATTCAAGGTCACCAGACCCATCGACCTCGTTCTTGCCGAGGCTTTGGTTGCCAAGCGCCGAGCATCCGGCGTAGTGGGCTAGTGGGCTAACGGGCTAGTGGGCTAGCGAGCGATGATGATCCCCAATGTCGGTCTGGGCGTTGATGTCCACGCATTCGATACCAATCGCCCGCTGTGGTTGGCGGGTCTGCACTGGCCCGATCAGCCCGGTCTTGCCGGGCATTCCGACGCCGATGTGGCCGCGCACGCCATCTGCGACGCGGTGCTTTCCGCTGCTGGACTCGGGGACCTTGGGTCGGTCTTCGGCACGGAGGATCCGCAATGGTCCAGGGCCTCTGGCGTGAGCATGCTCGGCCATGTTGCCGAACTGGTACGTCAGACAGGCGGCAGTGTTGGCAATGCCTCAGTGCAGGTCATCGGTAATCAACCCAAGGTCGGAAGTCGACGTCAGGAAGCGCAGGATGTTCTTAGCGCAGCGCTGGGTTGCCCGGTGCGTCTGAGTGGTACCACCACCGATGGACTGGGGTTGACGGGTCGTGGCGAGGGCGTCGCCGCGATTGCGGTTGCGCTCGTGCTGTTGCCCGGTGACCAATAATTCGTATCGGTAACCTGTGGACCGTGGGTAGCTCTCTGCTTCGTCTGTACGACACCGCTTCGCGCAGTACTCGGGACTTCGTCCCACTCCAAGAGGGACGCGTGGGTATCTATCTGTGTGGCGCCACTGTGCAAGCCCCGCCGCATGTGGGCCATGTCCGCAGCTCTGTTGCCTTCGATGTATTAAGGCGCTGGCTCGTCGCCCAGGGGCTCGATGTGACATTCGTACGCAATGTCACAGATATCGACGACAAGATCATCCACAACGCCGGTCACGAGGAAGTGCCGTACTGGGTCGTAGCGATGCGAAACGAGCGCGCTTTCACGCGCGCTTACGAGACCCTCGGCTGCCTGCCGGCCACCTACGAACCACGAGCGACCGGACATATTCCGGAAATGGTCAGCCTGATGCAGGAACTGATTGACACCGGTCACGGCTATGCCATGCATGGCGACGTCTACTTCGACGTTCGCTCCTATGCCGACTACGGCTCGTTGAGCGGCCAACGAATTGATGACATGTTGGCTTCCCCGGACTCGCAGGCACAGGCGAAGCGTGATCCGCGGGACTTTGCAATGTGGAAGGGTGCCAAAGAGGGTGAGCCGGCCTGGCAGACGCCATGGGGCCCTGGTCGCCCTGGCTGGCATATCGAATGCTCGGCCATGGCGCGTAAGTACCTCGGCTCCGCCTTCGACATCCACGGGGGTGGACTTGACTTGATCTTCCCGCACCATGAAAACGAGATCGCCCAGTCCTGTGCCGCCGGCGATCGATTTGCGAATTTCTGGGTACACAACGCCTGGGTGACCACCGCGGGCGAGAAAATGAGTAAGTCGCTGGGTAACTCACTGTTGGTCGACGAAGTGGTCAAGCGCTTTCGGCCGATCGACCTTCGCTTCTACTTGATCAGCGCGCATTACCGCTCCACCCTGGAGTACTCCGACACTTCCGTCCAGGAAGCAGCAGTTGCCTTTCGGCGTATTGAAGGATTTTTGGATCGGACCTTTGCTGGCCCAATCGAGGTGGATCCAACACGGCGTCCGGCCGCGTTCGATGCAGCCATGAACGACGACCTGGGTGTGCCGCAGGCGCTAGCCGTTCTCCACGATGAAGTTCGCGGCGGTAATCAAGCGCAGGCAGACGGTAATCAGGAAGCCGCGCAACGACATGGCACTGCAGTCCTGGCAATGCTCGATGTGCTGGGCCTCAATCCCTGGTCGCCTGCGTGGGGTGCCGGAGACCGTGGTGAGAGGCAGACTCAAGTCATCGACGCATTGATTTCGGTTGTCCTCGACCAGCGCACGCAGGCTCGGCAGCGCAAGGACTATGCCGCCGCGGATCAGCTCCGGGATGATTTGGATGCCATCGGAATCCGCATTGAGGACACCTCAGATGGAGTTCGCTGGTCGCTGCAGTGATGTGATCACTGGCATGGCCAGCAAGCCCGTTACAGTGCAGGAATGGCCGGAAACTCGCAGCGTCGTGGTGCCGTTCGATCGACGGGATCCAAGAAGGGCGCGCAGGTTGGCTCCGGCGGTAATCGCCGCCGCGCCCTGACCGGCAAGGGTCCAACTCCCAAGGCTGAGGAACGCACCTACCACCCGGCAGCTCGCCGTGAACGCGCTGCCGGTGACAAGGCGCCGACACGTACGAACCGCACGAATCGCACCATGCCTCAGGCAGATGTCATTGTGGGGCGCAACGCTGTCGTCGAGGCGTTGCGAAGTGGGGCGCCAGCAACGCGCCTGATCCTGCAGACCCGCGCCGACGCAGACGCACGCTGGCGTGAGGCGATCCACCTTGCCCGATCACGCAATGTGCCGGTCGAGGAGATCGCCAAGGCCGCCGTCGATGAACTAGCCGGAGGTGAAGTGCACCAGGGCATGGTGCTGCAACTCCCCGAATACGACTATGCATCACTTGATGATGTCAAGCAGGCCCACGTTCTCGTCGCACTCGACGGGATCACCGACACCGGCAACCTCGGCGCGATTGCGCGCTCGGCCTGGGCCTTTGATGCGGGCGGACTCATTGTTGCCTCGCGTCGCTCGGCACGAGTTACCGCAGGAGCGTGGAAGGCCTCGGCGGGAGCACTTGCGCACGTCCCGGTGGTCCAAGTGACGAACATGACGCGGGCCTTGCGTGAACTGGCCGCCGATGGCCGCATCGTGATCGGGCTTGACGCCACGGAGGGTGTTGACCTGCCGGCCATGCGCTTGGACGTACTCGCCGAACGGGTCGTCCTGGTCATCGGCTCCGAGGGTGCGGGGCTGTCCAGACTCGTTGCGGATGTCTGCGACTGGCGAGTGCGCATCCCCGTCCAGCCAGGCGTGGATTCTCTCAACGCCTCGGTCGCGGCCGGAGTGTGTCTCTACGCGCTGGCTCGAGCGCGCGCCGATCTGGAAGGATGACGCACGTGTCAAAGCCCGTCATAGGCGTCACCTGCTATCTAGAGCCCGCGGCCTGGGGTGCCTGGCAGATCACTGCGGCGGTACTCCCGCACTGGTATCTGGACACCTTTGCGGATGCCCAGGTGGTTTTGATCCCACCAACCACTGACGATGCGCTGCTTGATCGACTGGATGGTCTGGTTCTCGTCGGTGGGGCTGACGTTGACTCTCGGCTTTACGGCGCTGAGCCCCACGAGACCGCCGACGCACCGCGTGAGACGCGTGACGCGTCTGAGATCTTGCTTTACCGCGGAGCGCGACTTCGGGGTATGCCGGTGTTCGGCATCTGTCGTGGCCTGCAGATCATGGCAGTCGCTCATGGCGGTTCATTGGTGCAGAATCTGCCAGACCTGCAGACCGGCACGGTTCACCGCGTCAAGCCCGCACACTTCAATGATCACGGTGCGCGACTGACCGAAGGCTCACTCATTGCGCGACTGCTTGGAACGACCGAGGTGGTGGTGAACTCCTCCCACCATCAGGCGGTAGAGCGGGCCGGAGACCTCACCGTCAGCGGATTCGCCGAGGACGGCACGATCGAAGTCTGCGAGGACCCGACTGCGCCGTTCTGCATTGGCGTGCAGTGGCATCCGGAGCACCCCGATCGGCGGGTAGCCGATCGACCGATCGTCGAGGCGTTCCTAAGCGCCGCGCTGCAATACCGCAGCCAACAGGCCAGTGCTGGGAGCGTGCTTACAGGGGCGTGACGTATGCCCCGCTGATGCCGCCATCCACCAGGAAGTTCGACGCGGTCATGAACGATGAGTCGTCACTGGCCAGGAATGCCACGGCGGCAGCGATCTCCTCGGCCTCGCCGAACCTGCCAAGTGGGATATGCACCAGGCGCCGCGCGGCACGCTCGGGATCCTTGGCGAACAGTTCGATGAGCAGGGGAGTGTTCACCGGTCCAGGGGACAGTGCGTTAACACGTACGCCGGATCGGGCGAACTGCACGCCGAGCTCGCGGGTCATCGCGAGGACACCGCCCTTTGATGCCGTGTAGGAGATCTGGGAGGTTGCCGCGGCCATCGTTGCGACGAACGAAGCCGTATTGATGATGGAGCCCTTGCCCTGTTCCAGCATGATCGGCAGAACCTCCTTGCAGCACAGGTACACCGAGGTGAGGTTGACCTCCTGCACGCGACGCCAGGCGTCGATCCCGGTATCCAGGATGGAGTCGTCATCGGGTGGCGAGATGCCTGCATTGTTAAAGGCAATGTCTACGCGACCGTAGGTTTGCTTAGCTGCGGCGAACATGCCGGCAACATCGGACTGGCTTGTCACATCGGTGCGCACGAAAAGCCCACCCACCTCGGCGGCAGCCGCCTCACCGGAGGCCGGATCCAGGTCCCCGATGACGACCTTGGCACCCTCATCTGCGAACCGACGAACGGTGGCCAGGCCGATGCCGCTGCCACCGCCGGTGACTACGGCAACCCGGCCTTCGAGTCGGCGGCACTTGCTGTCAGCCATGGTGCTCCTTTGCTTGGGTCGCTGGTTGTCTGGGGCATTGCTATCACTGGCTGGTATCGATGAAGACGTTCTTCACTTCGGTGAAGGAGTCCAGGGCATCTGGGCCGAGCTCGCGACCCAGGCCGGATTGCTTGAACCCGCCGAAGGGAGTCCAGTAGCGCACTGACGAGTTGGAGTTCACCGACAGGTTGCCGGACTCAACAGCCCGCGCGACTCGGATGGCGCGTCCAATATCTCGACTCCAGATCGATCCGGAGAGTCCGTACTCAGAGTCGTTCGCGAGTCGGATGGCCTCGGCCTCGTCCTCGAAGGGAACCACGACGACGACCGGACCAAAGATCTCCTCTTGGAATGCACGGTCAGTGGCTGCCACTGGAGCCAGCACCGTGGGTGGAAACCAGAACCCCGCGCCATCCGGGCACTTGCCCTGGAACGCAATTGGTGCATCTGCAGGTACGAAGGACCGCACGACATCGCGCTGTGATTGGGAGATCAGCGGCCCCATCTCGGTTGCGTCAGCGGTGGGATCGCCAACCACCACACCGGAGACCGCTGATTCGAAGAGCCCCATGAATTTATCGAAGACGGAGCGTTGCACCAGGATGCGAGAACGGGCGCAGCAGTCCTGACCGGCGTTGTCGAACACCCCGTAGGGCGCCGTAGCAGCGGCCTTTTCCAGGTCGCTGTCCGCAAAGATGATGTTGGCGCTCTTGCCCCCCAGTTCCAGGGTGACCCGCTTGATCTGTTGCGCGCAGCCGGCCATCACCTGGGTGCCCACCGATGTGGAACCGGTGAAAACGACCTTGCGCACGGTGGGGTTGTCGACGAAGCGTTGCCCGACAACCGATCCCTTGCCCGTCACCACCGTAAAGACGCCCTCTGGCAGTCCGGCCTCAAGCCCCAATTCGGCAAGGCGAATAGCCGTAAGCGGGGTGAGCTCGGCCGGCTTCAGTACGACGGTGCAGCCGGCGGCGAGCGCAGGAACGAAGCCCCAGCCGGCAATCGGCATGGGAAAGTTCCAGGGCACGATGATGCCTACGACCCCGATCGCTTCCTTGAATGTGATGTCGATGCCATTTGGAACGGGAATTTGACGACCGAAGAGCCGCTCCGGTGCACCGCTGTAGTAGTCAAGAACGTTGGCCACATTGTCGGCCTCCCACCGGGCGTTACCGATGGTGTGACCGGCATTGGCAACCTCCAGCTGCGCCAACTCTTCGCGATGCTCACGGACCACAGTGGCGAACTGGCGAAGCAGGCGTGCGCGATCACCGGGTGCGACAGCGCGCCAGGCAGGTAGGGCGCGCTCTGCTGCGGCGATTGCGGCATCGGCCTGCTCGGCGCTCATGCTCGGTACGTCAGCGATCACTGCCTCATTGGCAGGGTTTAGTACGGGTGCCATGGTGCTCCAGATCCGTTGGTGTGCTGCGCAGACTACAGGCGCTCGAATCCACGGTAGCGCTCCCAATCCGTGACTGCTGCGGCGAAGGCCGCCATTTCGATGCGTGCCATGTTGGCGTAATGCTCCTGCACATCGGCGCCGAACGTGTCGCGAATCCAAGTTGAGTTCTGCCACAGGTCGAGTGCATCGCGCATGGAACTTGGCACGCGCTCAGAGTCGCTCACGTAGGCGTTGCCGGTGAAGATCGGCTCTAGTGGCAGGTTGCGCTGGATGCCATCCAGACCAGCCGCGATCATGCCCGCCACGCTCAGGTACGGGTTGACATCGCCGCCGGGCACTCGATTCTCCAAACGCAGTGATGGCCCATGACCGACAAGTCGGAACGAGCACGTGCGATTGTCGCGGCCCCAGCGCAGGGCTGTCGGCGCGAAGGATCCTTCGACGAAGCGCTTGTAGGAATTGATCTGTGGCGCATAGAGCAGCGTGAGTTCCTTAATATGCGCCAGTTGGCCAGCGATGAAGGACTTGCCGATCTCGGAAAGCCCCTGGGGATCGTTGTCGTCGGCCATGACCAAGGAGCCGTCGGTCCCGCGGAAGGACAGGTGGATATGGCAGGAGTTGCCTTCACGCTGGTTGTACTTGGCCATGAAGGTGAGTGACACACCCTCTTGCGCGGCGATCTCCTTCGCCCCAGTCTTATAGATGACGTGGTTGTCGCAGGTTTGCAGTGCATCGGTGTAGCGAAAGGCAATCTCGTGCTGGCCCAGGTTGCATTCGCCCTTGGCGCTCTCCACCACCATGCCGGCGTCGGACATCGCGTTGCGGATTCGGCGCAGTAGCGGCTCGACGCGTGCGGTGCCAAGCATCGAATAGTCGACGTTGTACTGGTTGGCGGGGGTCAGATCTCGGTATCCGCTATCCCAGGCCTGTTCATAGGAATCGAGGAAGACGATGAACTCAAGCTCGGTACCGACAAAGGCGTTCATGCCCGCATCACTCAGCCGCCGTAGTTGGCGCCGCAGGATCTGCCGAGGAGAAGCGGTGACGTCGCCACCCTCTTCACGCTGCAAATCGCAGAGCAGGCCAACGGTGCCTGGCTGCCAGCTCTGTCGATGCAACGTGCCTAGGTCGGGCACCATGACCATGTCCCCGTAGCCGGTATCCCATGAACTCATGGCATACCCGCCGACGGTGTTCATGTCGACATCCACCGCGAGAAGGTAGTTGCACCCTTCGGTGCCATGGTGCAGCACCTCGTCGAGGAAGTACTGGGCGTGAATGCGCTTGCCCTGAAGGCGACCCTGCATGTCAGTAATAGCGACTGCGATGGTGTCAATTCGCCCGGACTCGACTTCGGCGCGCAGTTGATCGACTGTCCTGATGGGTACCTCGCTCATAGCAACTCCTCTGCTCCCTGCCTATTCAACCCTGTCCCGTCAATAGGTCCGCACGGTGTTCGAGGAATCCTCGCTCACGGCAGTGGGACTCTGCTTAACTGCAGCATGCCCGACGGTCATTCCGGCGTCGTTTCCATCATGCGGCATCTGCCGCCGGCCGATGCCGTACGACTGAGTGCACTGCCCTGCCTTGCCGAGGTGGACACCATCGTGCCGTTGCCAGGCGGCATCACGAATCGCAACTATCGCGCGCGGGGGTCAAAGGGTGATTTCGTGATTCGGGTTTCCGACCCAGACTCGACGATTCTGGCGATCGACCGGGTCAATGAACTTCGCAACTCATTGGCTGCTGCCTATGCGGGCATTGGCGCACCGGTGGTGGATTTCATGCCCGACGCCGGACTTCTGGTTGTCGGTTGGATTGAGTCGCGGACCCTGGGCGATAGCGACATCCGCGATCCGCAGATGCTTGCGCGCATCGCTTCGGCCTGTCGGCAGTTGCATGCCGGACCTCGTTTCGCCGGGGACTTCGACATGTTCGATATTCAAGCGCGCTACTTGACACTTGTGCAGACCAATGGCTGGCGTCTGCCTGCGGGCTACCTGGATTACCTCCCGGAGTTGGAGCGCATGCGTGCCGCCCTCGCCTGCAACCCTGAGCCGACTGTGCCCTGCCACAACGACCTCTTAGCAGCCAATTTTCTTGATGACGGCGCTCGCCTGTGGATCATCGACTACGAGTTCTCAGGCAACAATGAGGCGAGTTTCGAACTGGGCAACATCTGGAGCGAAGCCATGTTGGCCCCCGATCTCCTTGAGCTTCTCGCGGATGCTTACTGGGGCAAGCACTCACCGGAAAAAATCGCTAGGGCGCGGCTTTGGGGATTAATGGCCAAGTACGGCTGGACGCTTTGGGCCTCAATTCAAGTGGCCGTCAGCCAGATTGACTTCGACTACTGGTCGTGGGGGATGGAGAAATATGAGGGGGCGGTCGCCGAGTTCAACGGGCCGGATTACCCACGCTTGCTGGCGCAGGTGGCAACAAAGGGCTGAGCGGCGATGACGACGCGCGCGGCAGATCCCCCCAAGTTCCTGCGAGCGCGGCCCTAACGGGAATAGCCTCCGCACGAGGACGACCGCCATCGGCGGACGAAGGAGGAGGCATGGCTGACACCACGGCCCTGACAGAAGACGAAAAGCGTCTTGCTGAATTGGGTTACAAGCAGGAACTCAATCGAACGTGGTCGAGTTTCTCGAATTTCGCTATCTCGTTTTCCATCATCTCCATCCTGGCGGGCTGTTTCACGACCTTCGGCCAGGCCTGGAACAACGGCGGCCCCATCGCCATCTCGCTCGGGTGGCCGCTGATCTCAGCGTTCATTCTCATCATCGGTTTCACCATGTCCGAACTGGTGTCGGCGTACCCGACATCCGGTGGCATCTACTGGTGGTCCTGTGCGCTGGGTGGGCCGAAGGCCGGCTACTACACGGGTTGGCTGAACTTGATCGGGCTGTTCGCCGTGATCGCTTCGGTGGCTTACGGCTGTGCCACGTTCTTCGACCTGGCATTCATGTCACTGAGCCCGGCCTGGGCGGAAGGTTATTCACTACAGCGCGTATTCATCATGTTCATCATCGTGCTCGTGCTGGTAAGCGTGCTGAACATCTTCAGCGGTCACCTGATGGCAATTATCAATAACGTCTCTGTCTGGTGGCATGTTGTCGGTGCGGCCGTCATCATCGTGATCCTGATCGTGCTCCCGCCGACCCATATGAGCATCGCGGATGTGTTCACCATGCGCGTGAACAACTCTGCGGGACTTGCCGGCGGTGAGACGTCCGGACTGCTCTTCTGGTTCTACGTGCTACCGCTGGGCTTCCTGCTCACGCAGTACACGATCACCGGCTTTGATGCATCCGCGCACCTTTCCGAGGAGACCCAGAGCGCTGCTGACGGTGCGGCAAAAGGCATCTGGCGTTCGATCTTCTACTCGGCGATCGGCGGCTGGATCCTGCTCCTGGCATTCCTGTTCGCCGTTCAGGATGCGGATGGAGTCACGGCAGGTGGTGGCGGTGTTGCCGTCATCTTTGCCCAGGCCTTGGATGCCAAGTGGGCGGGTGCGGTGTTGCTCATCGCCTCCATCGGGCAGCTCTTCTGCTCGATGGCCTGCATGACGAGTACTTCGCGCATGATGTACGCGTTCAGTCGTGATGGGCTCGTGCCTGGTTCACGTTGGTGGACGAAACTCACCAAATCTAAGGTACCTGCCAATGCCGTCATAGCCGCTGCCGTTATCGGAGTGTTGATTACCCTGCCGGCTCTGGTTGAGGTGAACATCGGTACCGATGACGCGCCGATTATCGTGCCGACTGCCTTCTACGCGGTCGTGTCGGTGGCGGTCATTGGACTCTACCTAGCGTTCGCTATTCCGATCTACCTGCGGTGGCGGATGGGCAACAAGTTCAAGCAGGGCCCCTGGAACCTCGGCAATAAGTGGAAGTGGATGGCCCCGGTCGCAGTGATCGAGATCGCGATCATCTCCATCTACTTCATCCTGCCGACGACACCGATGGGCTGGCCGGGTAACCCGGACTTCTCGTGGAAGTTCGTGAACTACGCACCAATTCTCACGATCGGCGCCCTGATCCTGCTGTGGATCTTCTGGCACCTATCCGTGAAGAAGTGGTTTACCGGCCCGAAGCGGACGATTGATCTGCCCGCCGGAGTGAGTTCATCGGATGAACTCAACCTGGAACATGACAACAAGGGCTACTTGAAGTAGCCAACGAAGAGAAATAGCCACGTAAGAAACGGTGGTGAGGTGATTGTGATCACCTCACCACCGTTTCCCGTTTGATGTCGACTAGGTGAGTCGAATCCGTTCATTGCTCGGGTCGTACCAGGGCTTCAAGGAAACCTGCGCTGCGGCATCTATACCGCCGATATTGACCGACCAGGTGCCCTCGGTCAGTGTGCCAATGTGAATGGGGCCGTCTTGGGGGCCCCAGACGTAGGCCAGGCCCACGCATGCCCCAGCTGTCAGGCTCCAGGCTGCCGAGGTCACCTGACCGCAGGCCACCCCGTCGCGCTTCAACAACTCTCCGCCCCACATCATGGGTTCGGGTTGATCCAGGCGGAATCCCACCAGGCGCCGCCGCAGACCTGCCTCCCGTCGACGCAGTAGCGCGTCTCGGCCAATGAACCGGCGCTCAGAGTCCAGATCGACAGTGAACATCAGACCTGCTTCGGCAGGTGAGTAGTCCGGGTTGAGTTCGGGGCCGAAGGCTCGATAGCCCTTATCGAGTCGGAGCGCATTCATCGCGTAGTAGCCGGCATTGCGCAGCCCGTAGTCCGGCCCATGTTCGGTCAACAGGTCGAACACGCCGGTAGCAAAGCTCGCGGGTATGTACAGTTCCCAGCCCAACTCGCCGACGTAGGTGATGCGCGTTGCGCGCACGGTGAATGGGCCGATATCAATCGGCCGGCTCGTTGCGAACGGGAAATCAGCGAGGTCGGCAGTGCTCAGCCGGCTTAGCAGGGCACGCGAGTGCGGCCCCATGACACCCAGGACCGCTAGTTCCTCACTGATATCGGTCAGTGATACGCGCAGGTCTCCAACATTGCGATGCAGCCACGCCAGGTCGCGAATGATCGAGGCCGAACTGGTGATCCACCAGTACTCCTGTACGCCCACCCGCGTCAATGTTACGTCGGCCTCGTAGGTGCCCCGCGAATTCAGGGCGCCTGTGTAGACGACTCGACCGACCTCGACATCGGTCGGTGCCGTGCAGATGTGCTGCATGAATGCTGCAGCATCCGGACCAGATATTCGAATCTTGCCGAACGAAGTCTCATCAAAGAGTGCGACCGCATTGCGTGCGGCATATTGCTCTTCATTCACCCAGTCGAACCAGTTCTGCCGTCCCCATGAGTAGTCAATGACCGGTGCCTGATCTAGGGGAGCGAAGAAATTCGGTCGCTCCCAGCCCATCCGCGAGCCGAAGCAGGCATGTGCGGCTTCGATCCGGTCGTGCACGGGTGAGCACCGGAATGGGCGCGCGGTAGTCAACTCTCGGTTGGGCCAGGGCACCGCGTAGTGCAGACCCAAGACTTCACCTACCCGGGCTCGAAGCCACTGGTTGTTACCCTGGAATGAGGCGAAACGGCGGATGTCCACGCTTACCAAGTCACTGGCTGGCTCACCACCGACGATCCACTCGGCAAGTGCGCGGCCAGCACCACCTGCCGAGGCAATGCCGACGGAGTTGAATCCGGCGGCAACGTAGAAGTTCCGCAGATTCGGTGCTTCGCCGAGAATGAATTGATTGTCAGGAGTGAAACTCTCCGGCCCGTTGTAGAACTTCTTGATGCCAGTCTCCGCCAGCACGGGTAGGCGATGCAGTGCGCTGTCCATGAGGATGGAGAAGTGGTCCCAGTCCTCGTCCAGGAGTTGGAACTCGAAGGGATAGGGCAACGCATCGGGGGAGACCCAGGGCTTGGCCTCCGGTTCGAATCCGCCGACAACGAGGCCGCCCACCTCCTCTTTGACGTAGGTGTAGCCGTCGGGGTCACGAAGGATCGGGTAATCGCGGTGTACACCGGCAATCTGTTCGGTGACGACGTAAAAGTGCTCAGCTGAGTGCAGCGGAACGGTCACGCCGCACAGCGCGCCGATGGCTTTGGCCCATTGACCCGCGCAGTTCACCACGATCTCGGCCTCGATGGAGCCGGCATCGGTGAGTACGCCACGCACGGCACCCTGCCGAACCTCGAAACCGGTCACCCGTACCCGCTCGCAGATTCGCGCACCGCGCATGCGCGCCCCCCGCGCCAGTGATTGCGTGACATCAGCCGGATTGACCGTTCCGTCAAGGGGCAGCCAGAGAGCGCCGAGCAGGTCGTCGGCCTGCAGGATCGGGTAGAGCTCCTGGGCGCGCTGTGGGCTGATCACCTCGCACTGCAGGTTGTATGCCTCCGCAGACGCTGCTGTGCGAAGGAGTTGAGTCATCCGTTCTGGGGTGCGCGCCACAGTGACGCCACCACACTGCTTGTAGCCGGTGGCTAGTCCCGTCTCGTTTTCCAGTTCCTGGTAAAGCGCAGCGGAGTACTGCACGAGGCGAGTTCCCGCTTCAGTTGCGCGCAGTTGCCCGACCAGGCCCGCGGCATGCCAAGTCGTTCCGCAGGAGAGTTGACCTTGCTCAAGCAACACGAGATCGGTCATCCCAAGCTTGGTCAGGTGGTAAGCGACGCTGGCACCGACGATCCCTCCGCCGATGACGACAACATGTGCGCGATCGGGGATCTGCGTCACATCGGCACTCTACGCGCCACGGACCGTCAGTTTGGGGTCCGGACCGCGTGGGTCGATGTTGTTCAGCAGATGCCGTGAAAGCACCAGTGGCCGCGTTGGGACCGCCCACGGCCGGCGCACCTGGCCCACGATTCGCTCCCCCTGCGTCACTTGAAAGACCGGCCATCGCAGACGATTGGTCACCTCAACGAAAACCGGTGCGTCAGAAGTCGCACTCAGCGTCGTGATACTGCACCATGCCAGTCCGGCACCGACCTGCAGGCGCTGAGCACGGGGCGGCCACTCGCCGCCAGCAAGCCAACGCATGATTGGGCCTCCGGCCGCCGCGGCCAACTGCGCATCCTGCGCGCAGCGATCAGCGGTCGCCCCTGGATGAAGCAGATTGCCTATTGCGAAAACACCCTGATGCGAGGTGCGGAACTGCGCGTCAATGTCGGGACCGCCACTCGAGCCTAGGAGCAACCCGGCACTCTTGGCGAGCGTGTTCTCGGCGCGCCAGTCGCCCGTGCAGACCAGCGTGTCACAGGGGATCGTCAGCACGGTGCCATCACCGCGACGGACCTGGATGGATTCCAGTGCCGCCCGACCGGTGACATCCACCACGGTCGATCCCGTCAGGACAGGAAATCGATAACGCAGTCGAGCGGCAATCTGGAACGCGAGAAAGGTGTCCACGCGATCACGTGCGGTGACCATGGCGACCGTTGCGCAACCGGCTTCGCGCAGGGTGATTGCTGCCGAGTAGGAGACATGTTCAGCGCCAATGATGACGGCGCGCGAGCCGATCTGCTGGTGCTCAAGGTGCACCGCTCGCTGCAGCCAGCCGGTGGTTAGGACTCCGGACGGACGGGATCCTGGAATCAGCCGAGCCGGCCGTGGCGCCTCACGGCACCCGGTGGCCAGAACGACGGCGCGGGCGGTGACCTGTCGTCGTCCCGATGGTGCGGTTATCTGCAGTGTCAGGTCGTCCAAGGACGTCACCGTTGCCTGAGTCTGGATTTTTACACCAGCGAGCTCTGCGCGCTTTGCTAGCAGGTTCGCATAGGCCGGTCCGCGCAGGAAGCGACGCAAATCGCGCATACCGTAGCCCGGATGGTCACTGTGTCGTGGCACACCACCGGGTTCGGTATCGCGGTCTAGGACAAGCACTCGCAATCCCTGAACGGCCAGACGTTCCGCCAGCGTCAATCCAGCCGGACCCGCGCCGACAATCGCGACGTCCGTCGTTTCACTCGTCGACATCGTGACCCGCTGCGCTCAACATGGCTTGCAGACTCGCCCCACAGTGGAATCCCTGACAACGGCCGGTGAGTGCGCGAGTTCGACGCCGCAGGCCGTCCAGATCCACCGCAGGTACCGCGGCACTGAGGGCATCGCGTACCTCACCCTGCGACACCCGTTCACACAGGCAGATCAATGCACCGTAGGCGGGATCGCGCATGATCGCGGCGCTGTCCTGGTATGGCCGCAGGCGAGCCTCAGCCAGATTCGGCATAGCCGTGGTGACCGGATCGCGTAGCGGGGCGGGTACCTCACCGAGTTCGGCAAGCTGTCGAACAACATCCTCCGCAATTGCCAGGCAGGAGGAAATGCCCGTCGATCGGATGCCGCCAGCACAGACATAGTGCGCATCAGCGTGCACCTGGTAGCAGTAGTCCGAATGCTCCGTGGCGGCGCGCAGCCCAGCGTAGGTTGCGGTCACCTCGGTCTCCAGCAGTGCGGGCATGATGCGGGCGCCGTGGTCGAGCAGGCCGGTCAGACCGTCGAGAGTTGTCTGTGTTGCGGTGCGGTCGGTCAGGTCCTCAGCCGTTGGTCCCAGCAGCACGTTCCCGTAGACGGTTGGGCTGACCAGCACACCCTTGGTCGTTGCTGTCGGAACTGGCAGCACAATGTGTTGGACGAGGTCGCGGGCGAACTTGTCGAACACGATGAGTTGGCCACGGCGCGGGGTGATGCTGAAACCGTCAAACCCAAGTAGGCGATTGATGGTGTCACTGCGCAGTCCGGCCGCATTGACCACCCAGCGTGCCTGGGTGGTACCGGTTGGCCAACTCAGCGACCAGGTGTCGGCACGGCGCACCGCCGCGTCAACCGGTGCGCGGGTCTGCAAGGTCGCCCCGTTACGCACTGCGTCGGTTGCGAGGGCCAGGGTGATCGTCCACGGATCCAGCAGGCCCTCGTCGGGAACAAGTAACCCACCCAGTGCCCCCGGCCCGAGGTGCGGTTCGTGCGCATAGACCTGGTCGAGGGTGAGTGTCTGGATTCGCGAGTAGCCCACGGCCAATGCTGAGGCGCGAATGGCATCCAATCGACTCAACTGATCGGCGTTCCATGCCACGAGTACGGCCCCGACTCGCTCGAGCGGCCAGTTGAATTCGTCCGCATGCTCGGCCAGCAGTTGGTAGCCGCGTGCAACCAGGCGCGCCTCGACCGTGCCGGGCTTGGCATCGAATCCGGTATGCCAGATAGCTGTATTGGCCTTGCTGGTTCCGGAGCCGACGTCGCTGCTGGCTTCTAAGAGGACGACCCGGAATCCAGCGCGGACGAGCGCACTGGCCGTGGCGGAGCCCACCGCTCCGGCTCCGATGACCGCGACGTCGAAGACTCCCTGAGGCGAGGACGCTGGATAACTCACCGGGGCGTCGGCTCGTACCGCTGCGTCGGCGTCCACTCATGGATGATGGCACGCTCCGCGCCTGGCCCATGGGCACCGCGAAGTGCCATAGCGGCGATCCCTAGGGCCGTCGCGCAGTCATGTGGGTAGACGCTCACCGGAATGCCAGTGGCATCGGCCTGCATCTGCATAAGCACGCTGGACCTGGTCAGCCCACCATCGACCTGCAGGGAATGCAGTGGTGCGCCGAGGTCCACTTCCACTGCACGAACCAATTCGGCAACCTCATTAGCGAGCCCGCGCAACAACGCGCGCACCACATGTGCAGTGCTCGTGCCGAGGGATACGCCATCGATTGCTGCCTGCGCGGTCGGGTTCCAGGTTGGTGCCCCGGCACCAGCGAAGGTAGGCGTGAAGGTCAGGCCCGGCTCGTCGCTGACCGCCATCGTCAGGGTGTCGAGGTCGGCCGGTGAGTTGATCAGGCCAGTCCGCTGCAGCCAACTGACGGCGGCACCGGCGCTGTAGACCTGGCCGTCAACGCAACTGGCCCGTGTTCCGTCCTTGAATGCCCAGGCGACTGACGTGGCCAGGCCGGCGCGGGAGGGATGATGGTTTGGGCCGATGTTGCCGAGGAGAAACGCACCAGTGCCGTAGGTGCACTTTGCCGTACCGGGATCAGTGCACCCTTGCGCGAACAGTGCGGCCTGTTGATCGACCATCAATGCTGTCACCGGTATTGCTGGACCGAACGCGTCAGTCGTTCCGATGGTGGCATCGCAGGAAACGATGGCTGGCAGGTAGTTCGGGTCCAAGCCATAGACGGCACAGGCATCCGCAGACCACTGCAGGCTACGGCCGTCCATCAATTGGGTTCGCGATGCCGTGCTGGCATCGGTGACCATGTTGCCCGTCAGCCAATGAGTCAGGAAAGCATCAATGGTCGTGATGACGCAGTCTGGATTTGGGATGAAGCCACCATTGCGTTGCAGCCAGACCATCTTGGGTGCGGCGAAGTAGGGATCAACCGGTAAACCGGTGATCTGGCGAAGGTGTTCACAGGTATCTGGTTGGAGTGTCTGTGTCACGGACTGGGCGCGACGGTCCTGCCAGGAAATCGCCGAGCTCAGCGCTTGACCCGTGTTGGGGTTCCACGCCAGTACGGTCTCGCCCTGGTTGCCCAGTCCGATCGCGGTAATCGCTAGGGCTGTTGATGAGTGAGCCGACGACCGGACCGACGACTGGGCCATGGCAATGGCCTGCCGGCCCGCTACGACGATGCTGGCCAATAGCGCCTGCGGGTCCTGCTCGACTGCATCGCCGCTGAATGCCAATCCCTCGACTGGCACGTCGACCTCGGCCAGCACCTCGCCAGCCCAGACCACCGCTTTGGTTGCGGAGGTCCCTTGATCAATGGCAAGTACTGCCGGGCGCGGGTCCACTACTCGACGACGGCAACCGCCGTGCGAATGGCTCGAATGTGCTCCGGTGTCGAGCCGCAGCAGGCGCCGATCACGTTGATGCCTAGGTCGCGCATCTCTAGGGCGAAGGTGGCCATGGCCTCGGGTGTTCCGTCGTAGACGAACACATCCCCCTGTAGACGTGGCAGGCCGGCGTTGGACTGAGTAATAAGGAGCAGACCCTCTGGGCGAGCCTCGGCCATCGCCGTAGCGATGATGCGCATCTCATCTGTTCCGCGACCGCAGTTCGCGCCAACGACGGTGGCGCCCATGGCTCCGATAGCGCGCACGGCATCCTCTGGCCGCACACCCATCATGGTCCGCAGGTTCGTGTCGAAACTCAGCGTCGCGACGATCGGCAATCCTGGGGCAACCTCCTGCGCCGCCCTGATGGCCGCCTCGACCTCGCCCAGGTCGCTCATGGTCTCAATCAGAATGCCATCAACGCCGCCGGCCACCAGCCCGCGGATCTGCTCAGCGAAGATTGCCTGGGCATCCTCCGGTGTCAGCGTGCCCATCGGTTCCATAAGCTCACCGGACGGTCCGATGTCGCCGAGCACATAGGTACCCGGGTAGCGATCGGCAACTGAACGAGCGACTCGCGCACCAGCTTCATTAAGTTCGTGGACGCGGTCCTGCAGGTCATGCATCTGAAGTCGCGGTCGGCTGCCACCGAAGGTGTTGGTGGTCAGCAGTTGGGAACCAGCCGCGGCATACGCCTCCAGGATCGCCGCCACGCGATCTGGGTGTTCGACATTCCACAGTTCGGGCGAGCCACCGTCATCGAGCCCGGCATCTTGCAGCATCGTGCCCATGGCACCGTCACCGACGACCACTGGCTCGGAACGCAGGAATTCGGTGAAAGTAAGCGCTGTGCTCACGTGATAGCTCCCTTCAGAACAGTCCGGTGACCTTACCGCCGACGAGATCGATGCGCTCACTGGATGGAACCTTGGGCAGACCGGGCATCGTCATGATGTCCCCACAGACCATCACGACGAACTCCGCACCTGCGGCCAGTCGCACCTCGCGAATATTTATGCTGTGGTTGCTCGGTGCACCGAGCAGGCCTGGGTCAGTGGAGAACGAGTACTGAGTCTTGGCAATACAGACCGGGAAGTTGCCGTACCCCGCAGCCTGCAGGTCGGCGATCTGTCCGCGAACCTTAGAGTCTGCGGTGACCTCCGTTGCGCCATAGACACGCTTGGCTACCGCGATCACCTTAGCCAACAGACCATCCTCATCCGCGTAGACGAATGTCCCGCGCCGGGGTTCGGCACACAGTGCGATGACCCGTTCTGCGAGGTCGCGGGTTCCCGCACCACCATCTGCCCAGTGGGTTGCCGTGACGACATCAACCCCGAGGCCACTGATGTGGTCGCGCACGAGGTCCACCTCGGCGTCTGTATCGCTCGAGAAGCGGTTGATGGAGACAACGCAGGGGATGCCGTACACCTCATTGACGTTGCGCACATGGCGTTCGAGGTTGACCAGTCCCTTTTGCAGCGCGCCAAGATCTTCCTGGGCTAGATGAGTGGCGGCCACCCCACCGTGGTGCTTGATGGCACGAATCGTTGCGACGATGACGGCCGCAGATGGCCAGAGCCCAGACTTGCGGCACTTGATGTCGAGGAATTTCTCCGCGCCCAGGTCGGCACCGAACCCTGCCTCCGTGACGACGTAGTCAGCGAGTTTGAGAGCTGATTTGGTGGCAATGACCGAGTTGCAGCCGTGCGCGATATTGGCAAATGGGCCGCCATGCACGAAGGCTGGCGTGTGCTCAAGGCTTTGCACGAGATTGGGTTGGAAGGCGTCCTTCAGGAGCACCGTCATGGCCCCAGCCGCATTTAGTTGCTGCGCAGTGATGGGATGTCGTTCCCGGGTGTACCCGATCACGATGCGGCCGATGCGCTCCTTAAGGTCGTCGAGGGATTCGGCCAGACAGAAGATCGCCATAATCTCCGAGGCGACGGTGATATCGAACCCGTCCTCGCGCGGGTACCCGTTACCTGGACCACCTAGTCCGATCACGACATCGCGCAAGGCGCGGTCATTCATATCCATGACACGCTTCCAGGTGATCCGTCGCAGATCAATGCCTAGGGCGTTGCCGTGATGAATGTGATTGTCGATGAGCGCAGCGAGCAGATTGTGGGCAAGACCGATGGCGTGGAAGTCGCCGGTGAAGTGCAGGTTGATGTCCTCCATGGGCACGATCTGCGCGTTACCGCCACCTGCGGCACCACCCTTCATGCCGAACACGGGCCCAAGTGAAGGTTCACGCAGGCAGATCATCGTGCGCTTGCCTAATGCGGCAAGCCCATCGCCGAGGCCCACGCTCGTCGTGGTCTTGCCCTCGCCAGCCGGTGTCGGACTCATCGCCGTTACCAGAATCAGGTGCGCATCCGGATTCTCAGGTTGAGCGGCTAGCCAGTTGAGGTTGATCTTCGCCTTGTAGTGCCCGTACGGTTCGACGGCCTCGGCCGGAATACCAAGCCGGGCCGCAATCGTGCTGATCTCATCAAGCGTTGCCGCCTGCGCAATCTCAATGTCGGAGGGCATTGATGACCTCCGGTAGCACGGCATGCAGGTCATCGACCACGACATAGTCGGCAACCTTCATAATCGGCGCATCGGGATCGGTGTTGATCGCGATCAGCGTCTTGGAGTTCTTGCAGCCCGCCAGGTGCTGGGTGGCACCCGATATGCCGCAGGCGATGTAGAGATCCGGCGCGACCTTTGTGCCGGTCTGACCCACCTGCTCGGCATGTGGTCGCCAGCCGGCACTGGTCACCACACGCGAACAGCCCACCGTGCCGCCGAGAAGCTCCGCGAGCTCGTCCAAGCTCGCGAACCCCTCCGGCCCACCGACTCCTCGACCGCCGGAGACGATGACCTTGGCTTCGCCGAGCCCTACTCCTCCCGAGCCGGACGGCGTGACTCGGTCGACCACGCGCACCAGCACGTCTGCGTCAGCCAACTCCGGCTGCCAGCTAGTGACGGTGCCGGCTGCTGATGCAGGCGTTGCGGCATAAGCATGCGGGAGTGTGCTCGCCAGCAGCAGTGAGGCAATGACCTCTGCCTCCTCGAGCAGATTGCCGCCCCAACGGGCGCGCGTCACCGTGGAAGCATCCGCGCCAAGGGTGATCGACGTACAGTCGGTAGCCAGCGGCAGGTCCAGCATCGCGGCCAGGTGCGCCATCACCTCGTTGCCGCGGGCGGACCCGGCAGCCAGGACGGCCGCGGGCTGAAGCTGTGCGACGACTTCAGTGAGCGCTCGCGCGGTGGCCGCCGGTGCGAAGTCCGCAAGCCCCGGATGAGTTGCGATGCGGATCTCGCTTGCACCGAATTCGCGTAGTTCGGCATAGCTCGCGTCGGGCAAGCTCGCATCGGTGGCCACCACCGCGACCACTGTGTCCTCAAGTGAGCAGGCTGCGCTGAGGGCCTGCAGGCTCAGCGGGTCAATCGCACCGCGGTCGTGATCGATATGAACGACAATCATGTGAGCACTCCGATCTGACGCATAACCTCCACAATTCGCCCTGCGGCTGCCGCACCGGTTCCCAGGTCCTCGGCACCCTTGGCCTGACTGGCCGGCACCACCAGGCGCTGCTTGCGGAGCCTGGCCGCTGGCACGCTGACCTCCCTGACCTCCACCGGCTTCTTACGTGCCTTGATGCGGCCCGGCACCGACGGGTAGCGCGGAATATTCAGCCCGTCCTTGGTGGTCACGATCGCAGGCAGCGGTGCCCGGTAGACCTCGCGCGTGCTGCCAACCGCGCGCTCGCAGGTGACCTCGCCGTTTCCGATGGTCAACCCTTTGGCGTTGGTGATGATGGGTCGCCCCAGTCGGTGCGCGAGCCGAATGCCAGTTTGGTAGCCGGCCGTGTCGGCAGATTCGGAACCAAGCAGGATCAGGTCGAACTCACGGTCTTCGGCGAGGATGGCCTCGGCCAATAGTTCAGCAGTCGCCTGTGGATCGGCTTCATTGGTACCTTCGACAGCTGCCTGCAGCAGGATTGCCCGGTCGGCGCCAATGGCCAACTGCTCGCGCAACTGCTCCTCTGCCTCGGCAGTGCCCAGACAGAGCAGCGTGATGGTGCCACCATGCTGCTCCACCAGTTGCACTGCGGCCTCGACAGCGCACTCCTCATGTGGACTCAGAGTGAAGCCGAGCCGCTTTGTATCGATGGCCATCCCATCGTCGGTCAGCACGATGCTGCTGCCCAACAGTGGCACCCGCTTGATGCAGACGCAGATCTCCATTAGGCCATGATCCGATCATTCGTCGCATCGAATAGCGGCGTCGGGCCGACCATTGCGACGGTGACCGGGTACTGCTCCCCCAGGTACTCCACCAGTAGTCGTTCACCAACCTTCGCGTGCTTGGGCGGCAGGTAGGACATCAACACGTGCTTGCCGAGTGAGGGTGCCGAACCTGCGCTGGTCACGTAGGAGCGGCGACCCTTTGCGTCAACGATCACCTGCCCATCTGTGGTCAAGATCGGCTCGCGACCGAGCATGTAACGCTTCTCGCCTCTGGCAGAGGTGTGATCGTCGACGGTGAGCGAACACAGCAGGGCGGCCGGTTCCTCGTCACGGTGCCGAAGGTGCGCAGCCTTGCCAACGAAGTCGTCCTCTTTGACCTTCTTGGTCTGCATACCAGCTTCGATTACGTTGTACTCGGTTTCCAACTCGGCGCCATAGGCACGGTAGGACTTCTCCAAACGTCCGGTGGTGCCGTAGACACCAATGCCCACTGGGATCGCGCCATGGTCCTGGCCGGCTTCCCAGACCAGATCCCACAGGCGCGCGCCCTGTTCGATAGGCAGGTACAACTCCCAGCCCAGGTCTCCCACGTAGGAGATCCGCGAGGCCAGCACGCGAAGTGGTCCGATTTCGATTGTCCGACAGGTACCGAAGGGGAAGGCTTCCGCCGAAACGTCATCGGTGGTGATTGCCGACAGGATTGCCCGCGCATTCGGTCCCCACAGGCCCATCGTCGTGAAGGCGCTGGTGAGATCCACGATCTGCACATTGTCCAGGGCGCCGATCTGATCACTGAACCACTTCATATCGGCCATGCCGTGGGCGCCGCCGGTGACCACACGGAAGTGCTGTGGGCCAAGGCGCATGATGGTCAGGTCGGACTTGAACCCCCCGGACTGGGAAAGCACCGGCGTGTAGACAACCTTGCCGACGGCGACATCCATCTGCCGCATGGCAGTGCGCTGGACCAGATCAAGGGCTGAGGGGCCGATCACGTCGAAGATTGCGAAGGCCGTCAGATCGACGATGCCGGCCGTTTCACGCATCTGCAGGTGCTCGGCATTGATGATCGGCGACCACCAGCGCGCATCCCACTCAGCGGTGCGCGGCATGACTGCGTCACCGAACTTCTCCAGCAGGGGTGCGTTCGACTCGTACCAGAACGGACGCTCCCAACCGACTGTTTCGTAAAACACCGCACCCTGCGTGCGCTCGCGGTCGTAGTACGGGGATAGGCGCACCTTGCGGTTGCTTGCCCACTGCTCCGCCGGGTGCACGATGCCGTAGGTCTTGTTGAATCCCTCGGCGGTGCGAGCCTTAACGTGCTCGTTCGCCTTGTGGTGCTCATAGAAGCGAGCCACGTCGGATGAGTGCAGGTCGATCTCGGACTCCCCGTGCACCATCCATTCGGCCATCGCGCGACCGACGCCCGGACCTTCCTTGATCCAGACCGCGGCAGCCGACCACAGTCCTTTCACACCCGGAATCTCCCCTAGGACCGGCATACCATCCGGGGTCAGCGACAGGATGCCATTGATCGCGTACTTCTGGCCGATGCTTTCGTCACCGACGATCTCTGGCATCAGTTCCAAGGCGTGCTCATCCTGCAGGTCGAAGTCTTCCTGCGTGAACGGAAACTCCGTGGGCGAGAGTGCGGCTTCGGCATTGGATGGGATGTCCTCCGGGTTGTACAGGATCGGTCGATGTGCGTAGGAGCCGATCTCCAGGCCAGTGCCGTGCTGCCGCTCGTACATGTTCGTGTCAACGTCCCGCACGATTGGGTACTCGATATCGCCCTTGGCGTCGGCGAACCTTGGCACTGGCCCGATGTCCTTCATCTGGTGCACTGCAGGAGTCAGCGGGATGGACACTCCCGCCATCCGTGCGATGCGGGGACTCCAGCAGCCGCATGCGATAACCACGCACTCTGTCTCGATGTCGCCGGCATCGGTGCGCACCTTGGTGACCCGACCGTCAACGACGTCGATGCCGGTGACCTCAACATTGCCGGCCACGGTGAGCGCACCAAGCTCAGTTGCTCGCTCACGCATGATCGTCCCGGCGCGCAGCGAATCGACCACACCAACGCTCGGTGTGTAGAAGCCGCCGAGGATCACGGTCTCATCGATGAATGGCACGAGCTCCTTGACGCGTTCCGGGGAAATGAGTTCGACATCGTCGATTCCCCAGGACTTCGCCGAGGTGATGCGTCGCGTGAGTTCCTGCATGCGTTCCGGAGTGCGCGCCACCTCGATGCCACCGGACTCGGTGAACACGCCCATCTCCTTGTACTGGGCCATTGAGTCCAAGGTCAGCTGTGCCATCTCCTTGGAGTGATCCACCGGGAATATGAAGTTGGAGGCATGGCCGGTCGATCCACCCGGATTTGGCAGAGGGCCCTTGTCCACCTGGACGATGTCTCGCCAGCCGAGTCGTGCGAGGTGGTATGCCACCGAGTTACCGACGATGCCAGCGCCGATGACCACGCATCGTGCGCGAGCTGGAACCTTGCTCATAACCTGCCTCCTGTCGTTGACCTGTCTTACGTGAAGCGTTTGTACTCAGAGAATGCGTTGGATCTGTGTCTCGAAGCCAGCCACATGCCGGCTCATCGCCTGCGCTGAGCGCTCTGGGTCACCCAGCAGGATCGCCTCGAGGATCGCTCGATGTTCGCGGATCGCCTGTGCAAGATCCGTAATGCGGTCAAGGGCCATGAACCAGATGCGTAGCGCGTGCATGTAGTGCTCGTCCAATGCCGCGATCAGGAACGGGTTCTGCGTCCCGCGATAGACCACCTGATGGATGCGCTGATCTAATTCGATCAACGCACGCTGATCGGGCACGAGGTCATCGATCGCGGCGAGCAGTTCCCGCATCTGCTCTGCATCGGCGTCGGTGTGCCGTTGTGCGGCGATGCGCGCCGCCTGAGGTTCGAGGATCTCCCGAACCTCTGAGAGGGCGCTTAGGTCTCGGGCATCCACACCGGTGACGAACATGCCGCGGCGTGGGTACACCTCGATCAGGCGCTCATCCGCCAGGCTGCGCAGGGCTTCGCGGATGGGGGTGCGACCCATGCCGAGCCGCTCCTGCAGTTCGGTCTCGCTGATCACTGACCCGGGGGCTAGGTCCAGGGTGACGATCAGTGTGCGGATCTCCCGATAGGCCCGCTCCGCCAGAGACTGCGGCGCTGTGGGCCAGGAGTCCACGAGGGCCAGGGTCACGGGCTAGATATATCAGTTGTCGACGGGGTGCATCAATGTCTGCAATATCCGCAATACCCACAACATCCACAGGTTGACCGCAAGACTTCTCCGCGGTAATTTTGCAGGGCAATATCTCTGGGTGGTCATTGAGTTCGCCCAGTCCGCGAGACGTCATCGGGTCGGGCGTGCTCGTGCCCGCCAGGCAATGGCGAGTGCGTTGGTCATGGCCGTCATCCCTGACGAGCTCGGCCGACAGGAACGGATTGTTTTCCTTGGAAGGGACGACAGCGGACGATTGCTGGAGGTCATGGCCGTGCCAATTGAAGGCGGGCTTCTCGTGATTCATGTGATGGATCTGCGTCCCAAATGGCGTGGTCGGTATCAACGAGCGCTTGAGGAAAGGGGGATGGCGTGACTCAGGTTCGGCAATGGACTGATGCCAACGGGCAAACCTTTGATGAGGTGGACGCCGCACGTATCGCCAAGGAGTTTGAAGAAGATGACTCAGCACTTGATCGCGCTGAAGTCACGATCATTCCCCGCGTTGGGCGCCCCGCAATTGCTGGTGGCAGAGGACCATCTCCCCAGGTCACTTTTCGACTCTCGTCCACAATGCGCCTACGAGCGGAGAACCTTGCACAAGCACGTGGCACTACGGTTTCTGCCCTTGCTCGTCAGGCACTCGAAGAACTGGTGAACCGAGCGGGTTGATAAAGGCGTTGAGTTATCGCACGGTGAACGGGCAGGTCGCCGTGGTGCCGTCGATTTCCAGCCGCCACTCGAAGCGACCTGGTTCCAGGGGTAGCGGTCCGAACGACACGGTGACCGCCGCATCGACAGCGGTCCCCGCGGGCACATTGTCGGGACGTGCCACGGTCAGTTGACCGTCGACACCAATCGGCGTTTCCTCAATCTGCACGAGGTAGCCATCCTCGGAGAGCAAGCGCAGCGTCCAGTCGTGCTCGATGTTGGTGCGATCCCATGGGACGTCGAACTTGATCGCCAGGCTCATCGGCCCGGTGGGGCTTGAGGTCACCGACCAGCCACCCCCGAGGATGTACAGCTTGCCCTGGCTCTCCTGCGCCGCATCAGCCAGCAGCATGGTGATTTTCACGCTGTGATCGTGCCAGGTACGTGCCAGGTTGTGAGCCACCGGGAGATCGCATGGAGGCAGTCGATTGAGACGTAGCCGGCCATGCGGTGAATGCGTTGGCGGCTCAACGTTCGAATCTGCTCTGTCATGGCAAAACTCACGACACTGAGTTGAGTCGGGCCGACGAGTTCGACGTGGTTGGCCCAGTGATGCTGGCGACGAGTGCAAGGTACGACGGTCACCAAAGTGTCGGCGCCGGTGAGGTGGTCGCGTGTCGAGACGACAACCGCTGGCCTTCGGCCTCTCTGCTCGCGACCGACGGTTTGACCTAGATCTGCCCAAATGACGCGGCCTGGTGTCAACTCAGTCACGGAAGCCCGTCACCTAACGTGGAATCCCAAAGTTCTACCTCGCGCTGGTATGCCTCGCGTTCCTCCACAGTCATGCTGCTCATCTGCGCAATGGCTAGGTCAACCTGCCGACGCCAGAGGAATTCGTCGAGGAGTCGTTCCACCATGCTGCCAGCGGTGCACCCGAAGTCAGTAGCCAAGTCGTTGAGCCGGTCACGAACCGCACTATCAATTTTGATGGTGGTTGCGGTCACGGATGCAGTATACCGGACGTATACGCCATAAGTGAGCTCCCATGAGTGATGTCCACAATGTCCATAATGTCCATAATGTCCACAATGTCCAACGGAAGGCCGAGTCGATACGCGGCGCGATTCGCGGCCTCCTCCAACTCGGTTGTTCGCTGGGAGGCAAGCCAAACCACGCGACGATAGTTGCCGAAGTAGTCACCATGCAGTTGCGGATGGCGATCAAGACCAAGTTCCTGCCACACGAGGCGATCAAAGGCAGCGACCAGGAAGTCGGTGAGGAAGTAGGTCCCCGGCTCTTCGGCGAGCAGCGCTTCGATGCGCGGTGGGCCGGCCAGCAGGTCATAGCAGTGCTGGCCGGGTAGGCGAACGAGGCTGTATCGCTCGCACAGTTCGTCTAGCGCACCGTACGTGCCGCAGTCTGCGTAGCCGATGGCGAGCTGGCGATAGTCGGGTCTAAGCCGCAGGATTTGTTCCTCGACAGCGTTGGCGATGCGTTCCGGCCGGTTATGCAGCACCGGTGGCAACGGGTGCAGGTCGCAATCAACACCCAGTGCCGCTAGGGCTCGGCTCAGGTCCACGCTCAAGGCACCGCAAGCGATGATCGCGAGGTCCTTGGTGGGTACCTTCATAGTCCCGACCTACTGCGGAAAGGCAAGCTCATCAACGAAGCGGTCGTTGAAGTCGGTGCGATCGGAGAGTTCGACGTAGGCAATTTCGCCCAGCATCGCGGTTGCGCCGTGGCGTTCCGGGCCGGAGAGCAGCACCATCTTGGCGCCTTCGCCAGCGACGTTGCCGGCGCTCACCACGCGCAGAGCGGGAATCTTTGGCACCAGCCCGATGCGAATCGCATTGCGTGCTGACAGGTAGGTGCCGAAGGAACCGGCAAGGAGCACCTGCTGCACATCACGTTCCTGCGCCCCGTATTCCTCAAGGAGCAACTTCCACCCAGTGCTGATGGCCGCCTTGGCAAACTGCAGTTCGCGCACGTCTCGCTGCGTGAGAAACACCGCGTCGTCGCCCTCGCCAGCCAGGATGAAAACGCGCTCGTCGCCCCGCATCACCATGTGATGGGCCAGGTGAGGTGCGATCTCCTTGGCTCGTTCGTCGTCAACAAATCGACCGGAGGCGTCAAGCAACCCGACTCGCGCCAGTTCAGCTACGGCATCTACCAGGCCAGACCCACAGATGCCTTTGGGTTCCGCGTCGTCGATCACCTGAAGCTGCACGCCCTCGTCGGTGAACGTCACAACCTCGATTGCGCCGGGGGCCGCACGCATGCCCTGGCGAATCGAGGCGGCTTCGAATGCCGGACCCGCTGGTGCTGCGGTTGCGATCAGGCGCTCACCGTCGCCCAGGATGATTTCGCAGTTGGTGCCTATGTCGATGAACAGGCGCAGTCGCTTGTCCCGGTCCATGCCGGTGGCCAGCGCCCCGGCGATGATGTCGCCGCCGACATAGGCACCCAGGGATGGGAAGAGGTACGCACGTGCTCGCGGGTTAATGCCCAGGCCCAGCTCGCTTGCCGGCATGGTTGGCAGTTCGTCAGTGGCCAGGATGAAGGGTGCGACACCGAGTGGCTCGGGGTCGATACCCAAAGCGATCTGCGTCATGGTGGCGTTGCCGGCAATGGCGGCTTCATAGACCTGATCGGTGGTGATACCGGCCTCGCTGCATGTCTGCTCGATGAGTTCGGCCATGGTCAACTGCGCCAGTTCACGCAGTTTTGCCAGCGCGTCAGCATCCAGCATGGTTGCGCTGATCCGACTGATGACATCGGCACCAAAGGGCTGCTGTTTGTTGAGACTGGAGGCTACGGCCATTGGCGTTCCAGTCGTCAGGTCCAGCAGCGTTGCCACCACGGTGGTGGTACCCAGATCGATCGCGACCGCATACACGGCCTGTGAAGTGTCACCCGGTTCTATGGCAATCACCTGGTCATCGACAACCACCGCGGTGACGGCGAAATTGGCCTGACGAAGTTGGCGCGGCAGATCGCGCAGTAATGCGGGGTCGATGTTGGCGG
Source organism: Actinomycetales bacterium (assembly GCA_018970765.1). Classification (GTDB taxonomy): domain Bacteria; phylum Actinomycetota; class Actinomycetes; order S36-B12; family S36-B12; genus REEB426. Next base: position 43,598 of record JAGWVT010000009.1, read on the forward strand.
TCACGTCGGTGAGCTCATCGAGCAGTCGCCGCACGTCGGGGCGCTGGTCCGCCAGTGTCGGCTCGGTCATCTGCAGGTAGCGCTTGGTGACCGAAGGTCGCAGAATCACCTGCCGGCCGACTCCGACGGTTGCCGCTTTGGGTCGTGTGGTCAGCGGCGGTACGTGCACCCGAAGGTGTTGCGTGGCTTGCGCGATGCAGGCCAGGCGCCACCCGTCTCGAATCTCCTCGGGCGTGAACGCGCGGCTGTCTAGGCGACCGATCGGCACGTTGCCATCGACGACCTGCACCCGGCACTTCTTGCAGGTGCCGTGTCCGCCGCAGGTCGAGTCGATGGCGATGCCGTTCCAACTCGCCGCGTCGAAGATGCTGACGCCCGTGGGTACCCGGACCGACTTACCCGGAGGGTCAAAGGCGATGTCGACGCGAACCTGCTCCGTGCTTGCCCGCTCATTCACCGGTGGCTGACCTATGCACTTCGTCGTGCGGCGAGGAGTTCCTTCGCGCGGCGCACGGCAGTTGCGGCATCGGCCGCGTAGCCGTCTGCCCCGCAGGCGGTGGCGTATTCCTGGGTAACCGGAGCGCCGCCGACCATGATGATGACTTGATCACGCAGGCCAGCCTTCTCGATGGCATTGATGTTGGCCTTGAACATCGGCATGGTCGTGGTGAGGAAGGCGGACATGCCGACGATGTCCGGCTTGTGCTCCTCGATCGCGGCGATGAACTTCTCCGGGGGGCACTGCACGCCGAGATCGATAACGTGGAACCCGGCGCCCTCGAGCATGATGTTGACGAGGTTCTTGCCGATGTCGTGCACGTCACCCTTGACGGTGCCCATGACGAATGTGCCGACGGTTTCGGCGCCGGTTTGTGCGAGTAGCGGGCGAAGGATGTCCAGCGCACCTGACATGGCCTTGCCGGCGATCAGCATCTCGGGAACGAAGTAGTCACCTCGCTCGAACCGCGCACCGACCTCTTCCAAAGATGGAATAAGGGCCTCGAACAGGATGTCGTCCGGGGTCATGCCCATCTGAAGACCCTGATTGGTCAATTCCAAGACGGCCGGGGCATTGCCCACCATCGTCTCCTCGTACAGGCCCTTGAGGATGTCGTCCGGGGTCATGCTGCTCCTGCCCTTCTGGGTCGTGCGGCGGACTGCGACTGCACTGCGGTGCAGCCGAGTTCGGCCGAGAGTCGATCAGCCTGCGTCTTGGTCAACATGCCCAACTCCTCATGGTGCCCCGCAGTTAAGCGAGTGCTGGGCCCGGAGATGGACAGTGCTGCGATGACCCTTCCATCCGGGCCGCGAATCGGCGCGGCGACTGCAACGAGGCCGTCCTCGAGCTCGGAGTCCGCAAGCGCCCAGCCACGCCTGCGCACTCGGTCTAGGTCGTCGGCCAACTCGGTGCGATTGGCAAGTGTCCGTGTTGTGCGGCGCTCAAGTCGCCCGGCCGGAAGCGGTGCACCGAAAGCAAGGAAGACCTTGCCTACGGCCGAGCAGTGCAGTGGAACCCGCTGCCCGATCCAGTTCACGTTGCCGATAAAGCCGGTGAAGCCCGTGAGGTAGCGACAGTCAACCTGGTCGATCTGGGTCACTTCATCGCCATCAAGCACTGCCAGGTTAATGGTCTCGCCGGTAACAGCACTGAGCTCCTGCAGGTGTGGTGCAGCGGACGCAATCAGCCGTTCGAGGGCGCTGGACTCTCGCTGTGCGAGCACTGGGCCAGCCGTGAAGCCACCTTCGTCGGTCCGCGCGATGAGCCCGTGGCGCTGCAGGCTGGACAGCAATCGCGACAGGGTGCTCTTGGCTAGGCCGCTACTGGTCTGCAGTTGGGCGAAGGTCACGGCGTCTGGCGAGGTGAGCACCTCGACCAGCAGACCGGCAGCGCGGTCGACGGCCTGAGTGCCGGCGGTGGCTGACATGTCGGCATTGTTCCATCTTGTGGAACCAAAGTTCCACAACGTGCCTAGAATTCGACGACGACTCCGTCACAGGCTCGCGAGAGGTGCGTTCAGTGTTCATCAATCAGATGCCCCGGTACGAAATCCTTTCCGAGGATGCGATGGCGACCCTGGATAAGGGGTGGAAGCGGATCCTGACGGAACTCGGCATTGAGTTCATGAAGCCCGAGGCCCTGGAACTCTTCCGTGCGGCTGGTCAGAAGATCGAGGAGAACAAGGTCTTCCTGGATCCGGACTTTGTGCTGGAGCAGATCGCCAAGGCGCCGCGCGAATTCGACATGCAAGCACGTAACCACGCCCACGACGTGCATATCGGCGGCAATCACATGGTGTTCTCCGCGGTCTACGGCGCACCATTCGTTCGACAGGGTGATACGCGGCGCGACGGTGCGCTGTCGGACTTTCAGAACTTCGCCAAGTTGTCGCAGAGTTTTGCCGCCATGGACTCCGTTGGAGGCGTCGTGGTGGAACCCAATGATGCGCCGCTGGACTCCCGGCACCTGGACATGGTCTACAACGCACTGACCTTGACTGACAAGATCTTCATGGGCAACGTGGTAAGCGCGGGCAACGCGATTGATACGTTGAACATGGCGGAGATCGTCTTTGGAAGTCGAGAGACGATGGAGAAGACGCCAGTGTGCATTTCGCTGGTGAACTGCAACTCTCCGCTGCGCTGGGACGACCGCATGCTTGATGCGCAGTTCGAGTACACCAAGGCCAATCAGCCGGTGATCATGACGCCGTTCCTGCTGATGGGTGCAATGTCCCCGGTGTCAGTGCCGGCCACGCTCGCGCAGCAGATCGCTGAATCACTATCCGGCATCGCGTTAAGCCAGTTGATCCGTCCCGGCGCACCGGTGGTCTTTGGCTCCTTCCTTTCGAACATCGACATGCAGTCTGGGTCGCCGCAGTTTGGCACTCCGGAGTCAGCGGTTGGCCTGCTGTGCACCGGGCAGATCGCGCGTCGGTTCGGTCTGCCGTTCCGCACTGGTGGCGGCCTGAACTCCTCGCAGACGCCGGATGCCCAGGCGGCCTATGAATCAGTGATGACGATGCTGCCGACCTTCCTGGCCGGCACGAACTTCGTGATGCACACCGCTGGGTGGCTTGAGGGTGGCTTGGTCTCAAGTTACGAGAAATTCGTCATCGACGTGCAGGTGCTCGAGATGCTGCAGAAGGAGTTCACGCCCCTGGAGATCAGCGAAGAGTCGCTGGCCTTCGGTGCCCACGAAGAGGTCGGCCATGGCGGGCACTTCCTCGGCGCTGCACACACCATGGAGCGTTTCCGCGACTGCTTCTACCGCCCATTCCTATCCAGCTCCGACAATTTCGAACGCTGGACCCGACTGGGTGCACGTGACACCGCGACTCGTGCCGGTGAGATTGCGACGAAGAAGCTTGAGGAGTACGAGCCCCCGGCGATGGATGACGCGATCAAGGCTGAATTGGCGGAGTACGTCACGCGCCGGCGCGCCGAACTCGGCGATTAGTACCGTTTCGCAATGGCAAGCAGGGCGAAGCATTACGACACGATCGTCGTCGGCGGTGGCTCAGCAGGAAGCTGCCTAGCTAATCGCCTAACTGCCGATGGCAGTCGGTCAGTGTTGGTGCTGGAGGCCGGTCGGCGGGACTGGGCGCTCGATCCGTTCATTCATATGCCTGCCGCGTTGACCTTCCCGATCGGGAGCCCGCGCTACGACTGGATGTATACGACCGAGCCAGAGCCGCAGATGAACAATCGGCGCATCACTCAGGGTCGCGGAAAGATCCTCGGTGGGTCAAGCAGCATCAACGGGATGATCTTCCAGCGTGGCAATCCGATGGACTATGAGCGCTGGGCCGCTGATCCAGGCATGCAGACTTGGAGTTACGCCAACTGCCTGCCCTACTTCAAGCGGATGGAAACCTGCCTGGCCGGTGCCGATGAATGGCGTGGCGGTGCGGGCCCTCTGGTCGTGGAGCGCGGACCGGTGCGCAACCCACTGTTCGGAGCGTTCTTCGAGGCCGTCCAGCAGGCGGGCTATCAGTTGACTTCAGATGTCAACGGATACCGGCAGGAAGGGTTTGCCGCGTTCGATCGCAACCTCCGACACGGACGACGACTCTCCGCCGCGCGCGCTTACCTCTACCCGGTCAAGCATCGGCGCAATCTTGCGGTGCGGACCAGCACCCGCGTGGCGCGGATCGTGATCGAGGGTGGACGAGCCAGGGGCGTCGAGGTCATCGGCCGGGGTGGTCGGGAGCGCATCAACGCCGACGAGGTCATCCTGTGTGCGGGCGCCTTTAACTCACCGCAGATTCTGCAGCTGTCCGGAGTTGGGGACAGCGCGCATCTGCAATCCGTCGGCGTCGAACCGGTGCATCACCTTCCCGGTGTCGGCCAAAACTTGCAGGACCACCTCGAGGTGTACGTCCAGCACGCCTGCAAGCAGCCGGTGTCGTTGAACCCGAACTTGAAACTTTGGCGTCGACCGTTCATCGGCGCCCAGTGGCTCTTCTTGCGCTCCGGCCCTGGTGCGTCGAATCACTTCGAAGGCGGTGGATTCGCGCGCTCGAACGAGGACGTCGACTACCCGAACTTGATGTTCCACTTTCTCCCGATCGCCGTGCGCTATGACGGCACCGCGCCGGCTGGTGGTCACGGCTACCAGGTGCACATCGGGCCGATGTATTCCGACGCCCGGGGCAGCGTGCTCATCACGACTGCCGATCCGACCCAGGCCCCGGCAATTCGGATGAACTACCTGTCTACCGCGCAGGATCGACGCGAGTGGGTGGAGGCCATTGCCGTCGCGCGCGACATCCTCTCGCAATCGGCGTTCGAACCCTTCAGTTCAGGCGAGATCTCACCGGGCCCGCAGGTCAGCACCGATGAAGAGGTGCTGGACTGGGTTCGTCGCGACGGGGAGACGGCCTACCACCCCAGTTGCACGAATCGGATGGGCACGGACGAGATGTCCGTTGTGGATCCGCAGACAATGAAAGTGCGTGGGCTGGACGGCATTCGCGTCGTGGATGCTTCCGCGATGCCGTACGTCACGAACGCCAATATTTATGCGCCGGTGATGATGATGGCGGAGAAGGCTGCCGACCTCATCCTGGGCAACACGCCCCTGCCTGCCGATCCGGCCCCGTTCTACCGTCACCGGGCTCAGTCGTGACCAGCGTCGCGCCTCCCTCGCTGTTCATCGATGGCCAGTGGTGCCATGCGGACAGTGGTGCCACGCGCGAGATCAGATCGCCGGCCAACCAGTCACTGGTGGCAGTAGTTGACGAGGCCGACAGCGCCGACACCATCCGGGCCATCGCTGCGGCACGGCGCGCCTTCGACGCAGGTCCGTGGCCGACGACTCCGGTGACCGAACGGGCGCAGCTGCTCACGCGTTTGGCCGACATCCTGCAGCGCGATCTTGCCGGGTTTGCGGCTGCTGAGTCGGGAGACACCGGCAAGCGTTTGGTGGAAGCTGAAGCCGATATTGGCGACGTCATTCGATGTGTCCGCTATTTCGCCGGGATCGCCGGTTCGCTGGCGGGGCGAGTTGTGGATACGGGGAATCCGAATGCCATCGCACGCATCGACTACGAGCCGGTAGGTGTCTGCGGGCTCATCACGCCGTGGAACTACCCGCTGCTACAAGCCTCCTGGAAGGTCGCGCCGGCATTGGCGGCGGGTAACTGCTTTGTGTTGAAACCCAGTGAACTCACTCCCAGCACGGCGATCCTGCTGATGCATGCGCTGGCCGAGGCGGGGATACCCGCTGGCGTAGCCAATCTGGTCACCGGAGCCGGAGCCACCGCAGGTGCGCCACTGGCCTCGCATCAAGACATTGATCTGGTCTCTTTCACCGGCGGGCTGGTGACCGGGCGACGGGTGATGGCCGCTGCCGCTTCGACCGTGAAAAAGGTTGCCCTGGAACTGGGTGGCAAGAACCCCAACATCGTCTTCGCTGACGCCGACTGGGATGCAGCCGTCGACAATGCGCTCACGGCTGTGTTCCTGCACTCCGGTCAGGTCTGCTCCGCGGGTGCGCGACTCATCGTGCAGGAACAGATCCATGATCGCTTTGTTGACGCCCTGGTGGAACGGGCGCTACGGATCCGATTGGGCGGACCGCAGGATCCGACTGCGCAGGCAGGTCCATTGATTTCTGAGCAACACCGAGCCAAGGTCGCCGGATACGTGCAGGCGGCGATCGCTGAGGGTGCCGAGTTGCGCTGCGGTGGGCAGGTGCCGAGTGATCCGGCACTGGCTGATGGCTGGTACTACCTGCCGACGATTCTGGACGGTTGCCGCAGCGAGATGACCTGTGTGCAGGACGAATCCTTCGGACCGGTGCTGACCGTCGAAACCTTTCAGGGCGAGGACGACGCAGTGCGGATCGCCAACGACACGATCTACGGCTTGGCGGGTGCGGTCTGGACCCAGGACGCCGGTCGTGCCGCGCGGGTGGCCCGGCGCCTTCGGCACGGCACCATCTGGATCAACGACTACCACCCGTACTTGCCGCAGGCGGAGTGGGGCGGGTTTAAGCAGTCCGGCGTGGGTCGCGAGCTGGGTCCATCCGGCCTTTTGGAGTACTGCGAGGCCAAGCACACCTATCAGAACGTGCGCCCCGGATCCAGCGGGTGGCTGGAGGGGTAGCACCCTCCTTTGCCGAATGGGCTCCGGCGCAGGCCAAAGACGGCACAATCCCGATATGTCGTCCGAACCAACGATCAGCGTCACCGGCCTGTGGAAGGTCTTCGGCCCGAATCCGTCCAAGCTCGTGGGCTCACCCGATGCGGGACTACCCCGCGCCGAACTGCGCGCCAAGACCGGTTGCACGGTGGCAGTCCGGGATGTGACCTTCGACGTTGCGCCCGGCGAGGTGTTCGTGGTCATGGGACTTTCCGGATCGGGCAAGTCCACGTTGGTGCGGTGCCTGACTCGCCTGATCGAACCCACCGCGGGTGCGGTGTCTTTGGGTGGCGAGGATGTCCTGAAGGTAAGTGGATCGCGGCTGCGCGACCTTCGTCGGACGAAATTCTCGATGGTCTTCCAACACTTCGGTCTGCTCTCACACCGCCGCGTCATCGACAACATCGCCTATCCACTTGAGATCAATGGTGTGAGCAGGGATAAGCGATACGCACGTGCCAATGAGGTGATTGAACTCGTTGGCTTGCAGGGCTACGGCAACGCTTTCCCTGATCAGCTCTCCGGCGGCATGCAGCAGCGGGTTGGCCTGGCTCGCGCATTGGCGGTGGACCCGGAGGTGCTGTTCCTAGACGAGCCATTCAGCGCCCTGGATCCACTGATTCGCCGCGACATGCAAGCCGAAGTCATGCGCCTGCATCGTGATCTTGGCAAGACGATGGTGTTCATCACTCACGATCTTGCTGAAGCCATGAAGCTCGGTGACCGTATTGCGATCATGCGTGATGGCGCTGTCGTGCAGATGGGAACACCGGAGGATCTCGTTGCCCGACCGGTGGATGACTATGTCGCCGACTTCACGCGCGATATCCCGAAGTCGCATGTGTTGACCCTGCGATCTGTTGTTCGTGCACCCCAGCAGGGTGAGGATCTCAGCGGACCGGAACTGCCTGCAGACACGATTGTTCGGGAAGCCACTCCAGTGATCTTGAAATCGACTGCACCAATCAAGGTTGTCGAGTCAGGCACCCTGGTCGGTGTTGTCAGTTCCAACGACGTTCTTCGCCTAGTTGCCGGTGATGGAGTCGATCGTGGCAACTGAGGCACCCCCAGCAGCTGCGGTCGACCTGAACGCTGATCCGAATGGACGCAACCGGTGGCTGACTTTTCTGAAGCGGCGCTGGGTCTTGGTCATTTTGTTGATCCTCGCCTGGTGGATCCTCGCGACCGTCTTTCGAGGTATTCACACCCTGACCCTGTCCACCGCATCGGATACCTGGTTCACGGCAATTCTGCGCGACTTCGCCAGCGCGATCCGAGGGAACCGCACCGAGAGCCCGGCATTCATCTATTTCTTCAATCCGATTCGCGCAGTTATCCAGGGCTTCATTGAGTTCATCCAGTCCATCATCTCTGTGCCTGCTGCGGGCAACGTCATTCCACTCATCGGTTGGCTCGGCGTGCTCGCGCTGATCGGCTTTGTCGTCTATGCATCATCAACCCTGCGCATGGCGCTGCTGTCCATGGCGCTGATCCTCGGCTGCGGGATGTTGGGCATGTGGACGTACACCATGGACACCCTTGCCATGACTATCGGCGCCGTGCTGCTTTCCCTGGCCATCGGGCTACCACTGGGTGTGTGGGCTGGCTTGAACGATCGTGTCATGGCCACGCTGCGCCCCGCACTGGATCTCGCGCAGATCCTGCCGACGCTCGTGTACCTGGCGCCGCTGGCATTGGTCTTTCTCATCGGTGTTGCCTCGGCAACCATCGCGACAATGGTGTACAGCATTCCAATCTGCATCCGCATCACCGCACATGCGATCCGGAGCCTGCGGCAGGGGCCGGTCGAGGCAGCGACCGCGATGGGTTCGACGCGATGGCAATTGCTACGCAAGGTGCAACTGCCGATGGCGCGGCGCACGATCATCCTTGGCATCAACCAGACAACACTGGCCGCACTTTCCTTCGTTGTCATTGCCGCGCTCATCGGCGCCCCTGGGCTGGGCAAGCCGGTCGTCGAAGCCCTCATCATTCGTGATGTTGGCGACGGTTTCGTTGCCGGGCTGGCGGTCGTGTTGCTCGCGGTGATGCTGGATCGGGCCACCACGGCGGCGGTCGTACGAACTGAAACCGCGGTAACCGAATCTCGCCAGGTACGACTTCGGCGCTACGTCGGCGTGGCTGTTGCCGCAGTGGTGACGATCATCGCCGTCGTGCTGTCGCGTTACGTGCTCTGGGCGGCGGTGTTCCCCGAGCAGTTGAACTTCGGTGAGCAGGTCGCTCACCTTGCGGATACGGCCATCACTTGGTTCACCTCGACGTTTTCATTCCTCACTACCACCTTCAATGAGACCTTCACCGTGACCATCCTGAATCCACTTGAGTCACTGCTGGCGAACTCGCCCTGGTACCTCACGGTGATCGCGATTTCGTTGCTTGCGGCGATCATTGGCGGGCGCACCATCGGGCTGTTGTCGATCCTGCTGCTGACCGCCATCGTGGTCATCGGCCTGTGGAACGACACCATGGTGACGCTGGCGCAGGTGCTGCTGGCCACCCTCATCGTCATGATCATCGGGGTGATCCTGGGTGTGCTGGCTGGACGAAGTTCTCGGGTGGAGCGCGCTCTCAAGCCGCTGCTTGATGCCGGCCAGACGTTGCCCGCATTCGTCTATCTCGTTCCAGTGCTCGCTCTGTTCGGGCCGACGCGGTTTGCCGCCATCGTCTGCGGGGTGTTTTATGCCGCCCCGGTGGTCGTGCGGGTGGTTGCCGACGGAGTGCGTGGGGTACCCAAGGACATGGTGGAGGCGGCGACAGCCTCCGGTTCGACCACGGGCCAGATCATCACGAAGGTCCAACTGCCGGCGTCGAAGCGGTCACTGCTCCTTGGCGCCAACCAGGGGTTGATCTTCGTCCTCGCCGTGGTCGTCATCGGGGGTCTGGTCGGTGCGGGCGGGTTGGGCTACCTGGTCATTGTTGGCCAATCCAAGCCGGAGTTGGCCGGTAAGGGCCTGGCCGCCGGCCTAGCCATTGTGCTGCTGGGAGTGGTCCTGGATCGCATTGCCCATGCCGGGGCCAACCGCACTGACCGGGCTTCCACCTCCCGATAGCGGCCCGTCCGGAGGGGATTTTGCAGGGATTGCACCCTGTGTGGGCAGCCGCTGGTTACGATCCCAACTATTCAATGCCCCATTGCCGAAGTTCATCGGAGGGAACGCATCTATGAGGACACGTGGTTTGAAGCACCTCACCGCCCTGTCGGGCATTGCAGTCGCCGCACTGGCGATTGCTGCCTGCGGTGGCGGTGTGAACGAGGCGGCGCAGAGTAGTGCGGCGCCAGCAGCAACGGCCGCAGCCACGGCGTCGGCCGCCGCTCCCGCACCCGCGGACTGTGGTGACTGGGGCATGGCCATGCACGCTTGGGTGGGTTACACCGCATCGGCCCAAGTAGTCACCGAGGTCGCCAAGAACGTGCTGGGTTGCAACATCACCCAGACGACGCTCGATGAGGCGGGCACAACCTATGACGCCATGGAAGCCGGTTCTGTCGATGTGATCATCGAAGACTGGGGCGGCGGCCGCTGGCAGGAGTGGGTTGATCGTGGCGCCATTCAGGAGGCCGGACTCAATGGCAACGTCGGGCTCATCGGCATGTATGTCCCACAGTGGATGTGTGACGAGAACCCGGACATTGCGGACAGTGCCAACCTGAACAAGTACGCCGACCTGTTCAAGAACGCAGAATCCGGCGACAAGGGGGCTTGGTACGAAGGCCCACCCGGGTACACCACGATCGGCGAGAAGATGGTCTCGGCGAACAACCTCAACTTCAAGATCATCAACACCGGATCTGAGGCCGCACTGATCGACCTGTTCACCAAGGCCGACAAGGACAAGACGGCAGCGCTCGGCTACTTCTACGAGCCGCAGAACTTCCTGGCCAAGGTCCAGCTCTGCCGCATCAACTTTCCGGCCAATGACTGGACTGATGCAGCGAAGGCAAGTGGGCTGACGGACTACCCGGAGACCCCACTGGTGAAGCTCGCGACGACCAAGCTCGTGGAGTCAGGCTCGCCGTTCGCCACGCTGGTGCAGAACTTCTCCTGGACCAACGCGGATCAGAACCAGGTGGCCCTGGACATTGAGAGCGGCATGTCTCCGGAGGAGGCAGCCCAGAAGTGGATCGATGCGAACAAGGACACTGTTAACAAGTGGCTGGAAGGCACTGGCGCCTCCGTTTCATAGGCGCCACTGTCTAAGACGAGAACAACGTTTGGCCCCGGAAATTTCCGGGGCCAAACGTTG
>JAGWVT010000196.1 GCA_018970765.1 Actinomycetales bacterium
ACAACACCCTAGTCGAACGCAGCAGCGCATTGTTGCAGCGCCATGACCAGCATGTCTACGGCAGCCGGGGCGAACTGAGCCTCAAGGGCACGCTTGGTGGCTTGAAAAGCGACAGCGCCTTCGGGTGGGACTGGAACTACAACCGCCAGACCCGTTTCCCCCTGAGCGTGGCTGGGCCCTTTGGCCGCAGCGACCCGTACAACCCCGCCGACACCTTCTTCCTGTCCATGCCAGGCATCACGCGCACCTACACGCCCGGTGCTACCAATCGGCTTCGCACATTCGCGGCATTCGCCGAGAACCGCACCGTGCTGGGCAACGGGTGGTCGGTCATCGGCGGCTTGCGCGTCGACCGCATCGATTTGCAGGTGACGAACCACCGCACAGTGACGGCGACCAACCCGGCGCTCTTCAGCATCGCCTACCGCCCGGTGACCGGTCGGCTGGGCGTAGTCAAGGAATTGAATCCACGGTGGCAGGTTTATGCGCAATACAGCACGGCCGCGGACCCGCCCGCCGGCATCCTGTCCACGGCGGGTTTTTCGGCGCTACGCGATTTCGACCTCACGAAAGGCCGGCAGTTTGAAGTCGGCACCAAAGGCAGCTTTGACGGCGGCCGTGGGGACCTACGCGTCGCCTTGTATGACATCGTGCGCGAGAACATCTCCGTGACCGACCCCAATGACCGGACGCGAGTGATTCCCATAGGCGCCCAGTCAGCGCAGGGCATTGAAGTGGTCGGTGGCTGGGCCCTAACGCCAACAATCGGCATCAGTGGTCACATTAGCTACACCGACGCACAGTTCAAGGACTTCACCGAGACAGTCGGCACCACGGTGGTCCAGCGCGCGGGCAACCGACCTGCGAATACGCCGGACTGGGTGGCGGGAGCGGTCTTGAGCTGGAGGCCGGCGGCCGGGTGGCAGGTACGGGTGGACTGGCGTCATGTCGGGCAGCGCTACGCGAACACCGCCAACACAGCCTGGGACGGCGCCTACGACCTCTTTGGCGCGCAAGCCGCGTGGCAGTGGGATGCACGTACCACGCTCCGAGCCGGTGTCATCAATCTGACTGACAAGGTCTACGCCGCGACGGTGGGGGCCAGCAGCCTGGCCTACCTCGGCACACCGCGCACCTGGACGGTGAGCGCGGACTGGCGCTTCTGATCCGGCCGACCATGAGTTCGCAGCTTAAACGCTGGCTCTACCTGGTCCACCGTTGGTTCGGCATTGCGCTGTGCGTAGTCATGCTGGCCTGGTTCGTCTCGGGCGTAGTGATGGTGTACGTGGGCTATCCCAAGCTCACCGTTGCCGAGCGCCTGGAGGCCCTTCCCGCCCTGCCGGCCGACGGCTGTTGCGTAGCGCTGGCATTGGCGCGTGCAGAAGTGCCGGCGACCCCGCCAGCGCCCAGTGCTCGCCGTGGCGCGGTCAGTACCGACACTTGGCGGCTCACCAGCGTGGCCGGCCAACCGCGCTACATCTTCAACGAGGAAGGCCGTTACCCAGCGGCCGTAGATGCGCTGACGGGCCGATTAATCGCTACGGTCTCTTCTGAGGCAGCGCAGGCCAGTGCGCAGCACTTTGCAGGTGGCGTACCCGGACGCTGGCTTAAGCAGGTACAGGAAGACGCCTGGACCCACTCGCGCGCCCTGGACGGGCACCGCCCGCTTCATGTGGTGGAAGTGGACGATTCAGAGCGCCGCTGGATTTACGTCAGTAGCCGAACGGGCGAGGTGGTGCGCGACGCAACGCGTGTGGAGCGCACCTGGGGCTGGGTCGGCGCCTGGCTGCATTGGTTGTACATCTTTCGTGGCGGCGCGCTGAATGCATGGTGGACTGACATCGTCATTTGGCTGTCCGTCGCCGGCAGTGTTTCAGCGTTGACCGGCATCGTCGTGGGCATCTGGCGCTGGCGCTTCAAGGGCCGCTTCCGCAGCGGCCGGCGCACACCCTATGCCGACCGTGCCGCCCGCTGGCATCACAAGGCCGGTATGGTGGGCGGAGT
>JAGWVT010000197.1 GCA_018970765.1 Actinomycetales bacterium
TCGCGCCAGTTGCGGAAATGAGACTGCGAACGGTCGGGTACCCAGCGAGTACTCGAAAAGCCTATTTGCCTCCCCCTATGATTTGGGCTGGCGCTCTCGTTCTTGCAACAGGGAACGCGGCCCTTCTCAACTTTGGCCATATGACTCTCCAGTGGGTGATCCTCGTTGTCACGCTATGGATCGCGGTCTTCTTGGTGCCCGGGACCGCTAGACGAACGGCATTCCTCAGCTCACTTGCAGTGGTTCTCGGTGCTGGAGTCTGGTTCCCATTGCTGCCAGTGAGCCTAGTCGTGCTCTTGAGCCTTGGGATTTGGCTTACAAGAAGTGGGATCCGTGGGCGGTCCCTAAGGAGGGTTGACTGGATCGGCGTCGCACTCCTAATCATTGTTGTTGCAACTATGGCGCGAATGGCGTGGCAAACGCTGCTATATATGGCAGACCAACCTCTCTTGACAACCACAAACCCCCAAGGAGGGGCCGTCGGCGGCATCGCCATGGCCGCACGTATTCCGGCCCTACAACTTCTTGAGAGCCGCGGAGGCACGGAAGTCGTTACGCCGATCCTTGCCATTCTCGCCACAGCCAGCGTGGTACTGGCGAGCTTGCTGCTCGCCCGGCAACTACCCGTTGAGGTCGTCAAGAGGCGACTTCTGAGGTTCGCGCCACTGCTTTTACTTTCTGCCTACGCCCTTGCGATCAGCACCGTCGGAACTTGGTGGGCAGGGACCGGTCCCGAGTACGGCGCGCAGAAGACATTGTTCATGGTCACGATTGCAGCACTCGCTGCGACGCTACCACTGTCAATCGCATGGCTTGCTCCCGTTGCATACAGGATGACAACGACGAGTTGGGTTGCGATTGGCTGCGTGCTGTACCTGCTTACGGTCGATTCGCTGCTCCCCCGGGCACTGTTGACGGTGAGTCCACAGCGCTGGCCACAGGAGATAGAGGTCTCGTCAGACTATTGGTGGCCGGCGGAAGTCAGGAAAACCCCGAGACAGGCGATCCATGACAGTCCGGTGGCGTGCGCATATCTTCCAAATGGAGGAGACGGGCCAACTGCTCTGCCGAATGGACAGATCGCGTACAGTTGCACCCGCATTCTCGCGGGGCTTTCGGGACAGGATTCCTCTGCGCAAGGCCTCGTGGACTGGTCACGGCGTGAGTGGCTCACAAACGAGAAGGCTTGGACGGCGGTATGGCCAGACTTAGTGACCATGCCGTACTCAGTCCGAGGCAAGCAAATGATCATTTTGGACAGTAGCAACAACGTTATCGGCATGGAGACCGTGAACTCGATGCTTGATCGCTATCGGCCAGAATGGGCCGTCGGCAAGCCTCTCACGGAGTTCACAGGCTGAGATGAGTTTTCGACAGTTGCCAGGTCGCCTCCTTCCTGCGCTTGACGAGTGGGTGTTCAACCGAGACCGCGACCGGATTGTCCGCGATCTACTGAGCGATCCCCGCTATGCGGCTGCCGCGGTCACTGCCGAGATGCCGGCGCAGTCTCACGTCGTAGTTGTGCCCCAAGCCTCAGGATCGGATGCGCGATGGCAGTTGGCACAGGGGACGTTCATGTTCGAGATCGCCCAGACTGCGCGTGAGTACCTTGGAGGGGAAAGAGTGTCAGTCTTCGAGGTGCGTCCTGAAGAGCAACCGCAGGCCTGGCACCCGCGCCTCATCTCCTTTCTTGCGCAAGCAGGCGCGACACACCTCGTCGCCCAGATCGAGGCTGACCCATATAAGACAGCCGAGCGCTGGACTTGGGACGCGTTCTGGGCGCAGGCCGCGCAAGCTTGGCCAGGTGTGCTGCTCGGCGTTACCTACGACTCTTCCTGGCGATGGCTTGCTGCCCAGTCACGCCGACTAGCGCGCATTGATGAGCGCTTCGTCCTTATCGACATATGCATGCCGATGGACGGTGTGCTCGTGGCGGCCCGACCGGAGGTCGGGCCAGTAAACATGCCGGTGTCGCGACTGTCACTCGAGT
>JAGWVT010000198.1 GCA_018970765.1 Actinomycetales bacterium
ACTTGGACGCACCCATCGGGGGCACCAGCGCCAACCGCCGCCTCAGCCATGACTCGGGCAGCCCGAGCACTTACTTCGCGAGCAAACGGATGTGGCGAGACAATGATCGCGTTGCGCGTCAGCAGAGAAAGCATGATCTTGAAATAGACAGTCGCTACCGGGTTGGTTGATGGCGTGAGGGCGAAGACCACACCGGCCGGTCGCGGGATTTCAACGATTTTCGCTGCAGCATCGACCTTCGGGGTCACGTAGTCGTCCGCCCCATAGGCATCCCAGATGCCGATACTGCAGGCCTGATTCTTGATCACTTTGTCGTCGACGACGCCAAAGCCGGTTTCATCGACCGCCATAGCGGCGAACTCGCTGGCATGGCGCAGACCCGCCTCGGCAGCCGCACGCGCAATCCGTCGAACTGTCTGGATGTCGTACGTCGCGAAGGCGCGCGCAGCCCACTCCGCACGCTCAACCATTGCGCGGCCACGGGGTACTCCAGCCGGCTCCACTGGAATTTCCATCATCGCTGTCACGCCGCACCGGCCGATTGCAACTCACGCCAGGCACGCCCGATGGCAACCTCAGTGCGATCCAGCAACTCCTCAGCTACCTCGGGCTTGAGGAGAACGCCGGGCTTGTACTGCAGAACCCGCGGGTCCAGTGTCGAAAAGATCGCCCAGACGCCATTCTCATACAGGTGCTTCATGACGTACTTTGCGCCCTGCGGATGGCTGAATTCCAGCCCCATCACCACGCCGTTCTGGCGAATGCCAATGAACCATTCTGGATAGAGCCCCTGAATCTCGCGCAGGCCTCGGCCGATGCGATCAGAGATGTAGTGCACCATCGAGCGCGTCTCGTCACGTGAACAGACCTCAAGGGCCTTGATCGCCGCTATGCACCCCAACTCAGCCCCACCGAAGGTGGAGATATGGCCGAAGCCATCTTCAGTCAGCCAGCCAGCACAGCGTTCACTGACCAGGACACACGCAATGGGGTACAACCCACCGGAGATCCCCTTTCCCGTCACCATAATGTCCGGCGCGATGCCTTCCTTGGTGATCGCCCAGAGTTCACCCGTGCGCATTAGGCCGGTCTGTACTTCGTCCGCGATGTACAGGGCGTCGTATCGCTCGCACAGTTCCTTTACCGCGCGCAGATAGCCCGCATCCGGCAGCGGGAATCCATAGGTCGCCGGAATCGTCTCCATGATCACGGCAGCAACGTCTCGCCCCTTCAGCGCTTCTTCCATGGCGGCGAGATCGTTGAACGGCACGTGCGGAAAGTCTTCCGGTTGATCGGCGAGGAACAACTTGGAGAAGCGATCATCACCGGTGCCGACTGCCAGACCTGTATGGCCGTGGTAGGCCTTGATAATCGAGACGATCTTGCGTTTCTTCGTGGCATGACGCGCGGTCTTCAACGCAATGTCGATGGCTTCACCGCCACCGGAGCCGTAGATCACCTTGGTCAAACCATCAGGTGCGGACTGAACAAGTGCCTCCGCCAGCGCGGTGCGCGCCAGCGCTGGGAAGTGATGGTTGCCGATGTCGAAGTGCTGCATGGCAGTGGTCACCGCCTGGACAACCTCAGGATTGCGATGGCCGAGGTTGTAGGTGCCACCATTCAAGTGGACATCGATCAGGCGCTTGCCCGACATGTCGTAGATGAAGTACTCCTCGCGACGATCAATGACCAGGGGCACTCCGGAATCGATCCAGAACTGTGTCTTGCCCGGATTCCAATAGGCCTTCGCCTTGTCCAGCACCTCTGCCTTCGAGCCGAAGCTGAAGACGCCATAGTCGTACCGGGTCTCGTCAGCCACGTCGGAAACGTACCAAATCACCGGACCAAAAAGCAACCATTTCCTGCTAACGCGGTATTTGCACCCGGTTTTTTGGGCAAATCCCTGCCGTCGCACCTGTCCCACCGGAATACTCCGGTTCAACTGCCCGCGCCCGCGGGCCCACAGGCGCT
>JAGWVT010000199.1 GCA_018970765.1 Actinomycetales bacterium
CTCGAGGTATGGGTCGGCCCCGACTCCTGGGTACTGCTCGGCACCTGGCCCATCTGTGCATGGGCCGGCACCCTTGGACCCAAGCTCGCCGAGGGCGATGAACAAAGTCCGGAAGGCTTCTACTTCATTACGCCGGGCCGCATGAACCCCAACAGCCAGTGGCATCTGGGCATGAACATCGGCTACCCGAACGCCTACGACCGATTCCACGAACGCACCGGCAGCTTCATCGTCATTCATGGTGTCTGCGGTTCGAGCGGCTGCTTCGCCATGACCAACCCCCTCATCGAAGAGCTCTGGGTGCTGGCACAGGCCGCCCTCAATGACGGACAGGACGTGATCCGGGTTCACATTTTCCCCTTCGAAATGACCGACGCCAACCTCAGCCTTCACATCGACTCCGAATGGCACAGCTTCTGGCGCAACCTGCAGGAAGGCTGGAACTTCTTTGA
This sequence comes from Actinomycetales bacterium, assembly GCA_018970765.1. Lineage (GTDB taxonomy): Bacteria > Actinomycetota > Actinomycetes > S36-B12 > S36-B12 > REEB426. The sequence continues at coordinate 453 of JAGWVT010000199.1, forward strand.
GACCCACGGCAGCCCACCCAACGTGGACGTCGCAGACGGCCGTTATGTGTTCTCCCACGTCCGATAAGCAGGGCGGCGGTACGCCCCGACGTTGCAGGCACCACAACGCTACCTTACGCCTGATGGCCGTTTCCACCGCCCGCACTGCGGCGCCCTGAACGGCTGCGGCCCCGCAGGATATCGCATCGGCGCTGCAGCTCTTGCCGGTCGGCGTCAGGGTCTGCACCTCGGACTTGAACACTCGGCTCGGCGCTACACTCAGGCAGAGCGGTCACCAGCTCGACCTTTACATGTTCGCTCGCCTCGCGGAACGAACGCACCCAGCCCGCACGAAGACGGCGAGAGTGTCGTTCGCTCACCTGACCAGGGCACCCAAGCTCGTCGAGCAGCTTCTCCATCGCATCCACCACCTCGCTTGCCCAGAAGGGCGCAGCCGGTGACCAGACCAGCAGATGGCCGGGCAACTCACCGTCGGCAAGAACGGCCAGCGCGCCGTCCAGTCGCAGTATGTCCTGCAGGTGATCCACCTCTGGCCACGACGCCGACTCCCGCGCAAAGAGATCGGATACCTGAAGCACCCCGCGGCGGTGATGGCGCCTCCAGTGAAGCGCGATGCGCCGATACAAAGCACCGAACGCATACGACCGCGCCACATGCACATCGGCACGCACCAGCGCGACCAGACAGTCCTGCACCAGATCTTCGGCGTCTGCACCTACCCCTGCCCGCATCGCCATGGTCACCATTTCGCGCCGAAGCGCCCTGATTTCGTTGTCGTTCACCGGACCTGACCGGTGATCCGACATCGTGTGCGTACCTTGTACGGGCCCGCACCGGCCACCCGAGATACGACATCGCGCCACCCCCGGAGATCTGTTGGCCGGCGCCGACACGCGGCCCGTACGACGACGGGCCCGCAGCTCGAACCGGATCACTCGATCGGGAGTTGCCGATCACACAAAAGCGGACATGAACGACCTTACGATTTTCACAATTTGCGTTCCGCCCGCATGCGCGCGGTCACCCACCGCGCGGGCTGCGAATCAGCTCCACGAGCCCCTGCAACCGAAAATCCGATGCCAACTCACCCAACATGGAGGGTGGTGTGTCGGAGCGTGGCGCGGTCGTTGACCCTTCACCTGAGTCTGGCGACCCCGACACCCCAGCCGGTGGTGGTACCTGAAATTCGCGGAGTACCTCCTGAATCCGTGCGAGCCGCGCGGCGTCCTGCGTTCGATCCAGCAAAAGCACCCCCGCGCGACCCTCTTCGATGGTCTGTTGCAATAGCTGCGACGCCTGCTGACGATAGCGCCGACGCTGCCGCTCACTCACCGGAATCTGCTGCAACGCCTGCAACACCCCCTCCCACTGAATCACGGAGTCGGCCGCCATCCGATCCAGGTCGTCGTCGGGCATGAGCATGCGCCGAGTACCGCCCTGCCTTCCCCATACAGCCAGTTGCTCCATGGCCGCGCTCACCGAGATCAGCTCAACCGACGGAATCAACGGCGGCTGCCA
>JAGWVT010000068.1 GCA_018970765.1 Actinomycetales bacterium
GGCCATCGCGATCTCGACGCGTGACTAGTTGTACGCGTCGATCACGCTCGACAATCCGCAGCACAACTTGCTGTGTTTGATCTTCGGAGTCGTCATCAACCACGAGAACCCGCAGGTCCCTAACTGGCAGGTTCGCCTGAAGGATCGAGTGGACAACGGGAGCAATTGCTGCTTCTTCGTTCAGTGTTGGGAGCACAACAGTCAGCGACATTTCTCGAACGTCTTTGTAAGACCCATGTTTGCGCAGATCATCGCGGTCCACCCCGACTCGATGCATCAACACTCTTTCACCCTAGCGTTTAGCAAGCCCCACCGCGCTACGCGAATACCTACCTGTTACGGCATGTTGCTGGTTGGGTGCCATGCCATAAATCAGACGCGTATATTCAAGCAGAGCAAACGAAGTATTTTCCGTGCATTCAGGGGACAAAGTCTGGGGACATGATGATTCCCGTGAATTCACCTGACGTTAACCAGGCGGATATTGAGCGCGTCGCCGAGGATCTCCGCTTAGGCCGCCTTTCAGGATCGACCGTAACGATTACCGGACTTGAACTTGCACTTGCTGCTCATGTCGGCACAGCACACGCAGTAGCGGTTGCAAACGGATCATGCGCTCTGGATTTGGCCTGTGAGGTCGCGGGGGTCGGCCCCGGTGACGAAGTTGTATTGCCGACCTTGACCATCGTGTCCTGTCTGGCGCCAATTCTTCGTCGTGGGGCACGACCAGTGTTCGTTGACGCATCGCCATCAGACTGGAACATGGATCTGGACCAGGTAGTAAGCAGTGTTGGGCCGCGTACGCGCGCCATCATTGCCGTTCACACGTACGGCCTTGGCTTGGATATTCCTACCCTTCGCGAACGTCTCGGAGAAAGGCCGCCGTACATCATCGAAGACGCTGCGGAAGCTCTTGGCGTTTTTGTCCGAAATCGACCCTGCGGGTCTCTGGGTGATGTCGCAATCCACAGCTTCTACGCGAACAAGGTCATCACCGGAGGCGAAGGTGGAGCTCTGACGCTGGAAGACTACGAAACCGCCGAGGACTTACGCGCCCTCAGGAATCTGGATTTCGGGGCAATAGAACGCTTCCGCCACGAGCGTGCCGCATGGAATTTCCGAATGTCGAGCCTTCAAGGAGCGTTGATACACAGTCAACTTGATCGCATTCAAATGTTTCTCGAACACCGCCGACAGGTGGGCCTGCGCTATCGGGAGCAACTCAGTCACCTCCCCGGTCTCGAATTCCAACCCCTCACCAACTCGGTCAGCGAAAATGGGCACTGGGTGGTAGCGGTCACGACGGGGGCAAACACCGGTGTCACAGGCGAGATGATGCGCTCACGACTTGCTGAAGAGGGGATCGAGACGCGGGCCCTGTTTGCGCCCCTGCACCGTCAACCTGTTTTGGCCCGATTCGGTTTCTCTGATCAAGAGACACGACCTGTTGCAGAAAGCCTTTACGCGCGCGGCCTGTACCTCCCCTGTGGCAATGGGATTTCTTTCGATTCCGTAGACAAGGTCTGTAGCGCGGTCGATCGTGTTTATTACGAAGTGTTTAGCTAGGTGCGAGGCCCTGTCCGCTGCATACCTGCCACAGGCACAAGGTGCGCTCTGAGGAGCCACACGTACAACGCCGCCGGCACTGCGAGCATGAGCGCAGCATTTGCAAGGCCGAGGATACTCGCCGGGTGTCCGGCGGCTTCGCTGCCGGGAATAAATATTGGGTACGGTACCGCGAGAAGGCCGACGAGCAGAACTACCACGGTGACTAGGTATTTCGACACTGCCCCATGCATCGGCTCCACACCGCGACCACCTTGAGACATCAGGAAGATCACTGCTGCAGCCGCAATGGTCCAATTCAGCGCGTAAGGATAGGCAATAGGAACGACCGCGGTCAGGCAGGCGAAGGCCAGCACGAGCCGAATCCATAGTTCGAGACGATTACTCAACAAGAGAGGCAGCACAGCAACGAAATACAGGGCACCGATGGACCCAGCGTGCTCCCATACGACAACACTCAACCCTGGCAGCCCGATTCCAACAGCTGCCTGCGCAAGGCCCCCAAGCATTGACACGTTGTATGACATAAATGTTTCGTACGTGGTCTGAACGACGCCGAACCCGAGCATGTTGCGAACAAGTGCGGGCAGCGCACCCATCGGATCATCCGTAACCAGTGGCATGGTGCCGAGGCTGATAACCCCAGTCAACAGAATCGTTACCCCAGCCCACCACCATTGACGACGGGCGAGCAGCACCACAATCAGCAGAATCGGCACAACCTTCATCGTCACCGCACCTATCAAGCACAGGCTGGCCAACCACCACCTACGCGATAGGACGCCCACGGCGAATCCGAAAAGCAATAGCGGCAAGAATCCCTGCGTGTTGCCCCTGTCCAAACTCGCCAAGGCTGGGCCGGTCAGCAGCCCGATTACTGTCGTCCCGATGATTCGCACTGCCAAGGGCTGTCCGGCCAGTGCCCACCAGCAGGGCACAAGTAGGCACACGGTCATGCCCACCAGATAGAGAACGAGGGCTGAGCCCGATCCAAATGCACTCAAGCCGGAGAAAATCAGCAGGACTGGAGGCAGGTAATCAACGACCATCTGCGGATCCGATGACCACGGATCCGGCAAACTGACCCAGTAGTACGGCAACGCAAAGTCGCCAAACAAGTGCACACCCGTGAGAACTGGGGCATTGCCGGGCATCCGATCACTGATGAGGCCGGCGAGAGTACGTTCGTCAGCCCAGAAGGACAGCGCCCGAAGCGCATCAACGCCCAAGTAGAAGTGCAGGGCCAGACCCAGCAAGGCCGCAGGAACGCCCACAGCCAAGATCAAGGCAATGAGGTTTAGCGGCGACTGAGGGGGCGCCCAGTGGTACGGAAGCGCGAGTAGAGACGAGGCTCGCCGACCACCACGCTTCATCCCTACTCCGTTGCAGCGGCGAGAAGGTGATCCCTATCGTGAATCGTGGTGCGATCGCGTTCACGTTCTGCGCCCAGCCTTCGCTCCGCGGCATCAATAGACCGCCAACCCGGCGTATCCACAACATGGATTCCACGCCCGTCAAGCAACGCATCAAATGCCTCAACTGAAGCATGCGGCGCTTGAGGCAGAGTGCCGGCATCTGCCAGCAGCGAGGCCACCGACGCAGCGGCGTCTTTCTTGTTGGTACCAATGATGCCGGTTGGGCCACGCTTGATCCAGCCAGCGACATACTCACCGGGTATGACCGTGCCGTCACGAACTACGCGTCCCTCGTGATGCGGGATGACGTTGGACTGCGCATCAAAGGGAACTCCCGGTAGAGCCGTACCCCGATAGCCCACACTGCGCACCACCAGGTCTGCGGGGATCGTTGACATGCGCCCTGTTCCACGCACTCCCCCGCTGCCGTCCAATTCTGTCGCCTCGACCGTGACTTCGCGGACACGCTCATCACCGCTCAAGGCAACCGGTCGCGCTAGGAATCGCAAGTGAATCCGGCGAGGCTTACCCGTTGGACCACGGCCAGCCCAACCCCTGATGACGTCCACGTTGCGCGCGACCGCCTTGTCTGAGGCCACCAACGCCTCACTAGCAGCGTCAAGGACGACTTCGTTAGGGTCAACGATGATGTCGGCATCCGCAAGCTCACCCAACTCTCGCAGTTCCTTGGTTGTAAACGTCGCCTGGGCGGGACCGCGACGGCCAAGGATGTGAATGTCGGTGATTTGGGAACGGGCAAGAGTGTCCAGCACATGCTGCGGCATATCCGTATGGCCGAGTTCATCGACGGTCTTGGCTAGAACACGCGAGACATCGACCGCCACGTTCCCGACTCCCACGACTACTGCGCTCGTCGCACTCGGCAGCAGACGTTCAAAGGTCGCCCGGTCTGCATCAGGGTGACCGCAGTACCAGGCGACAAAATCTGTCGCGGCAACACTCCCGTCAAGATCCTCACCCTCGATACCCAGCCGGCGGTCCCGAGAGGCTCCATAGGTAAAGATGACGGCATCAAAGTAGTCATGTAACTCTGCTACCTGGACATCTCGACCAACTTCAACGTTGCCGATGAACCGCACTCCAGGCTTGTCTAAGACCTTGTCCAAAGTGTCACGAACGGACCGAATGCTCAGATGATCGGGAGCCACGCCATACCGAACGAGGCCGAAGGGCACGGGCAGGGCATCAAGCACGTCAACGCTGACTGGCACGTCGTCCTGACTAGCGAGTGCATCTGCGGCGTACATGCCCGAGGGCCCCGAACCAACGATGGCCACTCGCAATGCCCGGGTCACGACATCACCCTTTCACCTAGATCAACGGCTGACAAAGTACCGCTTACGCGCCACCCTTAACACGAATTGACTCGATTTACGTTCAAACGGCGGGGAAGTTCGCGCGCCGGCGTACCGTCATGCGTCAATTCGTGTGCGATCAAGCTGAGCGGCACTGGAGACGATGAACTCCCGACGCGGTGCCACCTCGTTGCCCATGAGGAGGTCGAAGACCGAGTCAGCCGCGGCGGCGTCGGCAGCAGTGATGCGACGAAGGGTGCGACGTGCCGGATCCATGGTCGTCTCGCGAAGCTGGCCCGCATCCATCTCGCCAAGGCCCTTGTACCGCTGGATCGGCTCCCGGACTCGCAACTTGCGCCGCTCCGCCTCAGTCAGCACTGCACGCATTTCCGCATCGGAATAGGTGTACAAGACTTCATTGGCAGCGCTGCCAGGATGCACAATCTCAATCCGATGCAAAGGGGGCACTGCCGCGAAAACTCGGCCTGCAGCCAGCAGTGGCGTCAGGTACCTGTTGATCAGCGTCAGCAGCAGACAACGAATATGCGCACCATCGACATCAGCATCTGACATCAGGATGACTTTTCCGTAGCGCGCCTGCTCAAGTTCGAATGAACGCCCGGAACCTGCGCCAATGACCTGAATGATGGAGGCGCACTCGTTGTTCTTTAGCATGTCTGCCAACGAGGACTTCTGGACGTTAAGTATTTTGCCCCGAATTGGCAGCAGTGCCTGAAATGACGCATCGCGGGCAACCTTGGCGGTCCCCAGAGCACTGTCACCCTCGACGATAAAGAGCTCGGTCGAAGCGACATCATCACTGCGACAGTCGACAAGTTTCGCGGGCAGCGCGCTGGACTCCAGTGCCGTCTTTCGCCGCTGGGTATCGCGGTGCGCCCGGGCCGCGAGGCGGGTGCGCATGGCACTGGCGCACTTGTCGAGGACCGCACGGGCGGCAAGCTTCTCCCCTCGAGGGGGCCTGACGAACCAGGTTGTCAATTCCTTGATCACGACTGCGCCGACGATTCGACTAGCGGCTGGGGTCCCGAGGATTTCTTTGGTCTGGCCCTCGAATTGAGGCTCTGGCACTCGAATTGCCACCACGGCGGTAAGGCCTTCCATCACGTCCTCTTTCGTGACGTTATCCTCGCTCGCCTTCAAAATTTTTGCCGCACGCAAATGCTCATTGACAACCTTGACGAGAGCGCGCTCAAAACCCGCCACGTGGGTACCACCCTTGGGGGTCGCGATGACATTGACGAAGGAGCGCAGGTCGGTGTCATATCCGGCATCCCACTGCAAAGCGATGTCGACAAACAGTTCACGTTCGACTTCCTGCGGTGACATGTGACCGCGATCATCCAGGACCGGAACAGTCTCTTTGAAGTGGCCGCTGCCGTTCAGTCGGATAATCGGCGAGACTGCCTCACCACTGGTGATGGCTTCGACATAGTCGACGATGCCACCTCGGTGCTGGAACGTCTCTTCGAATGGCTTGCGTGGCTGACGCAAGTCGCGCACCGTGATGACCAAACCGGGCACCAGGAAGGTGCTCTGCTGGGCCCGCTCAAGGATGGCTGGCAGGTCATAGGCGGCGTCTGACGTGAACACTTGTGGATCAGCCCACCAGCGCACGGCCGTGCCGGACCGGGTGCGCGGACACTTGCCAACGATGTCGAGGCCGCTTCGCTTGCTGAAGGAGTCTTTGGGGCCGGCCCCGTCGAAGACACCTGCGATTCCCCGGCGAAAGCTCATGCCATGCACTTTTCCCCCGCGCTCCACACGAACATCCATGCGCACCGAAAGGGCATTGACTACTGATGCGCCAACCCCGTGCAGACCACCTGAGGCTGCATACGAGCCACCGCCGAACTTTCCTCCGGCATGCAGCTTTGTCATGACGACCTCAACGCCGGTCAACTTCGTTCGAGGCTCGACGTCAACAGGGATACCTCGCCCATCGTCAACGACCTCAGCGGAACCGTCTGGATATAGCGTGAGCATGATCTTGGAGCAGTGCCCGACTAACGCCTCATCAACAGAGTTGTCCAGGATCTCCCAGAGGCAGTGCATGAGCCCTCGCCCATCCGTCGACCCGATGTACATGCCCGGGCGCTTGCGCACCGCCTCTAGGCCCTCGAGTACAGCCAGGTCCTTGGCTGAGTAGCCGGCACCATCGGTCACGGCAGCACCACTCGCCCCACCTCGGGCCCGTCCCCCCGATTTGGCTGAGACTCGGGTAGACGCAGATTTTTTGGGGGCTGTCGGCACTGCCTCACGATAACCGGCTGATGCCGTTCGCCTTTGGTGAACCACCCCGGCGTGGCGTCTTGGACGGTGCCTGGCAATGGGAGACTGTGATCCAAGAGAGGAGTCCCGATGACGACAACCCTGACCGCGCCAGCCCTGAGTGCTAGTGACCGCTGCGACCGGTGCAATGCCCAGGCCTACGTGCGCGTGGTCCTTGCCTCAGGGGTCGATCTGCTCTTCTGCGGCCACCACTGGAACCGGCACGAGCCCGCCATTCGACCGCAGGCTCAACATATCCAGGATGAAACGCACCGACTGGAAGCAGAGTCCACCGTGAACTGATGGACGCAGCAAATCTCGGTTTAGACACGGAGGCCCCAAAGAACGAACAGGCCACAGAGGGCGCAGTAAAATCGGTCCTTCCATCCGGAAGTTCCGTCCGAAGGAGTCGCTATGCCCCAAGCAGTCGCAGTTCCCTCGCCAGTTGCGTCAATTGATCGCTTGACCCTCGCGGTTGATGCAGTACGCGCCACCGACCCCGCCGGCGGCTATCACACACGCGAGTTTGGTTGCTTTGCGGATGACAGCGAGTAACCGACTGATCCCAACTTGTGGGGTGCGAGCCTTCGGGTGCGCACCCCACATGCCTTTGCGGGGGCGACCAGCGAGTCATGACTCACCCCCGAAGCCGGGACTATCCAGCTTCGGGGGTTAGCAACCAGCGCAGCCAGAGACATAGCGCATACTGGTGGCACTGCCATCCGGCAGTCCTGTCCGAAGGAGTCGCTATGCCCCAAGCCATCGCAGTTCCCGCCTCAGTTGCGTCAATTGATCGCTTGACCCTCGCGGTTGATGCAGTACGCGGCGCCGATGCTTCCGTATCGGGACAAGCCGCAAAGTATGGATGCTTTGCCGACGATGCTGAGTAGCAGTTCGCCTGACTCAGTGGGGTGTGCACCTTCGGGTGCGCACCCCACATGCTTTTGCTGGGGCGACCAGCAAGCCACGACTCACCCCCGAAGCCTGGACTATCCAACTTCGGGGATTAGCAACCACCGCAAGGAGTAGCCAGGCGTCCAGTCTGGCCTCAGCGCCCCATGCAAGAGCGCTAAGTCTTATGTGATGTTCAGCTTGATCACTGCGGCCGCGTTCATCCACATCGACCGAGGTAGCGTGCTGTGACTAGTCGAGATAGTCGCGCAGCACCTGTGACCTGGAGGGGTGTCGTAGCTTTGACATCGTCTTGGATTCGATCTGGCGGATACGTTCACGCGTCACGCCGTAGACCTTGCCAATCTCGTCGAGCGTCTTCGCCTGACCATCGGTGAGCCCAAAACGCATGCGCACCACGCCCGCTTCGCGATCAGAAAGCGTGTCTAGAACTGACTCAAGCTGCTCTTGCAGCAGGGTGAACGACACGGCGTCCGAGGGAACTATGGCCTCCGAGTCTTCGATGAGATCCCCGAACTCACTGTCTCCCTCCTCGCCGAGCGGGGTGTGCAGGGAGATTGGCTCACGGCCGTACTTTTGAACCTCAACGACCTTTTCAGGGGTCATGTCGAGTTCCTTGGCGAGCTCCTCAGGCGTTGGCTCACGACCCAGATCCTGGAGCATCTGGCGCTGTACACGCGCCAGCTTGTTAATGACCTCAACCATGTGAACCGGAATACGGATGGTTCGAGCCTGGTCAGCCATCGCGCGCGTGATCGCCTGACGGATCCACCAGGTGGCATACGTAGAGAACTTGTAACCCTTGGTGTAGTCAAACTTTTCGACCGCTCGAATCAGGCCTAGGTTGCCTTCCTGGATCAGGTCAAGGAACAACATGCCGCGGCCCGTGTAGCGCTTGGCCAGCGACACCACAAGGCGCAGATTCGCCTCCAACAGGTGGTTCTTGGCTCGACGCCCGTCTTCCGCGATCCATTCGAGGTCAAGTCGCATGCGCTTATCCATCTTGCGCCCGCTATTGAGGACTTCTTCAGCGAATAGTCCCGCTTCAATGCGCTTTGCGAGCTCCACCTCTTGCTCGGCGTTGAGCAGTGGAACCTTACCGATTTGCTTGAGATAATCCTTGACCGGGTCAGCCGTTGCGCCAGCCACGGTGACCGTCTGGATCGGCTCATCGGTGTCATCGACATCGGAAATGACAAAGCCCTGATCTTCGGCTGGCGGTGCCTCTCCGGTCTCGGCTTCGGCCTCGACTTCAGCAAGGTCGACCTGGAGATCTGCTTCGAGATCCGCCTCCAGACCAGCAACCGACTCCAGTTCAGCCTCGTCCAGATCCTCAGCTTCAACGACGACCAGACCATCCTCAGTCTCGAGCACCTCAACTGTGTCGGAGGAACGCGTACCTGAGGCTGCCTTCTTTGATGGCGCGGCCTTCTTTGCCGGCGCAGCCTTCGCGGGCGCAGCCTTCTTGGCAGGGGCCTTCTTTGCCGGCGCAGCCTTCGCGGGCGCAGCCTTCTTGGCGGGGGCCTTCTTGGCGGGCGCAGCCTTCGCGGGCGCAGCCTTCTTGGCAGGGGCCTTCTTGGCAGGGGCCTTCTTGGCGGGGGCCTTCTTGGCGGGCGCAGCCTTCTTGACCGGGGCCTTCTTGGCCGGCGCAGCTTTCTTAGCCGGCGCAGCTTTCTTAGCCGGGGCCTTCTTGGATGCTGTTGCCATGCGCGCCTTCCTGTCTGGCCACGGAAAGAGCCCGTGTCAAGCCGGCAGGCTTGGACGGGCGGTAGCCGCATTCTGCCACGGCCCAGCAGGACTGCGCACGCTGGGGCGATCTGCCAGATTCTCGGGCAGCATCAGGGCACCAAGACGGCCCGCCCCTGCCCCACGGAAACTAGCGATTTTTCTTGCTGGGTTATCACATGGCTCACCGTGAACGGCCCGAGATCGTCAATCGTGAAGGTGGCCGTCCATGTCGTCGTCAGTACGACCGGAAAGCGCCCACCGCGCCCATAAATATGTGAAACAGAGAAATCGGGATACGACGCACCCGGGTGGTCAGTGACGAGGCCGCTTCCATCTCCGAAATCCCACGACCACTGAGCCTGCGGTGTAAGGACCACAACACGATCGGCAATCGTAGAAACGATCGGAGTTAGGTGCCTGGGTTGGCCGGACTGGAAGATGACCGGAAGGTAGGGCAGGACTCCGGTTGTTGGCTGGAATCTAATGCTCGTGGGTGGAAGTTCGGCTTCGAACTGGTCATGAATCGCCGCCTCAACCTGGGCTACGGTCACCACGCCGGCCGGGGGAATGCAGACCACGCCGAGGTCCACCCAGGTGCTGCCGAGGTCTTCAGAGATCCAGGCGCGCAGCAGACGCTGGCCCCGCGGGCAGCCACGCACCACGCTTGTGCAGGCGCTGTCCCCCGCCGAACAGGGGTCGTCCAAGCGCCATCGACAGTCGAGGCAGCCGGCCACTCGGACCCTGGTGCCTTCATCGACTGATCCAGGCAGTATGAGTCCCCCGGTGCCCACGTACCTATCGCGTTCATCGTCACCAATGACATCGATGACCGGGTCTTCGACTCGAACCGCAGCAGAGGCCACTGGAGCGCCCAGGAACGACAGGCCAGCCGCAACCATCGCCAGAGAAGTTAGGACGTGCCTAAGCAGAAGTTGCCTCATGCGGGATTGACCGTGCCAGATCACCTCGCGAGGCTACGAGTCAACCCGCACCGTCGTCACTGGCCAAGGGTGAGGCTGTGGACAACTTTCAGGAAACCAGGTGTCACAGATCGGGGATCGCAATGCCGTTGGCGCGCAGGGCCTCTTCGATGCGACGGTTGACTTCCTCCAGGACCAAGACTCTGGCCAGGCGCTTGTCATTGCCAGGGATGACGTGCCAGGGCGCGACCTCGGTGTCAGTGCGCGCCAGCATCTCCTCCACCGCAAGCACGTAGTCCTGCCAGCGCTCACGGTTGCGCCAGTCCTCCGGGGTGAGCTTCCAGCGCTTCAATGGTGTGCGCTCACGCTGCTGGAACCGCCGTAACTGCTCATCTGGCGAGATGTGCATCCAGAACTTGATAAGAACGAGCCCCTCGTCGGTCAGAGTCTGCTCCAAGGAGTCGATCTCGCTGTAAGCACGCTGCCATTGTTCAGGCGTGGCGAATCCTTCAACCCGCTCGACGAGGACACGCCCGTACCAGCTTCGATCGAGAATGGTCATACCGCCCCAACCAGGCAGCAGCGGCCAGAACCTTCCTAGGAAGTGGTGCCGCTTTTCATCCTTCGTTGGCGCGGCGATACTGACTACGCGCACATGACGGGGGTCCAGCGGGGTAGTGAGTGCCTTGATTGCCCCTCCCTTACCCGATGCGTCCCATCCCTCGAACAGAATGCACACACCAGGGCCCAAGACACCTGAGCCGTCAAATATCCCCCCAGTGACCAAGCGCAGCAGTAGCAGACGTTTTTGGGCTGCAGCGAGCCTTTCCTCTGCCTGACCCTTGGGAAGCGTGGCATTCAGGTCGCACTCATCAAGTCGTCCCACAGCACCCCCTCGTGGTCGGTTTTGGACCGGTTGTCTTTTTCGAACCAGTTGACGTTCCTCGGACCGAGGTAGCCGAACAGGCCACCGGACGCCAGTACTAGTCGTCCAGCAACTCCAGTCGCTTCAATGCCTGGCGAGTGAATTCAGCCATCTGGTCATTCTCAACGAGGAATCCATCGTGACCATGCAGCGACTCCACGACGAGGAGTTCTTCGGCGCCCGGGGCAAGGTCAACGATCTGCTGCTGCAAATCCAAGGGAAAAAGTCGATCCGAGTCGATTCCGACGACAACCAAGGGAGCATTGATCCTGCCCAGTGCCGCGGCCAGGCCCCCTCGCCCACGCCCCAGGTCGAACAGTGACATTGCATTGGTGAGCGCGATATAGGTATTCGCGTCGAAACGCCGTGCCAATTTCTCGGCGTGGTGGTCAAGGTACGAGGTGATCGCAAACCTTCCAGCATCGCTGTCGTGGGTCCGCGCGTAGGGATCCTCCCCCGGTTGCGGATCACGGCCGAAGCGCGCCTGCAGTTCATCGGCGCTGCGATAGGTGAGGTGGGCGATCCTGCGGGCGATACCCATTCCCACATGGGGTCCAGCGCCATCAGGAGCGTCGTAGTAGTCACCACCGGCGAAGTTTTGGTCAGCCCGAATCGCGGCGAGCTGGGCTTCATGGGTCCCTATCTGGTCAGCGGTCACCGCGGCGGTGCTTCCAAGCACCAAACCGCTGCGCACCCGGTCCGGGTATGCGGTCATCCACTCAAGGACGCGCATGCCGCCGAGCGACGGGCCGAGCATGAACGCCCATCGCTGGATGCCGAGGTAGTCGGCTAATCGACGCTCGACCTCGACCATGTCAGTCACGGTGACGACAGGGAAGCGACTGCCCCATGGCTTGCCGTCGGGATCAAGGGAAGCCGGTCCAGTGGTTCCCTGACACCCACCGAGGACATTGGCGCAGACCACGAACCACACGTCGGTGTCGATTGCCTTTCCGGGCCCGACCATGGAGTCCCACCAGCCGGCCGTGCGGTGCCCCGGTCCTGCTTCCCCTGCCACGTGTGAGTCCCCGGTGAGTGCATGACACACGTACACCGCGTTTTGCCCACCGGGCTGCAAGGTGCCCCAAGTCTGGTAGGCCACGCGCACATTCGGAAACGTGAACCCACTCTGCGTGGTGAATTCACCGAGATCGACGAATTGCCGCAACCCAGGTTCGTCTCCCTCCCGCCAGGCACCGCTGGCGGGAGGGAGACCCTGGTAATCCAGGGGCCCGTAGGCGCGAACCATGACGATGCGCTGTCTAGTTCAGCCGGCAGTCTTTGCAGCGCGGAAGCCGGCCTCGAGGTCAGCCAGGATGTCTGGCAGTGCCTCGATGCCAACTGCCAGA
>JAGWVT010000200.1 GCA_018970765.1 Actinomycetales bacterium
GGGCGAGCGAAATGGCTTCCTAGCTAGCAGTCGGCCCGAGGCAGGCATGGAAGACTGGACCGCCGCTGATGGGTACGCGACCGTTCTTGACGGATACCCTGCCCAAGGAGATGGCCTGTTTCTGCTAAATCTCGTCGGACTGTTCACCGCCGAACGACCATCAATATCGGGAGAGTTCGACCGGCGGGCTGGTCACGTTTGGCTGGCTTCCCTGCTGCAACGCCCGCTCGGCTCATACTGGGCGTTTGCCCTTGTGAACCTGGCCGGCTGGTACGCGAGTGCGATCGGTGTCTGGTGGCTCGGGCGTCACAGGTGGCCTCAGACGTGGACAGGCGAAATTGCTTCAGTCATGGTGGCTACCGGTCAGGGGTTCATCTTCATGAGCACAGCCCCGCAAGCCCACCCAGCTGCGTTCGGCGCCTTCGTGACAGGACTGGTGCTTTTTGACCGCCTGAGCCTGTGGTCGCTGGTCCAGGCGAGGCGCGAACGCTGGGTAGCCATCCTCGGGTCGGCGTGGATGACAGGTATCGCGGGACTCCTGTACTTCGGACACATTCCCCTACTCCTGACCACCTGGATCTTTGGAGGTCCAAGGATGCGAGTGCGATCCTTGGTCGCGGTATCGGCTGCTGCATTCGCAATCGTGACCGCGTGGCAGGTTATTGGCGAGACCCTGCTTGGCCTGCGATTCAGTGGTGGGAACAATGACCTGGCGGGTGGCGCGATCCGGATCTGGCTGCGGATCATCTCGGAAGGTGGATGGTCGCTGCGCTGGCAGTTCCATGCCGGATCGATCCGGGGGCTCCTCGTCGGCGCGTTCTACTACCCCTGGTGGATCCTCGCGATCATCGGCATCTTCGCATCACCCCGCAGATCGCGCATCTGGGCTTTCGCGATTCTCGCGGGCACACTGCTACCCGCAATCGCATTCTCGCCCCAGTTCCGGCTACCGCGCGCCGCGTACTTCGCCTTCCCGGCGGTCTACCTACTTGCGGGTGCCGCCATCTACATGATCAGCCAGATGATCGCGACGCGCATCACTTCACGAGACAATCACTGGAGGACGGCTGCCGGTTTGGTTGCCTGTGCAGCCGTCATCGCGTGCCTCGCGGCACTCACCAACCTCGACCTCACCGGCGACCAGACCTTCAACGTCTGGTTCCACGAGGCGCAGGAGAACAGTTGGTGATTCCCCGTCATATCGGTCGCATGTCAGCTGGCATCGCAGCGTTGACTTTGGTGGTCGCAATCATTGGCGCGCCTTGGGAGACCGCCGTTGCACGTGGGTTCTTCGTTGTCAGCATCGGCTTCGGCCTTATCGCCGGTTCAGGACTGATTGGCGCGCGCACCCAGTTCGCGACTGCATTCGTCATCTTTACCCTCGCCGTTGCCCAGCGCTTACCCGGCCAGCCGGTGTCGAACCCACCATCACCGAACTGGACACGGACAATCACAGACACAAGGCAGGTCGCCGAACACAGGTTCTCACTCTCCGAATCCGCCTGGAAGACAGCGCTTTCCAAATCAGCCAACACATCGCTTCTCGTCTGCGCCGAGGCAATCCTCGACCAACTGGATGCGATGACTGTCACGATCACAACCGCCAACGGAACACTTGCCCGGGTCGTCGGCGCGGAAGACGCCTATGGTGCACATCCGCGTCCTGACCGCGGAGGCTTTTATCGGATACCGATCCAACGAGACCTGTTCGACCGCGCTGATGGTGCAACCGTCACGGTCTCCGCAAGCCAGACACGCACCCCGCCATTACGGCTGTGCGGGACCCACAGCATCCGTCCCGGCGTCGACCCAAATGCAAGTAGGTTCTTTGATGGGACGGAGTGGATAGCTCCACCTGGACCAACCAGCCACACCAGATGGCTCATCGAATTAAGGCTCGCCGATCAGGGTGGCCGGACGATTCTCGCCTGGTACTGAGAAGCCAGCGGTACGCACAGAGATG
>JAGWVT010000201.1 GCA_018970765.1 Actinomycetales bacterium
GCGGAATGGCCCGAGTGCGGGCGAAGGGGATGGACGGCATGAGCCGAACCAGTACGACCGTTGGGAGGCGTCAAAGCATCCCGGCATGGATGACGGCCGCCGCCGTGGTGGCCGTCCTCGCCCTTGCCCTGGTGTGGCGCGCCGCGCCGGCGATGGCCGACACGGCACCGGCGGCCACGCCGACCGTTGCGCCGACCACGGCAGCGACGGTTGCGCCGACCACGGTGGCGCCGGTTTCGACGGGGGCAGTTGGCAGTCGTGCCGCAGCTCTCAGGACATATGACCAGTGCTCGACTTCCACGGCGACGGACTCCACCTGCCCAATTGAGATGAGTTTGGTCGCGAAGAACTTGCCTCCAAATTCCGACACCGGTTGGCGGGTCGGTGACGTCATCAACCTCCAACTCAAGATTCAGAACAAAGGCGGTGTGGCGAAAAAGGTTATCGCCCTCTCTGCCGGGATGGATTTCAACCCGGACGAACTTGGCCTGGTATCTGCTTCCACTCCGTACGCCCCTGTCCCAACGACTACCGCTGGGGTTGGAGCGATATTCGATTTCACCAACGCTGCGGCAATTCTGCGTGCTGCTAGTGGGACAGTTGGCAATAGTTCGACGGCTTACATCAACGCGAATAAGTTCAAATTGGTTTCCGGAGATAAAAACGGGGCTATTGCGCCGAACGTAAATTTAACCGGAAAACTTGATCTGGACTTTGAGATCTTAGGTGCTGACAACGCCATTGCGCTCGCGGCGTCTGGCGCGAGCGGAGATTCAGCGGTTATTGGTGAGGTTTCGGTACGCGTCCAAAAGAATCCCGATGCAGACACGACGTATATCGTTGCATTGCGCGGTTCTCGTGCTGCTACTACCGATGCAAATGGCGACATGTACCGCAATAGTGTGGTTGTCGACGGCACAAACAGTGACGTTCTCGGACGGTCGATTCTCGGCAAGGTTGTCAGCGCAGGCTTGAGTGTCATGCGCACCAAAGTTACCGTCAGTCTCGAGGTCGCCACTCCTGCCGCTTCTCCAGAGGGTCGAGGCCATCGCGTCGGTGACCTCATCGCCGTGGACGTCGTAGCAGAGGCGACTGGAACCGATGCCATTGCGCGTAACGCGACCTCGATGGACCTTGAAATCAACGTTGATTCAACAAAGTTTGTGTTGGTCGACGGGTCCGGCACTGACACCAAAGTGTTGGCAACTGCGCCGGTGGTGAAGCCCGCGGCGACCGATCCGGCGTTTGGGTCATTCACGTCCAAGAAGGCGGATAACTCCGGTTCGTGTGTCGCAGCTGACGCCACAAACAACTTTTATGTGGGTTCGTCGACGAACAAGATCACGCTGAACCTAGATGGGTCCGCTCTCGACCTGCGTGCAGGCACCGCCGTGAAGCGAGTGATCGGGCGGTTTTGGGTGCGGCCGAACTACAACGGCGCATCCGCCGACCAGACTCAGCAACTCACCGTCGGCGCATCTCCAGTGATAGGCATCCGTGAATACGACGCGAATTGTGCTTCGACCACTCGCTTCCAGGTTGCGACGGACGTAAACGTTACGAGTCCCGTTGGTGATGTTGTTGTGAAACCGACGACTGTCTACGTCAAACTGGAACCGCAACTTACTACCAATCAGGTAATTCGAGTCGGCGATTTGATCAAGGTGAAATACCTGATCGATACGAGAGATGCGAAGTACGTCAATACGGTTCGTACAACGATCACCTACAACGACGCAGACCTCATCTTGGTTGACAGCACAAAGGCACCAATCGCTGCCAGCACCGGGGTTGCCGTTTCGGTCTCCACCTCGAATCCCGTGGATACAGACATTGCCGGCGCGACCGCCTCTGGTACCGACAACCGTCGCGCGACAACGGGCACCCCTGCAGTCTCAACGATCACACTAAACGTTGCAGGCGACGACACCGTCCTTGCGCAAGCCGCGGGCAA
>JAGWVT010000202.1 GCA_018970765.1 Actinomycetales bacterium
TTAGGAAAGGGCGAGATACGCGCGGACCTGATCACTGGCCAGCGTGCGCGGATCACCGCCCTGAGCCGCTGCCCGGTACCAATCCACCGTCCAGGTCACAGCCTGTTCGAACGACAGTCGGGGCTGCCAGCCCAGTTCGCGGGTGGCGGCAGCGGCATCTAACGCCAGCAGGTTCGCCTCGTGCGGATGCGTACCGGATTCAGCTGCCCATGCGGCCCCCGGTCCCCAAAGGCTGGCAGCCAGGTCAGCCACCGTCGCCACCGTCTGAAAGCTGCCTTCATCCGGCCCGAAGTTCCACGAACCCATCCCACGCCCACCGGCCAGCGCGTCCAACAACACGCAGTACCCCGAAAGGCAATCCAGAACGTGCTGCCAAGGGCGCACCGCCTGCGGGTAGCGAATCGCGGCCACACGTTGCGCGGCAAAAGCCTGCATGAGGTCGGGCAGCAGTCGGTCCTGGCAGACGTCACCACCCCCAATGACGTTGCCGGCCCGGGCTACTGCTGCCGGTGCACCCGGGTAGCAGCGGAACCACATCGTGCTCAGCAGGTCGGCCATCGCTTTCGATGCGCTGTAGGGATCGTCGCCACCGAGTGGATCCTGCTCGCGGTAGCCAGCCACCTGGTTGACGTTGCGGTAGACCTTGTCGGTTGTGATGACGATCAGTGCCCGAAGATTCGCCACAGCTCCTGCAGCTTCGAGCAGGTTGAGGGTGCCCATCACATTGGTTTCCACAGTTAATCGCGGCTCTGCGTAGGAGCGACGGACCAGCGGTTGCGCGGCCATATGCATGATCGCGTCGGGCGCAATCCGTTCGCAAGATTCCCGCAGTGCCACCGCGTCGCGGATATCCAGGCGAACATCGTGCTTCAGGTCGGCCTGCAGATGCGCGGTGGTGAACAACGCACCCGGCTCCGGGTCGAGTGCGATTCCGGAGACCTCGTGTCCGAGGGCCCGTAGCAGCAGAATCAGCCATGCACCCTTGAAGCCGGTATGCCCGGTCACCAGCACGTGCATGTCAGCGCTTCAGGAACTCGATGATCGAGTCAGCGATGTAGTCGAGCATGTCCGGTGTGAGGCCCGGGTACACACCGACCCAGAAGGTACGCCGCATCACGATGTCGCTGTTGGTGAGATCTCCGACCACGCGGAAATCAACATCGCGATATGCCGGCTGGCGCAGGATGTTGCCGGCGAACATCAACCGCGTGCCAATTCGGCGCGCATCCAGGAAGCGCAGCAACTCCTCGCGATCGACCGGGTAAGTCGGCTCCAGGGTGATCGGGAACCCGAACCACGACGGCTCGGAGTGCTCGGTAGCTCGCGGCAGGATCAAACCCTCGACGCCACTGAGGCGACTGTGCAGGTGGTCGAAGTTCGCCTGACGAGCCGCGACAAAGCCGTCCAGGCGCTGCAATTGGGCCAGGCCGAGTGCGGCCTGCATGTCAGTGGCCTTGAGGTTGTAGCCAATGTGGCTGTAGATGTACTTGTGGTCGTAGCCCAGCGGTAGGTCACCCAACTGCCACTCAAAGCGCTTCTGGCAGGTGTTGTCCTTCCCTGTCTCGCAGTAGCAGTCCCGACCCCAGTCGCGGAACGACTCCACCTGCCGCTGGACCAGTGGCGACTTCACGAACACGGCGCCACCTTCACCGGTGGTGATGTGGTGCGCCGGGTAGAAACTCACCGACGCGGTATCACCGAAACTCCCCGTGCGTTGCCCGCGGTACGTGGATCCGAGTGCATCGCAGGAGTCCTCGATCAACCACAGGTCGTGTTCTTTGCAGAGTGCCTGCACGGTGTCGAGGTCGAAGGGATTGCCGAGTGCGTGCGCCATCATGATGGCGCGTGTCTTTGGCCCGACCGCCTCGCGTAGCCGCTCGGAAATCGCGTCGTAGGTACCGAGTTCAACGTCAACCACAACCGGTCGAAGTCCATGTTGCAGGATC
>JAGWVT010000203.1 GCA_018970765.1 Actinomycetales bacterium
AATCCGCCAGACTGCCTCATCGCGTGCGCCACGAGCGAGCGCGCGCGCGCTCGCTCGCTCACGCCACGCAGCCAGCCAAGCAATCGGGCGAGCAGCGTTTGCTGCGCGTCGTTGATGTAAAAGCGGTCGTAGAACGCGGCGATCTGGTCTGCTGGCGGTGCCTCCGCCACCTGCACCGTCATGCACTCGCGACATCTGACGTACCGTACCCCGGGGGACGGCGCGCTTTTGCGCACAACCGAAGGCACACTCATTGCTTCTCCGCAGGCCATACACCTCATCGTCGACTCCGGGAAACGACATTCCCGACGAGGAAACGAAGGTGCGACCATGAGTACAGCGCGCCAACGGCGATGCAGAGGATTGGGTGCAGAAACCACGCGGGGTCGCGAGGGCCGCCCAAGAATCCCCGGAACGCATCCGCCAACGGAACGACGCCGGTAAGCATCACCGCACCGACCATTACCTTGTCCTTGAGGGACAGGTTGTAGGTGAATGCTCGGTCGTGCGCCCTGTGGAACAGGGTGATATTCCGCACGAGCTTGCGGAGGAATCCGCGGGTGTCTGCGCATCCATCGTGGCCGACGGGCTGCTTGAGCAACACGATTCGCGGGTGACCCGAGCGAACTCTCTGGTACACGAAGTCCATGTGATAGAACCGACGGCCGGGGGCATGTTGTTTGGCATCGGCCGTGCGGGTGAGAAAGCCTTGGGACCCGAACGTGAGTAGTCGGCCTGCGTCTGCCTCCAGAAGCCAGTACTGGGCAGCATCGGCAACGATGCGTCCACCCAGGTTCCATGCCTCCTCGGTCACCATCAGGCGATCCCTCACCCGAAGGTAGAAGGGCACAGGATCAGTGAATCCATACAGGCTGCAGTATCGGTTGGCTGCAGGGTCTTCTGGCGCGTAGTGGAATCGCGCGGACTGGGCCCCGATTGCCTCGGGGTGATCGAGAAGCGCCCGCCTCGCAACATCGAGCCAATCATCGGAAGGGAGCCAGTTGTCAGCATCGAGGAAGAGCACCAGTGGTGACGAGGTGCCCTCCAGCCCGATCTTCTTGCTGACTTCAATGTCACGGTGCCCACTGGTGCGAACTGTCGCGCCGTATTCTCGGGCAATAGCCACCGTTGCGTCAGTCGACAGGTCATCAACGACGACGACGTTCACGTTGTAACCAGCGTGTTGCTGACCCCGGATGGACTGCAGGCATTTCCGCAACCGGTGCTCTTCGTTAAAGCACGGGATGACGACGGTTATGTCCATTCTCGCCAATCGCCAGCGGTTCGTGACACGTTCGTCGTGATGCTCAAGGCGCACCCGCCGAGTACAGCTTCGTCGGCAACTCGACCGTACCGGTTGCGGGCCCAACTTGGGAGAAGCGAGCAGGTTGCGACGAACCCGCAACCTGTGACGGCAGGAAATCCAGCATGTGCCCCACGAGGTACTTGCTGCCTCGCACGACGTAGTACGTGAAATGATCGCGGCTTTGGAAGATTGATCCGAGCTTCCGCGCGATGTACGCCGGAGTCAGGAAGCTGGTGTACAAACCCTGCACGAGCGCCAGAATGTCGCCGTCCGGGATAGGTGAAGTCAGTACCGGTTCGCGCATGTCCCACCGGTGCCAGTTCTCTGGCCCGTCGAAACGGAGCCACCCATTGGCTCGTGCCTGTGCGTACAGCTGCGTCCCCGGGTACGGCATACAGATGGTGCCCTGGAGGGTATTGATCCACCCTCGGTCGAAGCACTCGCGGGTGAAATCAATCGTGGCCTTCGCTTCGTCGTAACTCTCCCACGGGTAGCCGACCATGCAGGTCGCGTGCGGTTCCAGCCCTGCCTCGCTGGCCCAGCGCAGGCTGTCCCGTTGCTGCCTCGGGGTCGTGCCCTTGTTCAGGATGTCAAGGGTCTTCTGATTGGCGCTCTC
>JAGWVT010000204.1 GCA_018970765.1 Actinomycetales bacterium
GCCGCGCAGTCGCCGACCCACCTGCTCGATTGGGTGCTGCTCGGCCTTGGCACGCAGTTCCTTGAACTCCTTGGCTCCGGAGCGCTGATCGTCGATGAATCGCTGGGCGAACGAACCGTTACGCACGTCTTCGAGGACCTTCTTCATGTTCTCCTTCACATGCGGGTCAATGACGCGAGGCCCAGAGACGTAGTCGCCGTACTCCGCAGTGTCCGAAACGCTCCAGCGCTGCTTGGCGATGCCGCCTTCATACATCAGGTCGACGATGAGTTTGAGTTCGTGCAGACACTCGAAGTAGGCGACCTCAGGCTGGTAACCCGCCTCGACCAGCGTCTCGAACCCGTACATGACCAGTTGACTCGCACCGCCGCAGAGCACCGCCTGCTCACCGAACAGGTCGGTCTCGGTCTCTTCGGTAAATGTGGTCTTGATGCCACCGGCGCGCAGCGAGC
The DNA here is from genome assembly GCA_018970765.1 of Actinomycetales bacterium. Classification (GTDB taxonomy): domain Bacteria; phylum Actinomycetota; class Actinomycetes; order S36-B12; family S36-B12; genus REEB426. The sequence goes on from JAGWVT010000204.1 coordinate 453, forward strand.
CCAGTGCTCGGGCGTAGGAAAGTGCCAGCGGCCAAGCCTGGCCGGTGAAGTCCTGCTCCACCGCCACGATTGCCGGAACACCACGGCCGGCCACATATTCGCGCCGGACCAGATGGCCCGGACCCTTCGGTGCGACCATGCAAACGTCGACAAAAGCCGGCGGCTTGATGAAGCCAAAACGGATATTGAAGCCATGCGCGAAGAACAGCGCGTCGCCCTCCTGCAGGTTGGGCTCGATCGCGTCCTTGTAGAGCAGCTCCTGTACCGGGTCGGGCACCAGGATCATGATGAGGTCGGCCTCGGCCGCGGCGGTCGCCGGATCGACGACACGAAGCCCTGCCTCCTCAGCCTTGGCGCGACTCTTGGAGCCCGGCGCCAGCCCAACGCGCACGTCCACCCCCGAATCCCGCAGGCTCATGGCATGGGCGTGCCCCTGGCTGCCAAAGCCCATGATCGCGACCACGCGATTTTGGATGATGGAAAGGTCTGCGTCGTCCTCGTAGAACAGATCCGCCACGGTTGCTCCTCGTGATGTGGGTTATTGCGAACAGACCCTAGGCCCAGGCTGGCCCAGGACTCCAAGCTGACTAGGCACTCCGCTCGACGGACCGCACCGAGCGTTCGGAGATGGATCGGGAGCCGCGCGACATGGCGACCATGCCGGATTTCACCAACTCCTTGACACCGAACGGTTCGAGCAAGCGCAGGAGCGCAGCGAGCTTGTCCGGGTTTCCGGTTGCCTCGATGGTCACGGCTTCGGTTGAAACGTCGACCACCTTGGCGCGGAAGAGTTGCACGGTCTCCAGAATGTGGGATCGCGACTCTGTGTCGGCCTTGACCTTGACCAACATGATCTCGCGCTGCACTGATGCCTGCGGGTCGAGTTCGACGATCTTCAACACGTTAATGAGCTTGTTTAGTTGCTTAGTGACCTGCTCCAGTGGTAGCCCTTCAACAGTGACCACGATGGTCATCCGCGAGACTTCGGGTGCCTCGGTCGGGCCAACCGCGAGCGACTCGATGTTGAACCCCCGTCGCGAAAACAGGCTTGCAACGCGAGCCAACACACCGGGCTTGTCTTCGACCAGCACCGACAGGGTGTGCCTGGTGATCATTCGTCCGACCCCCAATCTGGCGCCATTGATCTTGCGACCATGATGTCGTCATTGCTGGTTCCGGCGGCGACCATCGGCCAGACCATCGCATCGCGATGGACGATGAAATCAATGACGACCGGTGCGTCATTCATGCCGAGCGCCTTCTCGATCGTGGCGTCGACTTCCTCGGCGGTCTCGCAGCGCAGGCCATGGCAACCCATCGCGTCGGCGAGTTTGACGAAGTCAGGAATGCGATGCGAGTGCAGGTCGGTATTCGAGTAGCGTTCGTTGTAGAACAGCGTCTGCCACTGACGCACCATGCCCAGGCTGGCATTGTTAATGACAGCCACCTTGATCGGGATGTCATTGAT
>JAGWVT010000069.1 GCA_018970765.1 Actinomycetales bacterium
CGATTCATCGACGATCAGCGCTCCGGAGCCAAGGAGTTCAAGGAACTGCGTGCCAAGGCCGAGCAGCACCCAATCGAGCAGGTGGGTCGGCGACTGCGCGGCATGATGAGTTGGGTCGATCGTCGTGACGATGACTACGTGGAAGGCACCGCAACGCGCTAGGTGCCCTGTTCACAATGGCTGTGGCAGGTGAAGCGAGGGGCGGGGGCACCGGGTACGACACCCGGTGCCCCCGGTCTCCTGGCGAGTCGCCGCTGATTCGTGCGATCAGCCGCGCCCCACGGGGATGTGCGTGACCTCAGGTTTCGTGGTCGGCATCATGATGCGCACTTCCAAGATGCCGTCCCGGTACTCCGCGTTGACGGATTTTTCGTTGGCGCCTGTTGGCAGCGCGATCGTTCGAGTGAACTTGCCGTAGAAAAGTTCGGAGCGGTGCATGGTTTCCACTCGCTCCTTACGTTCGCCGCTGATAGTGAGCAATCCATCGCCCACCGTGATGTCGACATCCTTCGCTGGATCGATACCAGGTAACTCAGCGCGAACGACGAAGTTGCCGTTCTGCGTGTACTCCTCAACTCGAATGGAGTGTGTATACCCAGTTCGCCAACCGAACTCACCGGGCACGAGTGTGTCGAACCAATCTAAGAGGCGAGGAAACGGATCATTCCAGCGACGCATTGCGGCAGCGCGCTCTAGGGGCGCCTGGGTAGTGGGCGTGCTCATGCTGACTCCTTTATCGGTTAAATGTGATCGTCCTAGTGTCATTGGACGTGCCAGTGCGTCCCGTCGGCCAGTGACCACGGTCGCTTGTCATGCAGGCGAAGGTCCCGATCGCGCAAAACCTGGAAAGGTTCCACAATGGCGCCATGGCATCGCATGCTGAAGCCAAATCGGCAAAGGTCTGCCTTGCCTGCGGTCGTGAGATGACCTGGCGCAAGTCCTGGGCCCGCAACTGGGAGCAGGTGCGCTACTGCTCGGATGCCTGCCGAAGGCGCAAGGTCACTGACGTGGACGCTGCGTTGGAGGACGCAATCCTGCAGTTGCTACATGCACGCAGCACTGGCAGCAGCATTTGCCCCAGCGAAGCTGCTCGCCTGGTCGGCTCGGACGGGGATGAGCAGGTGTGGCGAGCGTTGATGGAGCCGGCACGCCGGGCCGGTCGGCGGCTTGTCGCTGCCGGTCAGGTCGAGTTCACGCAGGGGGGTCGTGTGGTCGACCCGTCCACGGCGAAGGGCCCCATCCGAATTCGTTTGACATCGGCTGGCCGTGACTGACCTGCCCGGCCCTTGGTTGCCTGCCCCCGCGCCTGACAACGCGTCGGCGTGGGCTCAGCAGCACCTAGCGGTCTTCGCCAGTACGCCCATCACGCGCAGTTCCACGTTTCGAGGCGGCCAGCAAGCTGCGGACGCCGCGTTGGCTAGTTTCGACGTGGCGGGCTACGCCAAGGACCGCAATGAGGTCTGGCCGATCCGGCGGCGTGGTGCCTCTCGACTTTCACCATATATACGTCACGGTCTGCTCAGCCTGCCTCGCGTATGGGCGCACGTAGCAGGCGGGCCCGCGCAGGACGTCACGAGATTCCGCGATGAACTGCTCTGGCAGGAATACGCCAGACACCTCTATGCACGTATTGGCGACCAGACGCGGCGCTCGCTGCGTTACAGCGTCCGCGAGCAGGATGCCCACCCGGCCGATCCGACGGTTCTGTGGGGCGGCGATGGCGCTTTGTGTCTTTCGCAATCCTGGGCGGAACTCCGCGAGGACGGCTGGTTGCCGAATCAAACACGGATGTGGCTCGCCTCGCATTGGTCTGTGCGGCACGACGGCGGTTGGCGTGACGGCGAAGACGTGTTTTTCCGACACCTGCTTGATGGGTCACGCGCCGCCAACAGAGTGGGCTGGCAGTGGACCGTGGGCGCACTCACCGGCAAGGCGTACGGGTTTTCACAGTGGCAGGTGCATAAGCGCGCACCAGGTCTATGCGACCAGTGCCCGCTGCAGGCCAACTGTCCGATCGAACTGTGGCCCGACACCCAGGAGCGCCAGGCCCGGGTCGCTGCGGATCCCGCGCTACGTCGAGATAGCGACCTCGCTGCCACGGCTGGCCCGCGGGTCGCCGAGATTACCGGCGAGGCCCAAGCAGTGTGGCTGACCGCAGAGTCCCTAGGCGACGACGACCCGGCGTTGCAGGCCCATCCGGATCTTCCGGTGCTGTTCGTGTTCGATGCACCGCTGCTCACCCGGTTGCGCCTGGCTGGATCACGGCTGCTGTTTTTGACCGAAGCACTGGCAGACCTGGGCAGCAGGCGGGAGGTCAGAGTTGCGGTGGGCAGCGTCCAGGCGGCCTTGGGTGATCGGCCACTGGCCGCGGCGTTCACCCCGGTCCCGGGGTGGCGACGCCATGCCCACCACCTTCAGGTAGTAGCCCGGTACCCGTGGCCGTGGCTGCGTCATCCTCAGGCAGGACCTGTGACATCGTTCACTGCCTGGTCGCGGAGCGCACGCACGCAATCGCGGGGTTGAGTGTCGACGGCTAGGGTGAGCCGGTGCCAGCGATGCGAGTGTTGATTGCCGAAGAACTTTCCCCCGCGACCGTCGAAGCCCTCGGCCCGGATTTCGAGATCCTCAACGTCGACGGAACGGATCGACCGGCTCTGCTGACTGCGGTGGCCGACGTGGATGCGCTGCTGGTGCGGTCAGCCACTCAGGTAGATGCCGAAGTGTTCAATGCAGCACGCAAGCTGCGCGTGGTCGCACGTGCAGGCGTCGGTCTAGACAATGTCGACGTCAAGGCCGCCACTCAGGCCGGGGTTATGGTTGTCAACGCGCCAACCTCCAACATCGTCAGTGCCGCCGAGCTCGCCGTGGCACTGCTGTTGGCCAGCGCCCGCAATGTTGTGCCAGCGAATGCCGCACTTACGCGGGGTGAGTGGAAGCGCTCGAAGTACACGGGCGTGGAGTTGGCTGACAAAGTCGTGGGCGTCGTGGGTCTGGGCCGAATCGGTGTCCTGGTAGCCCAGCGGCTCAGCGCCTTCGGCGTTCAGCTCATCGCCTACGACCCTTATGTGCAACCGGCTCGCGCAGCCCAACTTGGAGTGCGCATGGTGAGCCTGGACGAACTGCTTGCCGCCAGTGACTTCATCACTGTGCATTTGCCCAAGACCCCGGAAACCGTTGGTCTCATCGGCGCCGAGGCCCTCACCAAGGTCAAGCCAACTGTGCGCATCATCAACGCGGCTCGTGGCGGCATCGTTGACGAAGCGGCGCTGTACCAGGCGATTGTGGATGGTCGTGTCGCTGGAGCTGGCTTGGATGTCTACGCCAAGGAACCCTGCACTGATTCACCCCTATTCGGGCTGGAATCCGTGGTAGCGACCCCTCACCTCGGTGCTTCGACGGACGAAGCGCAGGAGAAGGCCGGAATCGCCGTTGCCAAGTCAGTGCGGCTGGCTCTAGCAGGTGAACTGGTCCCGGACGCGGTCAACGTGCAAGGCGGTCAGATCGCCGAACCGGTTCGACCCCTGCTGGGTGTGGCCGAGCAACTTGGAGGCATTGCCTGTGCTCTCGCACCGGCAGCGGTAGCCCGAATCGAGATCGAAGTTCGCGGGGAAGCCGCGGATCACGACGTCCGCGTCCTGGAACTGTCAGCGTTGAAGGGCGTGCTGCAGAAGTTGGTGCATGACCCGGTCTCCTATGTCAACGCGCCAGTCCTCGCTGAGCAGCGCGGCGTTGACGTCGCCTTGACAACTGATCGACTGTCGGATGATCACCGTTCGCTGGTCCGGATTCGCTTGACCCTCACCGACGGCAGTCAAGTTTCCGTTGCTGGGACGGTCACCGGGCCGCGCAACGTCGCCAAGGTCGTCGAAGTGGATGGGTTCGACGTGGATGTGCCGGTCAGCGAGCACATGTTGGTGTTGCGCTACGACGATCGCCCAGGTGTGGTCGCCATTGTCGGCACAGTGCTCGGCGAAGCGCAGATCAACATCGGCGGCATGCAGGTCAGCCCCGGTGCCAATGGCGACGCCCTCATCGTGCTCACCGTTGACTCCGCCGTAGGCCAGCAGGAAGTTGACCGCATCGCCGATCGCATCAAGGCACGTTCGGCCCGCGCCGTCGATCTGTAATGCCGCTGGAGCCCAGGGTCCGGCAGGGCCTGACTTGGGCGTTCCTAGGTGTGCTGCTGTTCTCGTTCTCATTGCCACTGACGAAAGTCGCCATCGAAGGTTTCAATCCGTTCTTCACGGCGTCCGCGCGTGCCGTCGTTGCTGCCGCGATCGCCATCGTCGTGCTGCTCGTCCTGCGCGCACCTTGGCCACCTCGCGCCCAGTGGCGTCCGCTCCTGCTGACGATGTTAGGCGCAGTCTTCGGCTGGCCGATCCTGTTGGCCCTAGCCCTAGAACACACGACCAGTGCGCATGCTGCCGTCATCGCAGCCTTCATGCCGCTGACCACTGCGATGTTCGCGGTACTGCGGACTAAGGAGCAGGTGGCGTTGCAGTTCTGGGTTGCGGCCGGACTGGGGACCGCGGCCTTGGTGATCTTCACGCTCATCCGCGCCCGCTCGACACAGGGCAGTTTGCTGGGCGACCTGTTGATCGTCGGCGCAGTGATATCAAGTTCCTGGTGCTACGTCGAAGGTGCGTCCATAAGCAAGGTGATGCCCGGTTGGCAGGTCATCTCCTGGGTGGTGGTCTTTGCGCTGCCGGTCACGCTTCCGGCAACGATTCTGCTCTGGCTGACGACTTCAGCGAACTACCAGCCCACGGTCATTGACTGGTCGGCATTGATTCTGTTGGGTATCTCATCCATGTACGTCGGATTTATTGCCTGGTACCAGGGTTTGGCTATGTCGGGCATCGCCTATGGCGGCCAAATGCAACAACTTCAAGCCCCGCTCACCCTCGTCTGGTCCGCCTGGTGGTTGAGCGAGTCGGTGACGTGGGGGACGGTATTGGCCGCATGTGCGGTGATCGGCTGCGTGGTCTGGGCTCAGCGGTCTCGCGAGCATGCCGGACTTACCAGCCAGCAGTGAATTGAATCTCCCGACCCAAAAGATGCCCACGATCTCCAGGTAAGCGGCCTCTTTGCTTGCCTTAGGCCAATGTCAGCCTTAGAGTAATGGGCCATCGGGCTAATTCGGACATTTGGGCCAACTCCAGGGCCTGGGATGCGGGAGGATGACCGTGATCGGGAAGAAGGGCCTGACTGCCCTGGCTGCGGTCGTTGCCGTGCTGGTTACGTCGGTTGTGCTGACTCTGCCCTCGTTTATCGAGGCGCCACCGTCAGCCGGCGCGGTGGGCGTGCCGGCAACCTGTAACCCGGGCGGCAGCGGCTCGGGCACCTTGGCCGACCCGTATCTGGTATCCACGAGGGCCCAGTTGGAAGCTATCGATGCTGACCCGACCTGCATGGCGGCGGCCTATGTCCAGACCGCGGACATCTCGCTGACGTCTTCCGCTTGGACTCCGATCTACACCACAGCCAATTTCACCGGTGTCTACCACGGTGGCTGCAAAGCGATCGACGGAATGGCGTTTGGGTCTTCGGGTACTCCACGGTCGACGAGTTCGGGTAACGGACTGTTTGCCAGGTCTAATGGCGCGACATTTCGCAATATTCGCCTGACCAATGTCTCGGTTTATGGCGATGCCAGCAGTGGTGACGGCGGCTTGGTTGGGTACGCCTCGGGGTACACGAGTTTCACCGAAGTTGGCGTGCAGGGGGATATTTCGGGTGGGTTCTACGCCGGGTTGCTGGTGGGAGATTCCAGTGACGCGACCATCACCCGTGTTTATACCAGCGGAACGGTAACCAGTACCACGGCGAGCGCCACGCTCGGCGGGTTCACTTCCTACGCGCGATGGATTGAGGAGAGTTATTCCGACGCAACGGTGACGGCCAAGGTCAGTACCAACTCCTCCAATGGTCCGGTCGGTGGCTTAGCGGGCAGCATGTCGACCAGCGGTCAAGCCGTCATCAATAGCTACGCAACGGGTGCGGTATCCGGCAATGACAGTACGAACGTGGCGGGCTCAGGCAAGGTAGGCGGTCTCGTTGGCAGCATGTCCGGCACGCCCAGCACAGTGACCAGTAGCTATGCGACCGGTGCGGTCGGAGCGGTGAACGGTACGCCCGTCTCGGGCGGCCTGGTTGGGAAGTCATCCGCGGGATTAACCTCCCTCACCTACAACTCATCATTCTGGGATCAAAGCACCACGGGGAAAAGCACCACGGCGGCATCGGCCAACACGACGACAACTACCGGCGCTCAGACGACCTCTGCTATGAAGACCGCGTCGACGTTCACCGGTGCCTCACCGGCCTGGTCCAGTTCGGTCTGGACGATGACGAATGGCTCGTATCCGACCTTGACCTGGGCGGCCAATGGCGTCCAGGGCACCTGCCCTCAGATCACCTCCGTGTCGCCGTCCACTGCGGCCGCAGGCGCAACAGTCACCATCACCGGTATCGGCCTAACTGGCGCCTCGAACGTGCAGTTCGGGGGCGTGGCAGCCACCTCGGTCACGGTGAATTCGGCTACATCGATCACCGCTACGGTGCCGGCGGGTGCCGGGACCGTCAACGTGTCCTTCACACCGGCGACCTCGACGAATTCCGGTTCGCTGACCCTGCCCGTATCAACGAAGTCCAATGCGTTCACCTATGCGTCGACGAACTGCAACCCAGGTGGCAGCGGCACGGGAACCTTTGCCGACCCATATGTGGTGTCCACGCGCGCGCAGCTTGAAGCGATCGATAACACCTCTACGTGTCTGGCGGGCAAGTACATCCAGGCGTCGAACATTTCACTTTCTGGCAGCTCGTGGACACCGCTGAGTGGCAGTTTCACCGGGGTGTACTACGGCGGCTGCAATGCGATTGACTCGCTGACGATCGGATCGTCAGGCAGCCCCCTGGTGAGTAGCAACGGTGTTGGCCTCTTCGAGCAGACTTCAGGGGCGACAGTGCGCAATCTGAGCCTGACTAACGTCAACATCTACGGCGCATCGAGTGACGGTGATGGTGCGGTGGTTGGGCGAGCTGGTGGCGGGTCCACCTTCGCGGAACTCTCGGTTGCAGGTGCATTGAGTGGCAAGTGGTACGCCGGGCTGGCTGTGGGTGATGCCGACGACAGCACCGTGACGCGGGTTACCACGTCCGGGACGGTGACCGCGACACAGAGCTCAGCGTCGATTGGTGGCGTTGCGGGCCTAGGGAAGACCTTCCAAGAGAGTTACTCATCGGCCGCGGTGACCGGTAAGGGATACGCGTCCGGGGCACTGGTGGGTGAAATCTATGTACCGAACGGCGGTGTGACCAACAGTTACGCCACCGGGGCCGTCACCGGAACCGGCGGTGGTGTGGGCGGCCTTGTCGGTGCCGTCAGTGCCGCCGGAGTCACGATCGGCAGCAGTTATGCGACGGGAGCACCGACGGCAGCTAGTGGATCGCCGACTCGTGGCGGCCTCCTGGGAACGGCCACCAATTCGGTCAGTTACAGTTCCTCATTCTGGGATTCCACAACGTCGGGCATGAGCACGACGGCAACCGGTGCCGCGACGACAACGGCCACCGGAGCTACCGCCACGGCGACCATGAAGACCCCGGCGACCTTCACCGGGGCGTCACCAGCCTGGTCGACGTCGGTGTGGTCTTTGACCAGCGGTTCCTACCCGAGCCTGGCCTGGGCAGCCAATGGCATTACCGGCACCTGCCCGCAGATCACGTCGGTGTCACCGTCGTCCGCCGCGGCGGGATCCACCGTGACCCTGACCGGTGTTGGGCTGACCGGCGCCACCGACGTGAAGTTCGGTGGGGTGGCCGCAACATCCTTCACGGTCAATTCGGCGACATCGATCACCGCGACTGTGCCTGCGGGTACCGGCACGGTTGATGTGTCGTTCAAGCCGGTTATCGCCGTTGGAGCCAACTCTTTAGCAATCCCGGTCTCCACCAAGTCGTCAGCGTTCACCTATAGCGCGTCTGCCTCGGCTTCTGCCTCAGCCTCGGCTTCTGCATCGGCGTCCGCCTCTCCTTCAGCAACGGTGACACCAACACCTACGCCCACGGTGACGGCCACTACGTCGGCGACGCCTACACCGACCGCGACCACCACGGGTGACCCGCTGGCGGCAATCACTGGGGCGCGCAATACGTCGATCCCGGCGGCCGGTCTGCCGGAGGGCGTCTCGGTGCTGCTTGTGAACGGGGTGCGTGCACCGGTAAGCGTTGCTCCGAATGCACCAACTGATGCGACCGGTCTGCTGGTCACCGGGTCGAACTTCTCGATGGAACTTGAAGGCCGGGGCGACAAGGACGATCCACTTGGCTTAACCGCCAAACAAGCTCTGGTGCTGCAATCGCAGAACGCGCTGCGTTCAGGCGTGCGGGCGAAGGTGACTGTGCAGCCGGTGGCCATCAGCAAGGGCACTGGCTTCAAACCCAATTCACAGGTGCGCTTCTACCTCCTGCCGGACAACACTCTCGGTACCGCACTAACGAACAGCGCGGGCACCTACTCGGCGAGTGTGCCCATCCCCCGGGGCCTGACCCCCGGGGTGCACACCGTGCAGGTCAACGGTTACGCCACTGATGGCACGGTGCGGTCATTGAGCCTAGGTGTGGTCGTCCAAAAGCCGGTGAGCTCAGCCAACAAGACGCGTACCGTTCGGGTGTACTTCGCACCGATGAGTGCTGAGTTAACCAAGGCAACCAAGTCTCAACTTCGCGCCCTGGTCAAGCGATCCGGCAAGACGTTGGTGAGCGCCGCGGTCGTGGGGTACGTCCAGCCGACGTCGATTACCGCAAACGACCAATCGTTGTCGACCAGGCGGGCAAACAACGTCGCGGACTTCCTGCGCTCGCTGGGCGTGAAGGGTGAATTCGACGTTCGCGGCAGTGGTGTGGCTAGTCAGAACGGCGCCACCGCACGACGTGTGAACGTCAGTGTCACGTACGCCAAGTAAGAGCGGACCCGCAGTTCGCGACGCTTCGGAAGGACGGTGATGCCCGCGTAGGACCCCATCAACGGGGCCGTACGCTGGGGACATGCCGCCAGTGTTCGCAGGTCAAGTGCTCGCAAGTCAGGTGTTCACTGGGATTCCGTACACGCCCTTTCCGGTGATCCAGCTCGGACCAGTGCGGTTGATGACCTTCGGGCTATTCGTGGCCATCGGGGTCATTGCAGGTATCTACGTTGCGGCCCGCCGCAATGAGCGTTTCGGGATTCCACGGTCGCAGACCGAGAAAGTCGGCCTGATTCTCGTCGCACTGGGTTTTGTCGGCGCGCGAGTCCTGTGGGTGGTCACCCATCCAGAAGAAATCAAGTCTGTTATCGACGTGTTCGCGGTATGGAATGGCGGCTTGCAGTTCAGCGGTGGGTTTATTACCGCGATTCTGTTGGCGCCGTTGGTCACGCGAAAATGGCCGAAGGATCGTCGCTGGGAACTCCTGGACGGGGCGGTGCTCGGTCTGGCAATAGGCCAAGCCATTGGACGCTTGGGCTGCTACTCGGTTGGTGAGCACCTGGGTGGACCGACAGATTTCTTCCTCGGCATCACCTACCAGGGCGGCACCGTCGTGGAAGGCCCGCTGATCGTCGGGCAGACTTACCACAACACTGCCCTGTACGAAATCTTGTTCTTGATCCCGATCATCGTCCTGCTGCTCGTGCAGGATCAGATGGGCACCCGTCCGGGCATCATGGCCGGTACGTTTGCGGTGACCTACGCCGCGGGTCGGTTCGCGACCGACTTCCTGCGGGTCAACGACGAGCGGGTCTTCGGTCTCACCGGTGCGCAGTACATGACGATCGTGCTGTTCCTCTTCGGGTTGTGGGTGCTGTGGAACGCACGGCGACGCCCCCGCGTCGAAGTTGCGGAAACAGCCGAACCGGTCGCATCGAGTGCAGCCGAGGAGAAGCCCTGATGTGCATGCAATGCGTAGCGACGGCAAGTGCCAGTGCCGGACCGACCTTTGCAGCGATGATGGCGATCTTGGGCGGCATGACCTGGCGGCATCGTCGGGCGGAGCGAGCGGCTGAGCGGGCCAGCCAACCGGCCGATGAAGTAGCCGTTGACCGCTGAACCACCGGTCGATCGCGTTGCGCGTCGTCGATCGATTCTTCGCCTGAGCCTGGGCATCACTGCGCTGCTGGCATTGAACATTGCTGCCTATTGGGCCCTGGACACCGAGCCTGCCCAGCGCATGCTCGCGGCTCTGAGTTCGGCGGTCTACCTAGGGGCGTTCATTCTGGCGTTCGTTGCCAACGTCACCGTGCTGGTCCCGATCCCGTACAACGCCATCGTGCTGCAGATGGCGGGCAGTGCCGATTTGCCGTGGCTGGTTGCCATCTGCGCTGCCGCCGGCTCGGTCCTAGGCGAGACCAGTGGCTTCCTGGCTGGACGGGCCGGAAAAGGGGCCTTTGAGGGCACCAGATTCGGTCGCTGGATCGCCAGGCAGTTGCAGCACCCGGTGCGGGCCTTTGGCGTGCTGGTGCTCGTTGCTGCACCACCGAACCCGGCCTTCGACGTGGCCGGGCTGGCGGCCGGCACCTTGGGCGTGTCTTGGCGAATCTTTTATCCGGCGGTATTCCTCGGGCGCCTCGTGCGGTTTCTGCTTTTCGCGGCATTCGCCGTCTGGGTGCTGCAGGGCTAGGGCAGGACTCAGCTCGCGCTGTCGCGTTGACCTCGGTTTACCGCGCTGATGATCGCCTTCAGAGACGACGTGGTAATCGACGGGTCGATGCCCACGCCCCAAAGGATCTGCCCGTTGACGGCGCACTCCAGGTAGGACGCAGCAAGCGCGTCACCACCAGCCGACATTGCATGCTCGGCATAGTCCAATACCCGCACGTCAATGCCATGGGTACTCAGGGCTGCGCAGAAGGCTGCGATGGGTCCGTTGCCTGTGCCGGTCAGCGGCACAGCGACGCCACCGTCGTCGAGAGTGACCTCAACGGTGGTGTCGCCGTCCACGTCCGACTCCTGACGAACAGAGCGCAACGTAAACCTGCCCCAGGGTGCCGCTGGATCGGGCAGATACTCAGCGGAGAAGATCGACCACATCTCATTAGCTGTCACCTCGCCGCCCTGATCGTCAGTGCGATGCTGAATGACCTGGGAGAACTCAATCTGCAGGCGGCGGGGGAGTTCGAGTTTGTGCTCGGTTCGCATGATGTAGGCGACGCCACCCTTACCGGACTGCGAGTTGACGCGAATGACGGCTTCATAGGTGCGCCCAACATCCTGTGGGTCGATGGGTAGGTAGGGCACCTCCCAGCGGAATTGGTCCACCGGTACCCCAGCAGCAGCCGCATCAACCTCCATGGCCTTCAGGCCTTTGTTGATGGCGTCTTGGTGTGAGCCGGAGAATGCGGTGTAGACGAGGTCACCGCCGTACGGGTGCCGCTCGGGAACGGGAATCTGATTGCAGTACTCCACGGTTCGGCGGATTTCATCGATGTCGCGGAAGTCGATCTGCGGGTCGATGCCCTGGCTGAACAGGTTCATGCCCAGGGTGACCAGGCAGACGTTGCCGGTGCGCTCGCCATTGCCGAATAGGCACCCCTCAATGCGATCGGCACCGGCCAGGTACCCGAGTTCGGCAGCCGCGACTGCGGTGCCCCGATCGTTATGTGGATGCAGCGAGAGCACGATGGAATCCCGGCGACTGAGGTTGCGGTGCATCCACTCGATGGAATCCGCATAGATGTTCGGCGTAGACATCTCCACGGTCGCGGGCAGGTTCAAGATCACCTTGCGATCCGGCGTGGGCTGCCACACATCATTGACGGCCTCGCAAACCGAGAGCGCGAAGGGCAACTCTGTTCCGGTGTAAGACTCCGGCGAATACTCGAAGAACACGTCGGTGCGGTTACTCACCTGTTCGGCGAACTTGGCACACAACTGCGCACCGTGGACGGCGATGTCGGTGATACCAGCCTCGTCCAGCCCGAACACCACTCGGCGCTGCAGCGTCGAGGTGGAGTTGTAGAGGTGAACCACTGCCTGATCGGCGCCGTGGATAGCCTCGAAGGTGCGCTCGATCAACTGCTC
>JAGWVT010000205.1 GCA_018970765.1 Actinomycetales bacterium
GTGGTGCCACCATCCGTTGATGCGAACACCCTGAGTGACTCAACAAATCCACCAGCCTGGTCGACATCCGAAGGACTGGCCCAGGAGACCCGGACCTGCTCTGCGCCGATTGACGTCGCACGCACCGCCGTCGCCTGGTCCGAGAAGCGGATGTCCACCCGACCGGCACCGGTTGTCAGCGACTTACCTTCAGCCGGCGTGCCAGCCCAAAAACTCCCGCCACCTCCAGCAGCACGATTCGCACAAACCTCACCACAGGTGTAGCCGTTGTCCACGCCGCCGCCACCCGAGTAGCCGCCGCCGCCGCCGCCGCCGCCATCCCAACATCCATGGCCCGCACCGCCGCCACCGAAACCGCCGTCCTCGACGCCGCACTGCGACCAGTCGCCGATACCGCCCTCAATGAAGGACCGTCCGCCACGACCGCCGTTGTCGCCCCAACAGCCACCTGCGCCACGGCCGTAGAAACCGCCACCTCCGGTTCCGCACCAGGCACTTCCGCCGCCCTGGCCGTTCACACCACCGTTGGACTGCACATCAGTACGGCTCCAGCCGCCGCGCCCCTCACCTCCGCTGGTCACGAACCTCGCATCAGGGGTGGCGAAGCCAATCGCCTGTGAATACGCGTCCCGACCACGGCCGCCGCCGCCGCCGGCGACCGCGATCGGCTCATTGGTCGATGTAGCGACATACGTTCCGCCGCCACCACCGCAAGACTGCCAGCATGTTGGCTGCTGCCCGACGAGGACTTTGAGCGACTGCCCGGCCTTCAGATCGACATGCGTTGTGAAGCGGGCAGCCTTACCAGATGATGACGCACCTTGGACCGTCACGCTGTAACGAGCGGTTACGGGTACCGTCCAGTACTGCACGCCGTCGACAACGCGGAACTGCTGAGCGTCCTGAGCCCATGCCTTGTCGGAGTAGGCGCTTTGGCAATCGGCCAAAGATGGGCCGAAGCGACCTGCCTTGCCGCAGTTTGTGAAACTCCACGATGGTGTCACCGCGTCGGCCAGCGCCGGAGGAGCCGCCACCGCACTGGCCATGAGCGCTGCCAGAGCAAGCGACGCCGCGCGAGTGGTTCGCAGCCCCTGATTTCGTCGTTTCATTGCGTTTCCTCCGATTCTGACCTCGACGAATGGATACGAGGTCGTTCCTGTGCTGTGTAACTTCACTGCGTTGCCCCCTCTAGTTGCCCATCCCGCATGTTGCCTTCACCGTGTCCGACACTTGATTTGGTTGCGAAGCCGCAGCCATCGCGCACAATGCAGTGCGCAGCGACTCCACCTGGGCAAGCGTCGACTCCCATTGCTCACGGGAAACCTCGAAACCGCTCCCCGAACCCTGCCCACTGGGGGCAGGCGGAACCATCGCTGCAACGAGTTCCTCGAGCTGCGCCACACGTGATTCAGTCGCAGATTGCCGATCGCCTAGGACCTTGGCTTCTGCCGTGGACGCTTTGTCAGACAATTCGGTCTGAAGTCCGTCAATCTGGGTCTGCAAGGCGTTCATTTGTCCCTGCACATCGTCGAGAGCTATCTCGACCTCGTCTGCCAGATCGCCGATTCGGGCGAACGCCCCATTGAGGTCATCCTGAGAGGCGCGCTCGCCAACCATCGACTCGAAAGCCGCCATCATCTCTGCCAGTGCCACGTCCATGTCAGCGGTGGAGACGAACGAAGCAACTGCCTCGCTGAGTTCATGCATCTGCAGACCCAGAGACGCCTGCTCGGCCATCGACGCCTCGACGTTGTCAGTAAGTTGTGCAATCTGCCCCTGGGTGGCGCGCTCGTCAAGACCGGCCTGCACATCCACCGCCAAGTCCAACAACCAGCCCTGCACATCAGCAACCGACGCCGACGCATCCACCCGCTGCGCCAAAACAGCGACATCCTCACCCAAACCA
>JAGWVT010000206.1 GCA_018970765.1 Actinomycetales bacterium
GACCTCGGCTGGGTTGTTCACCCGGGTGAGCTCGGTGTCGACGAAGCCCGGTGCCACACAATTCGCGATGACGCCGCGGTCAGCGAATTCCACCGCGGTCGTGCGAATAAGGGACTCCAGGGCGGATTTCGACGCACTGTAGGCGGCGCGCCCGGCGCGCGCCCGCAATGCGTACGCCGAAGAGATGCCGACGATGCGTCCGAAGCCTCGATCGGCCATGGCGGGCGCTAGGGCTGAGATGAGCGTGAACGCGCTCGTGAGGTTCACCTGCTGGATGCGAGCCCAATCCGTGGCGGTGAGGGTCCCTAGATGTGCGGGGTTATTGATCCCGGCATTGATGACCAACCCCTCAATCGGCTGGTCTGCAATGCCGGCGAGGTAGGTCCCCACACTTTGCGGTTCGGCCAGATCCAGTACATCGCGAGTGGGGGTGAGCACCTGCCAACCTTGCTGCTGCAGCGCACCAGCGATCGCAGCACCGATTCCGCGGGCAGCACCGGTGACCAGTGCCGTGCGGCTGGTCATCGATACACCTGAGCCCAGAGTTCATCGGGCAGATCCGGAAACATCCGGTGAATCGGGTTGGAAACCATGGAGCCATCATCGGCGATACGGCTGGTGACCTTGGGGTAGTAGGTCTGTTCTGGGTCCACCCGAACCAGGAACATCGTTGGTCCCGGGGAATCCAGGGCCGCCCGCACATCTGGATCCTGCAGGCCCTGCGGTCCAACCGGAACACAGGGGATCTCATAGGTCTTGGCGAGCAGTTCCCAGTTCGGAAAGCCCAGGCCGGTGGCGGCATCGCAGCCGAGGTAGACACCACCGAAGTAGTTGCGCTGTGTGGTGCGAATCGACGCGTAGCCGTCGTTATCCAGCAGGAAGATCTTGAGGTTAAGTCCCTGCACCGCAACGGTGCCAAGTTCTTGGATGTTCTGCGAGAAAGACCCGTCGCCCTCAATGAGGATGGTGCGTTGGCCACTGGCCAGGGCGGCGCCGATGGCCGCCGCCAGGCCGTAGCCCATCGAAGCTAGGCCCTTATTTGTAACGATGCGCTGCCCCGCCTTCACGCGAAAGACTTCCATGGGCACGAACTGCCCACTACCGCTACTTGCTGGGATCAGGACATCATCGGGCCCTAGGGCATCGGAGAGTTGGTCAATGAGGTCGTAGGGCGAACAGAACTGCTCGCTCTTGGTGTTCTCCGGGTCGAGCAGGGGGACCTGGCTGCGCACAAATGCGCAGTGGGTTCGCCAGGACTGCCAGGTCGAACCATTGCCGTTGAAGTTATCAGCTGCCTTCGCAATTGCCGCCAATACGGCGTTTGCATCCGCGGCCAGCGGTAGGTCGACGCGCGGGTGACCCTTGGCGAGCTCGGCTGCATCCACATCTACCTGCGCCACGAAACCAGGCCCCCATTCGGCCCAGTTGAAGCCGGTCTGCTGCATACCCAAGCGCGTACCAAGCGCAATGATGCAGTCGGCCTGAGCCAGCAGGATGTTGGCCGAGCGCTGCCCCCAGGTGTTGGGTCGACCCGCGAAGCAGGGATGGTCGTCGGGCACTCGGTCCATGCCGTTCCAGGTCGTCATCAACGGAATACCAAGTCGGGTGAGATTGTCGGCTAGGGACCAGGCGGTGGCGCGCGTGATGCCACCGCCGATCAAGAGCACTGGGCGTTGCGCACTACGGAGCCTCTGCAGGATCTGCTCGGCGGCGGCGGGTGCCGCGTCGACCATCGCCTGCGTAGGGCCTTGGTGAAAGGCCGTGACATTGGGCGGGGCGATGGGCACCATCGCACCCTGAGCATCCAGGCAGAACTCCAGGAACACCGGACCACGACGATCCGTAGTGCCGGCCGAGACAACCTGAACAACGGAGTCATCCGCGAGCGGTTCGTCGATGCGCAG
>JAGWVT010000070.1 GCA_018970765.1 Actinomycetales bacterium
CCGGATTTGCGAATCAGCGCGTCATCCCAGTTTGGTTGTCCCGTCGGCGCAGATCCCGCGGCCGGGCTCACCGCGATGGTTCTGCCCTGTCCCACAGTGTCCACAGTGCCCACCGTGTCCACAGTGTCCACAGTGCCCACATAGGCGTCCACCAAAGCTTGGATCTCGTCCAGCGTTGTGCATTCGTCCGTCGTCACCGAAACGGTATCGGCGTCCACGAAGCGCACATTGATGCCCCGCTGGCGGGCCTGGTCGAGAAAGGCCGCAGCCTGGCTGGGCATGGACCAGCGGACAGTGTCGAAGAAGGACGCCGTGACGTCGATCGCACCAGCCTGGTTCAAGGCCCGAGCAAGCGTGTCAGCCATCGCATGAACACGCGATGCAATGTCTCGCAGTCCAGCGGGGCCGTGATACGCCGCATACATGGATGCGATGACCGCCAGCAGTACTTGGGCGGTACAAATGTTGCTCGTCGCTTTTTCGCGACGGATGTGCTGCTCTCTGGTCTGCAACGCCAGGCGGTAGGCGGGATTGCCATCCGCATCGATGCTGACCCCCACCAGACGCCCCGGCAACGTGCGTTCCATTCCCCCGCGAACGGCCATGAAGGCCGCATGGGGTCCACCGAAGCCCATCGGTACACCGAAGCGTTGGGCGGAACCGATGGCCACGTCTGCACCCAACTCCCCCGGCGGTGTGAGCATGGTCAGGGCGAGCAAATCTGTTGCCATCACGACGACGACGTCGTGGGAATGGAGGGCCTCGATGATGGGCGCGGGGTTCCATACGCGTCCGCTGGAACCGGGATAGCTAATCAGGCAACCGAATGTCTCCCCAAGGTTCGGCAATGTCTGCGTCAGGTCGACCTGGTGAACTGTGATGCCGAGCGGTTCAGCGCGAGTTTGCAGAACTGCGATCGTTTGGGGGTGCGTGTCAGCATCGACTACAAACATGTGACCTTGACCCTTGTGGGTACGCCATGCCAAAGTCATGGCCTCTGCAGCCGCGGTGGGCTCATCCAGCAGTGAGGCACCGGCGATGGGCAGGCCCACTAGGTCTTCCACCATGGTCTGAAAGTTCAGCAGGGCCTCGAGCCGACCCTGGGCGATCTCTGGCTGGTACGGCGTATAGGCCGTGTACCAGGCGGGATTCTCCAGGACGTTGCGCAGGATGACGCCCGGAGTGCGAGTCCGGCAGTAGCCCAAACCGATCATGCTGGCAAGTACCCGATTGCGGTCGGCGAGTTCTTGAAGGGCAGCCAAAGCCTCGTGCTCGGATACCGGCTCCGGCGTCGCCAACGTGTCATGCCATTGGATTGCCTCGGGAATCGCCGCCGCGGTGAGGGCATCAAGGGTTGCGTAGTCGAGCACGGACAGCATCTCGTCTATGGCCGCAGCATCGGGTCCGATATGGCGTCGGGTGAAATCAAGATCCAGGCTGTTAATCACGCCAGCGTCTGTGGTGTTGGAAAGGTCGGTCACGGCTGTAGGCCTCCGGTGCGAGACGACGTTTGGGGTGCGGCACGAAGGCCAAACGGCAAACGAACCGCTCCCCCTCTGTTTCCCGCGCCCTGCGCGACCTGAGAGCTTCACCGGCCGAAACCGGCTTGCACCGTCGGTGGAGGAAACCTCACCTTCCAGAGGTGCCTTCCCCAGCCGGTCCTTGGGCCTGAGAGGTTGTCGGGGAGATTGCTCCTTCGGCGTTCCACGATGGCTTCGTGGCACTCTCCCGACCGGGGTCGAACAGCCCTGTCAGCCTACTGGTCGAGCTGAAAATCCGCGCTCAGCCAGCGATGCGACGCGCACGACGCGCCGCCAATTCGTCCCGTGGCTGACCCGCTTCGGTCATCAGATGAGTCTGGAAGTCTTCACTCGTTTCACTACCGTCACCCGCGTCCAACGGACGTTCGCCGGGCAGGGTGGCCAAAACGCCCTCTACCTCGCGCCAGACACTGCCGACAGCGATTCCGAAGACGCCCTGGCCACCACGGACGAGGTCGATGACTTCATCTGCACTGCGGCATTCGTAGATCGTTGCCCCATCGCTCATCAGGGTGATGCGAGCCAAGTCATCGCCTCCGCGTTGGGATAAGTGCAAGACGGCGGCGCGAATGTTTGGCAGTGAAACTCCGGTATCAATGAGGCGCTTCACAATGCGAAGAATGAGTATGTCTCGGAAGCCATAGAGACGACTGGTACCAGACCCTGAGGCCGCCCGAATGGTTGGCTCAACGAGGCCAGTGCGCGCCCAGTAGTCCAACTGCCGATACGTGATGCCCGCGGCGGAGCAAGCGACAGGTCCGCGGTAGCCGACGTCAGCTGGCAGGGGGCGCAGATCGCGATCGTCGAACAGGGCGGATTGATCGAAGTCCTGACCGGTCGGAACAGATCCGGTCGAGCCCGGTTGCGTGGGCGTGCTCACATCCACCTCCTTGGCGGATACCACCATCCGCCAAACTTCTCATTTGTCACATCAGTCACATGCGTCACAGACACTAGGACCGCCTGATACGCCGGTCAACGCGACACGCCAGCCCTCGCCCAGCCCATTTTCAACCGAAATCTTCCGGCGAAACCTGGTCGAGGAAGGCCCGGAATCGCTCGACCTCGTCTTCGGCTGGTTCCTCGTCGGGGATCTCGATGCCGGCCTCGTCCAGGACCGACTCCGCGCCCAAGATGGGCACGCCCAGCCTTAAAGCCAGGGCGATCGCATCAGATGGCCGAGCACTGACGCGAATTCCCGATTGAAAGACCAATTCGGCGAAGAACACACCATCGCGCAGGTCCGTAATTTGAATCTCGCTCAGTTCAGCGCCCACGGCAGTCAGCGTGTCCCGGAACAGGTCATGGGTCAGCGGTCTGGGGGGCACCACTCCCTGCTGGGCGAATGCAATCGCGGTGGCTTCGACCGCACCTACCCAGATGGGGAGGTAACGCGCTCCGCTGGCTTCACGCAGGAGCACGATTGGGCTATTGGAGGGAACTTCCATCCGGACACCGACGACATCGAGGGCCTGCACCCGATCAGCGTAACCCGTCTGGTAGTCCTTCACGAACCAGTTCTGATCGAAGGACTGCGGCGTGCAGGCCAATAATCAGGGCGGCTAGTTCACGGGTGATCTCGTCGCCTCTCATCCGGTCCTGGGCAGACGGACGGACACGGTGTGGATTGGCGACCTGCTCGATGAGTCCGGCGTCCCGATCAGCAACGACTCGAAAAGCACGCAGATGGCGCGCCTCGATTCCGTGCTGGGTGAGGCGTCCGACTATTTCGCAGATTGTGAATGCCTCCTGGTCAAAAGTACCTAACGGGGTGGGCGTGATCAGTCCGATGGCAACCAATTCGTCGATCGTCGTCGAAGTGAGGCCAACCGCATCCGCCAACTCATCGCGATCCAGACGCAACCGCCCGGCTCCAGGGCGGAAATCGGCGGGATGCAGGCCCGTGCCGTGTACGGCGATCGGATCCGACCCTTCACCGGTTCCTTCGAGATGCTCGCGAATAACTTTCAAGGGCAGATAGTGATCCCGCTGAAGGGTCAGCACCGTATGAAGCCGGGCTATGTCTGCTTCCCGGAACCGGCGATAGCCGGCCTGAGTTCGCAAGGGGCGCACGAGCCCTTCAGACTCGAGGAATCGAATCTTGCTTACCGAGATATCGGGAAACTCCCGCTGCAGTAGCGCTAGCACCTCACCGATGCTGATCGATGCTTCATCCTCACGGGTCTGGCGCCTGTCGGAACTTGCCCGGGTGAGTCGGCGATCGGACGCTTGGGTCACCTCAGCGTCCCGCACCCACGAGGAAGGCAAAGCGGAATTTGCCAATCTGCAATTCATCACCGGGCTGCAACGTGCGGTCTTCCACTCGGCGCCGATTGACGTAGGTGCCATTGAGGCTCCCAGTGTCCCTGACGCTCCAGCCCGGAGCGCCACGTCGAAGTTCTGCGTGCCGACGGCTGACGGTTACGTCGTCCAAGAAGATGTCCGAATCAGGTGAACGGCCGATAGCGATGATCGGCTTATCGAGGTGGTACTCGGTTCCCTCCCCCGGTCCACGATGCACGACCAGCACGCCCATCCCGACAGGTAGATCGAGGCGCGTTCCAGCACCGACACTAGCCATCGGTCCTGAGCCGGTGTCTGGTCCGGAGAGTGCTGTGAGACTGGTGGTGTCATCCACCATGGTGGTGGGGAGTTCGTCTCCACAGGTAGCGCAGTATCGGTCGGTAGCGTCAACAGATGCACCGCAGTTCGAGCAGGTGTTCATCAGGTCCGCGTCAACGCCTCGTACTCGGTCGGTCCAAGCAGACCGTTGAATGCGTCAGAGGCGTCGGGCTTCAACCGGACTAGCCAACCGGCTCCGTAGGGATCGGCATTGATCGTTTCCGGTTGATCGCTCAGTGCAGTGTTGACCTCGACAACCGCGCCGCTGACCGGAGCGTAGATATCGCTGACGCTTTTGGTCGATTCCACCTCACCACACGGCGAGCCAGCGGCTACCTGGCTGCCAACAGTCGGCACGCTCACGTAGACGATGTCCCCGAGGGCGTCCTGGGCGTGATGCGTGATGCCGAAGGTCAACGTGCCATCTTCATTGGCCCGCACCCACTCATGTTCAGCGGTATATCGAAGTTCGCCGGGGATCATGACACCTCCAAGTTCCGAGGATCCGACTCTACTGCGCCGGTCAGACCGCCCGGAGTCGTCGAAAAGCTTCGGCCCAGTAGAGCTAGGCCGTGCGAGGGCTGCGTAGGGCCGCGCGCCAGTAGTCGAGCCCGGCCCACCAGTACAAGACAGTGCCCCACAGGGCAAACGCCCACCCGCAGGCTCGCGCGAAGTCGCCTAGCCCGCCGGGCAATGAGCTCAGAAGCAGGAACGGGAAGCCCCACAGTAGGCAAAACGTGGCGGCCTTGCCCACCAAAGTCACCTTCATGACCACTCGCCCCTGGCGGCGCAACACGGGCACTAGCGCCAGCAGGAGGATCTCGCGCAGCGCGAGTATTCCGACCAACCACCAGGGGACGATTTCGCGCAGGGCTAGCCCAACAAGCGTGGCCGCGATGTAGAGCCGATCCGCCAGTGGATCCAGGATTGCGCCTAGGCGACTGAACTGGCCGGTGGCCCGGGCGATCGCCCCATCCAGCCAATCTGAGACACCCGCGGCAATGAGCAGGGCGAAGGCCAGAAGGTCTGCTTGTGGAACGAGCACGAGCCACAGGAACACCGGGACGCCGAGCAGCCGTAGCGCACTCAGTGCATTGGGGATCGTCCATATGCGATCCGGCGCGCGGCCGGCCTTGTCTGGCTCGATGGCGGAGGTCATGCGCGCTGGTTCATCGTCCGACTCGACTCGACCGAGCGAGTGCGAAATACAGCAGCACCAGGCCAAGAATGAGACATAAGCCCGATATGGCGGCCGTCACCGCGGTGACGATATCGATACCAGGCACCTTGACTCGCACGTCCAGAACAACATCGAGACCAGGTTTGGGTTTCTCCCCCATGATCACGACCGTGGCGGGTAGCACGTCCGACACGGGCAGTACCGCCGGACGCCCACTGGCCGATCGCTGCCAGATGGGCGCGAACTCCGGAGGACTAGGCATAGCCGTCCCTGGCACGTCTGTGACCTGCCAAGCGCTGTCACCGGGCGCACTTGACTCTGCTCTGAAGCGTGCCAGCGCAAGGGGGCTGCCAAGCAAGTAGCTGTCGACCGCCTCCGCTTGGCCCAGGCCCACGAACAGCACTGAGCCGTCCGCAGCCGTAGCCGCCAGACTTGTCACCGGGTTACCCAACAGCGAGCCGGGAATCGGGAACTGGGTTCGCAGTCGATCGATATCAATGACGATCGCCGGAGCGCTGGTGCTAATGCGACCTGCGGGCATGATTGCTTCGTCCGTCATGCCGAACATTCGCCACAGCACCAGCACCGCAAGTGCGCCAAGAATGGCCACGCCGAAGACTGAACCGGCGGCGATCAAGCGCCAACGATCGCCCGTGTGGGCTGTGGTGTCATCATTCGGACCTGGCACGTTTGACACTGGCACGTTGGACACTGGCGGGGTTGGCGCTGGCATCTGCGTCATGGACACCGGCTCCGACACGCATGCAGCGTATTACGCCGAGGAGTCTTTTTCGGGTTTGACGCGATAGCGCAGATTGTCGAGTGTTACTACGGCGGAAGCAGACCGCGAGCCTGCTCTGCAGCCACAACCTCATTGCGATCGGACAAGCGGCGTAAGCCGGCCAGCGGCTGGGCCATCCGGTGGTTGCCTCGCAGAGCCTCCTCGTGGCGATCGAGAAATGCCCAGTAGCCGGCGGTAAATGGGCAGGCGCGTGGACCGGTGCGTTCAGTCGGCTTGTACGCGCAAGAACCACAGTGATTCGTCATGCGCTTGATGTAGGAACCCCCAGCGGCGTAGGGCTTTGTTGCCATGATCCCACCATCGGCGTACAAACCCATGCCGATCACGTTCGCATCCATGACCCAGTCGTAGCCGTCGACGAAGCGTGAAACGAACCAGTCTCGAACCTGCAAGGGTGAGTAGCCACGCTGAAGGCACCAGTTCGAGAGAATCATCAGGCGCACAATGTGGTGTGACCACCCCCATTCATGCACCGTTGCCAGTGCCTGTTGCAGGCAGCGTGCGTTGACCGCCGTTGCCTCCAAGTTACTGAACCAGTCCGGAATGTCTTGGTACGCCTGCAATGCATTTGAATGGTCGTAGTCCGGATCGAGATGCCAGTACAACTGCCAGACGTATTCCCGCCAGCCAATGATCTGGCGAGTCAAACCTTCGACACTCGCTAACGGAGCGCGACCTTCTTCAAATGCCTTGACGGCCGCTCCAACCACCTCGAGGGGATGAAGGAGGCCGAGGTTCATCGGAACGGACAACAATGAGTGAGCCATAACGGGGTCCTGCTCCATTGTGGCGTCCTCATACGGGCCGAACATGGCAAGCCGAGACTGGATGAAGTCCTCCAGTGCTTGCAGCGCCTCGCTACGCGTCACCGCGAATCGGCGTGGACCCCGCGCACCGATGAGCCGTATCCGGCCCTGTTTCTCCCACTCGTCAAGCCTCGCCCGTACTTCGTCGTCAACTGCATCTTCAGTTGGTGTCCACGCTGGCGGCAGGCCCAGGTCTGGTTGACCCTTCGGTGGCGGTAAGCGGTTTGCTTCATCGAAATTCCAGCGTCCGCCCATGGGTCCGTCGGGGTCCATGAGAATTCCGAGTTGTTCACGATGCCAGCGATACCAATCCTCCATACGAATTCGACGACGGTCTGGGCGAAGGTTCAACCATGCCGTGAAGTCTCCGTGAGTGGCCGTGAAGCCGCGTGCTGGCAGCACGGTCACGTTGGGTACCTGTCGTACCAGATCCCTGGCGCGCCGACTCGTCGGATCAACCACCTCGGTCGGTAGGTGGCTCTGCAAGGCCTCTTGGAAGGATCCGGCCGTTACGAAGGTCACCCGTGGACCGAGCTCGGCCGCGCGGTGTCGAAGGGCACTAAGGATGATGTGAGCCTTAGCTCGGTGCATGGGTCGACGCGCAAAGGCAGCCAGGGATTCAATCATCAGAACTTGGCCACCGTCATCGAAATGTGGTCCGAGCTGATCCCCGAAAAGCCAGCGCATGGTTAATTACCCTGCTGCACCGCGAAGTACCGATTTCCGGCACGATGCAGGCCGATGCGTAGGCCAAAGGTGCTGCTAAGTGATTCGTTCGAAAGTGTGTCATCGAGCGCACCGGTGGCGCTCACGGTTCCTGCGTGAAGCATCAGCAGGTCGGTAAAGCCCTGGGGAATTTCCTCGACGTGGTGCGTGACGAGCACCATCGTTGGTGCGGTCGGATCCTGAGCGAGGCGCCCCAGTCCGTCCAGGAGTTGCTCGCGTCCGGCCAGATCTAACCCGGCTGCCGGTTCGTCCAGGATGAGCAATTCGGGGTCCGACATGAGGGAACGCGCAACCATGCATCGCTTACGTTCACCTTCTGAGAGCGTGCCGAAGGGGCGGTCCACCAGCTCGATGAGCCCCCACTCGTCAACTAAACCCCGAGCTCGTAAGGCATCTGTGGAGTCGTATTCCTCTCGCCAGCGTCCGGTCACTGCGTAAGCACCGGTAAGAACGACGTTATGGACCGTTTCCTCGGCAGGGATTTCACTGGCCAGCAGGGCACTGGACCAACCGATGCGTGTTCTCAACTCGGAGACATCCACGGAGCCGAGCTCCTCACCCAGGATGTGCACCATGCCAACCGTCGGGAACAGCTGAGCTGCCGCAATATTGAGCAGGGTGGTCTTTCCCGCCCCGTTCGGCCCCAGGATGACCCAGCGCGATCCAGGCCGAACCTGCCAGTCGATTCCGTCCAGCAACCAGCGAGTTGCCCGCCGAACACCAACCGCGCACATGTCGATGACTGGCGGCAAGACGCCTGCCGCCGTGGGCTGATGCACGTGTGGAGCATAGGCGAGTAACTCCGCAGTAGTCAGTACTCACTACTCAATGCGGTGCAGGCTGCTCGCTAGCCTTACTCAGTGAGCGACGCAAGCCCAGCGACCCAGGTCAGTCCTGCTAACCCCCTGACTGAAGCGTCAGCCACTGTGCCGCAGACCTTGCTCATCACGCTCACCGGTGACGACCATCCTGGGGTGACGGCCGGCTTGTGCGAAGCGCTTACGCCATTCCCACTCGTCATCGTCGATATGGAACAGATTGTGGTCCGCGGGAGG
This sequence comes from Actinomycetales bacterium, assembly GCA_018970765.1. Classification (GTDB taxonomy): domain Bacteria; phylum Actinomycetota; class Actinomycetes; order S36-B12; family S36-B12; genus REEB426. The sequence continues at coordinate 8,733 of JAGWVT010000070.1, forward strand.
CTCGTGCTGTCTGTCCTGGTGGCAATTGACCCTGAACACGATGAGCGTCAGGACCTGTCGGAAGTCATGGCAAATGTGCGTCGCGCGGCACGTCAAGCTGCCGCGGCCGAGGACATGGACGTGACAACTGTGCCCGGTGCGCAGGAGAGCCCAATTCATCGTCAGCAACGGCTTGAGATAACAGTCCTCGGCGCCCCATTGAAACCCGATGCCGTTCGGCAAATTGCGAACCAGATTGCCGGCCATGGTGGAAACATCGATCGCATCCGCCGGATCGCCGCCTACCCTGTCACGGCGGTGGTGTTCGAGGGCTCCGGTGCTGATTTCCATGATCTGCGCAGCGCACTCTCGGTCACTGCGCGACGAGCCGGCGTCGATATCGCCGTACAGGAGCCCGGACTGGATCGCCGTGGTCAGCACCTCATCGTGATGGACGTCGATTCAACGCTGATTACCGATGAGGTTATCGATGAACTTGCAGCGCGCGCCGGTGTTGCAGCGCAGGTAGCCAACCTCACCGAGCAGGCCATGGCAGGAGCATTGGACTTCTCAGCATCCCTTCGTTCTCGAGTCGAACTCCTCAAGGGCTTGCCCGAAACGGTGCTCAGTGAGGTTCGCGAATCACTGACGCTCACCCCGGGTGCGCGGACCCTGTGTCGGACGCTGCAGCGATTGGGATATCGCGTCTGCCTGGTTTCCGGTGGTTTCGCCGAGGTGATCGGCCCCTTGGCCGATGAGTTGGGCGTTGACGGGGTGCAGGCCAACCGACTAGAGATCGTGGACGGTGTGCTCACTGGGCGACTTCAGGGTCCAATTCTTGATCGCCGAGGCAAGCGCGAGGCGCTCGAGGCTTTCGCGACGCAGTTCGATGTGCCCCTTCGTCGCACGATCGCGATTGGTGATGGTGCAAATGACGTTGACATGCTCGAAGCGGCAGGGCTCGGTGTTGCTTTCAATGGAAAAGAGCCGGCACGTGCAGCAGCGGACGCGGCGCTCTCTGTGCCGTATCTGGACTCGGTTCTCTACCTTCTCGGAATCACTCGCGAAGAGGTCGAGGAGGCTGACGCGCGATTTCCGGGCTGACACGCGGCGTGTCAGTACGTTGCTCCGGGTCAGTGGATTGACCTTGCCCTAGGAACTTCGACATGCACGAGTGATGACTGATCATCCTTCATTCGCAAGACTGCCATTGCGCAGGTGGGAAACCGCTCGGCGATCAACGACCCTGCGGCCGAGGCTCCGGCCAGATGCAATGCGGTGGCATGCAGTGTGGGGTTGTGCCCGATGACGATGAGTGATTGTGTGCCGCTGGTGCCCGCTGTGAACGCTTCGGTGATCAGCGCCAGTACTGTGCCCACGCCGGCCTCGTAAAGATCGGGACGAGCGAACACTTCAATTCCACTGTCGGGTGACCTCGCCAGTCCCGTGGAGAGGATCGCCCAGGTATCCTGCGCTCGGCGCGCACTCGACACAAGTACGACTGTTGGGCCGTGCACAATCTCTGAGGCCTCGAGCCAGTTCGCTGCGACCGCGGCGTCCTGTCGACCGCGCGGGCTCAGGGGACGATCGTGATCAGAGACACCTGGTGGGTAGTCCGATTTGGCGTGCCGAATCAGAAACAGGTCAGGCACCTTGTGAATGTACTCCGCCATCGACATGAACGACGCTGCCCGTTGTTGCTGGGAACCAGTCGGACATCAGGGCTACGCAGGCACGGGCAGCGGGCTCTGGGTCGTCCACATTCCAACTCAGTGGGGCGCGTTCGGCCCACACCCCCTCGAACTCCTCGAACCCGGGAATGCTCTTGGCCGCCATGGTGCGAATAGGTCCGGCTGCGACGAGATTGACGCGAATCCCCCGCGGACCTAGGTCGCGGGCTAGGTAGCGGGTGGTGCTCTCTAGGGCAGCTTTTGCGACGCCCATCCAGTCGTATTTCGGCCACGCGACGGTTGCATCGAAGTCCAGGCCCACTACCGATGCCGGCTGACGAAGCACCGGAAGCGCCGCCATCGTGAGTGACTTCATGGAGTAGGCGGAGACTTGAAGCGCCGTTGCGACATCCGGCCAGGTCGTATTGAGGAAATTGCCGCCGAGCGCATCAGCGGGCGCAAATCCGATGGAGTGCAAAATGCCGTCCAGACCGGAGCAGTGCTCTTGGCAGCGGTCAGCGAGGCCCGCGAGGTCCTCCTCGTTCGTGACGTCTAGTTCAATAACCGGCGCTGGCGTCGGCAGGCGCGCAACGGAGCGCTTGGTCAAGGCCAGGGCACGACCGAAGGACGATAGGACGACATTCGCGCCCTGCTCTTGGGCAAGACGAGCGACGTGGAATGCGATGGACTGGTCGGTGAGCACGCCAGTGACAAGCACGTTCTTGCCTTCAAGGATGCCCATGACTCTCCCTTAACCCTTGACGCCTAAACCTCGCCGCTTACAGGCCCATGCCTAGGCCGCCGTCCACCGGAATAACAGCGCCTGTGATGTATGCGGCATCCGATGAGGCAAGGAAGCGCACCAGCGCTGCAACTTCGGTGGGCGCAGCATAGCGACCCGTTGGAATTGATTGGAGTATCTGCGACTTGAGCTCGTCGTCGAGAACTGCTGTCATGTCGGTCTCAACGAAACCTGGTGCGACGACGTTGACGGTGACCCCTCGGGCCCCAACCTCACGTGCCAATGACCGAGCCACGCCGATCAATCCGGCCTTCGACGCTGCGTAGTTCACCTGACCCGCGGAACCCATAGCCCCCACGATTGACGAAATAAGGACGATGCGTCCGTACCGCGCCTTCAACATCCCGCGAAGGGCCTGCCGCGCCACCTGAATCGGACCAGTCAGATTCGTGGTGAGGACCTCTTCAATGTCCTCATCCGACATGCGAAGCAGGAGCGTGTCCCTGGTTATGCCAGCGTTCGATATCAGCACGGTGATGGGTCCGACCAGTGCTTCGGCGGCGGCGAAACCGGTCAATATGCTTGCCGCGCTACTGACATCCATAGCTACTGCGGGCAGTCCCTCGGGTGCTGAGCCACTGCGACAAGCCACTACCACCGGATGCCCAGCTTCCCTGAGAGCAAGAGCACAGGCCAAACCGATACCGCGATTGCCACCAGTGACCAGTGCAGCACGAGGCTCGGTCATCGAGATCCTCCAAACGTCAATGCCCCGGCGTCCTGCCGGCGCAGCCTAGGCATCTTCCATCCGAAACCCAACTTTCATGGCTACCTGGAAATGGTCAACGGACCCATCACGCACGTATCCACGG
>JAGWVT010000207.1 GCA_018970765.1 Actinomycetales bacterium
CCTCGTCACAAGCCAATTACCCGTCGAACATTGGCACGATAATCTCGGCGACCCAACCTTGGCCGATGCGATTCTGGATCGTCTGGTGCACAACGCCCACCGCATCGCCCTCGCGGGCGAGTCCATGCGAAAGAAAAAATCGGCTAACGCTGCGGCTCACCCGACGGGTTCTACACAGGCCGCCGACCGCCAGCGTTAGAGGCGCGCTGTCGGCCGCCTGTGCATAACCCTGCACCCGCTTCCAAACCACACTCCGCTGGAATCACTGTCCAAGTGCGGTGGAATACGCAGTCGAGCGGGCCATCCGCAACTCCAGCCGGCCCGGTGACATCGTCCTCGATCCCTTCGGGGGCTCGGGCACTACGCTGATCGCCGCAGAAAAGTCCGGTCGCATCGGTTGGCTGATCGAACTCGACCCCAAGTACGTGGACGTGATCGTACGCAGATGGCAGGACTGGACTGGCCAGGAGGCCTACCGGGAAGCCGATGCGGCCAAGTTCAATGACCTGGCGGCAGCGGCAGGCATGGCGACCCCAGCAGATTCAGAGGAGGCCGACGCATGAAGCAATCGCGTCTGATGTCCCTGGTGGAGTCCCTGGCCAATGTGCTGGTCGGGTATGGCGTGGCGGTGGCCACGCAGATGGCGGTGTTTCCGTTGTTTGGTCTGGCCGTTACTGAGAATCTGTTGATCGGCCTGATCTTTACGGTCGTGTCGATCGTGCGCAGCTACGCGCTGCGCCGGGCCTTTGAAGGCCTGCGGGTGCGCCAGACTGCCCGACATCTGAACGTAGATGCGGCGAATCTTCCTCATTAAGTCCGCATTAAGTGCGGCGATTGTGTTGACTATGCGGTGAATGCTGGGCACAATCACCGCATGAAAAGCGAAGATAAGAGATACATCTGGCAGCAGAGCGACTGGCCACACTGGGTCTATGACCGCCAGCGGCTGGCCCCGCTGCTTGCCCAGGTTCACCGTGCCCAAGGGCATTTGTTGGGGCGCATGCACGACCTGGGGCTTGATTTGCGTGACCAGGCGACGCTGCGTGTCCTGACCGAGGACGTGCTTAAGACCAGTGAGATCGAAGGCGAGAAGCTCAACCCCGACTCGGTCCGCTCGTCGATCGCTCGTAGATTGGGCGTTGACATCGGTGCACTGGCACCCGCAGACCGTCAGGTGGACGGCGTGGTGGACATGGTGCTCGATGCGACCCAACGGCACCACGAACTGCTGACACAGGAGCGCTTGTTCGGTTGGCACGCCGCGCTGTTCCCCACAGGCTATAGCAGCCTGACCAAGATTCGTGTCGGGCAGTGGCGCGACGATGCGCAAGGCCCCATGCAGGTAGTTTCAGGCCCCATTCATCGACAGAAGGTTCATTACGAAGCACCGCCAGCACACCTGCTCGGTGCCGAGATGATGGACTTCCTCAACTGGTTCAATGTGGACCAGCACGATGACCCGGTGATCAAGGCGGGTCTCGCACACCTGTGGTTTGTGACCATCCATCCCTTTGAAGACGGCAATGGCCGCATCGCGCGGGCGGTGGGTGACATGGCGCTGGCGCGCGCCGAGCAGTCGACACAGAGGTACTACAGCCTGTCGGCCCAGATCCAGCGAGAGCGCAACGACTACTACGACCGCCTGGAAGCCACGCAAAAAGGCGATATGGATGTCACCGGTTGGCTGGAGTGGTTTCTGGCCTGCCTGCTGCGGGCCGTACAAGGCGCCGAAGAAACGCTGGCGCAGGTTTTGGCCAAGGCACGGTTCTGGCAACACTGGGCGGGCATGCCGATGAACGACCGGCAGATCAAACTTCTCAACAAATTGCTCGACGGCTTCGACGGCAAGCTGACCAGCAGCAAGTGGGCGGCCATCGGAAAGTGCTCGCAGGACACGGC
>JAGWVT010000208.1 GCA_018970765.1 Actinomycetales bacterium
TGGTCATCGGCATTGTCATCGGATCCATGGAAAAGGCCCGCGAGGAAGAGGCTGTCGCTAATCGGAACCTCGCTGGGAGTGGCGAGCAAGCAGAACGCCTCGTACTCCTTGACCAACTCGCCGCTGTACGTGAACAACTGGAAGTTATCGAGTCAGGTTTGCAGGCGCTTAGTGATCACGCAAACGCACCCAAACGGTCGCGAAACACCTGACCGTCAGTTGCAGGAAGTCTCGCTTTCTAGGTGACCGGTGGCCCGTAAGCATTGTCGACGTCACTTCCACGCTGAGCCCAAAATACAATGAGGATCACCGTGCCTATGCAGACAATCACAAGCAGGAGTTGTAGCCAACCTGTCCGCCCGCAGTCATGAAGGCGACGAGAACCTACAGCCAGGTGCGGCAGAAGCGTCACCAATGTCCAGACGAGCACCAGTACCCCGACCTGTTGGTGCTGCCAGATTAAACGTTCCACCACGTTCAATGCGGCGGCAACAATGAGAACAAACAGGGTGAACCACCAGAACTCTGCCCGACTGGCTCGGCCGGAGAACGTGACGTAGTTTCGAAAGCAAGTCGAGATTGATTGACCGAATGACATGTTGCCGTCCTTGACTAGAAGGTATTGGGATGGAACCCCTCGGCACAATTCTTTAGCTTCGCCCTCAGCACAGGGTGGGGAATTGGGAAATTTGCTGCGTCGGCAATTTGCCCAGGAAGCGCCGATGGCTGTCGTTCGCGCGACCGGGGCAGGGGTAGGCCCTGATCGGGAAAATCTCACCGGATTCGGCCAAATCCCCGGATAGCAGGCCCTTGCGCGGCGGCACTCAGTAGCATCGGCGCTGGAGGAACGTTCGCGCAGTAGGGCGTGGACATATCGAGATAGGACGTGACATGAGCACTCCAGCTACACCCGCATCCTCGGGGGGCGCCGCTCCTCAGAATGGCATGGGCACCGCAGCACTTGTCTTGGGCATCCTGGGCATCCTGGGCTGCTTCCCGCTCCTGTTCCCGATCCTTGCCATCGTCTTCGGCAAGATGGGCATGGGTCGCGCGGAGCAGGGCTTAGCCACCAACGGCGGAGCAGCCAAGGCAGGTTTCTGGCTAGGCATCGTTGGCTTGGTCCTCTGGATTCTTCTGCTCATCATCGGTTTCACGACCGGCATGGTGGGCGGCATGTCCAACTAGGTTCCAGTTTCGCCAGGCAAGGCCGCAGGGGCAGTGCTCCTGCGGCCTTGCCTGCTTCTGGTGGAGAACAGGTTCAGGACGTCACAGATCGAGCTGTACGTGGTGGTGTTCGCGATAGTCGGCTCGCGATAAAGGGGAAAAGTACGACGGAGAGCACACCCGCACCCACGAGCGCTGCAGCATTGTCGGCTTGCATGGCACCAACCTCCATCTCGACCGTGGTTATTGCCACGAGGAGCGGAAGGGTTGTCGCTGAGTAGAGCGCAAGTCTGGTTCGATCACGTGGACTTGGGAGAACCCCTCGGAACACCAGATATTGCGGAAGGCCCCGAACGATCAAGAACAGGGCGAGGTAGACGCCCAACCGCGCAGGTTGCTCCAGAATCGCCGCGAGGTCCAGTTTCGCTCCAGACACCACGAAGAAGATCGGAATAAAGAATCCGAAGGCCAAGCTTTCGATGCGTAGCATGAGTGGTCGTTCTTGCTCGCCCTGCACAAATCGTCCAACAATGAGGCCGGCGGCAAACGCTCCGAGGACTAGATCCAATCCTAGGCCCGCGGCAACAGTCAACAGGGCAACAATGAGCAGCAGGGCGAGTCGCACACCCATCTGCGAGGTGCGTTGGTAGCCGTCGTTGATCAGTGCGATCACGCGCGAGCGCCCGGCAAAGCGCGGTACCACTGACACTGCCAACACGATGAAACCGAAGAA
>JAGWVT010000071.1 GCA_018970765.1 Actinomycetales bacterium
TTCGGTAAGCACCCCATCGCGCCAAAGGTCAGCCCCAAGAAATCATGGGAGGGCCTAGCCGGCTCCCTGGTCCTGCAGGCGTTGGTTGGTGCCCTGGCATTCACCTACCTCCTCGATGCTCCCTGGTGGCAGGGCGTCATCGCCGGGATCGTTCTCACGATCACCGCCACAGCGGGTGACTTCGCGGAAAGTGCCATGAAGCGCGATCTTGGTGTGAAAGACATGGGTTCATTCCTGCCGGGTCATGGCGGGATGATGGACCGCTTGGATTCGCTGATCCCGAACGCCTTCGCATCATGGGCGCTGTTCCTGCTCTTCCTCGGTTCAGGCCAGTGAGCCGCGCTCGACCAGCCCGACACCTGCTCGATCTCACTTCAGAGGAACGTCGTGCCGCACTCGTTGAACTGGGCCTGCCAGCCTTTCGTGCCGACCAAATCTCTCGACAGTGGTTGATCCGACTCAGTGACGATCCACAAACCTGGACGGATCTGCCAGCGGATGTGCGTGAGCGGGTGAGTGCGGTGCTGCTGCCGCGAATTCTGGAGCCGGTCAAGCAGGTCAGTTGCGACGATGGCACGACCGTCAAAACCGCCTGGCGCCTGAGCGACGGTGCCGTCGTGGAGTCGGTGCTCATGCGCTATCCGGACCGGGTGACGATGTGTGTGTCATCGCAAGCCGGCTGCGGGATGGCCTGCCCCTTCTGCGCGACCGGTCAACAGGGCCTCACCCGCAATCTGACGACTGCCGAAATCGTCGAGCAGGTCTTGGCCGGCGCGCGCGCCCTGCAACGCGGGGAAATTCCGGGCGGGAACAGCGGGGGAGGCGCTGACCGAGTTAGCAACGTGGTGTTCATGGGTATGGGCGAGCCGCTGGCCAACTACGAGCGCGTCGTTGACGCGATCCATCGACTCGTTGACCCGGCACCCGCAGGCCTAGGGATGAGTGCACGCGGCATTACCGTCTCGACAGTCGGGCTGGTGCCCAAAATGGTCGAGCTTGCCGGGCTCGGCCTGCCGGTGACTTTGGCCCTGTCCTTGCATGCCCCTGATGACGAACTTCGTGACACACTCGTACCCATCAATCAACGTTGGCCGGTAAATGAGGTCCTGTCGGCGCTCTGGGCCTACGCCGAGCGAACGCACCGCAGAGTCAGCATCGAATATGCACTCATTCGGGATGTGAATGACCAGGCCTGGCGAGCGGAACTGCTGGCCGACCTGATCGCCGGGCAACTAGTGCACGTCAACCTGATTCCCCTGAATCCGACGCCTGGCTCTCAGTGGACGGCATCGCGAAAAGAAGATGAGCGCACCTTCGTTCGGACCTTGATGGCCCGGGGCGTTGCTGTGACCGTTCGCGATACTCGAGGTCGGCAGATCGATGGGGCATGCGGGCAGCTGGCCATCACGACCCTCTGAGACACTGCCGGCATGTCCGACACCTCGCCACCTGCAAGTGGTCCCACGAATCCAGCACCAGCCTCCGCCCCGCCCTCGATGATCGCCGAGGATGTCCAAGAGGCCGAGACGCTCCTTGAGGAAGTCCCTTCGCGGGCCCAGATCGCCCTATTCATCGCGGGTTCCATCGCGCGAACAGCGGCCGTCCTGATCCTGATCTTCCTGTCGATGTCCCTAATCCCCAAGCAGGTCGACGTATTCAGCGGTTTGCCCATCGTCAGCATCCTGATAGGTATGACCGCGTATCTGTGGTACACCCGGCGGCAGCTCAAGAAAATCGACACCTCGCGATTTCCTCAAGTGCAGGCAATCGAAACACTCATCATGATGACGGCGATGTTTCTCGCGCTGTTCTCAATCATCTATGTCTCCCTGTCGCAACACAACAACCAGGCATTCACGGAACGCCTCGACGCATTCTCGGCCTACTACTTCTCGCTGACCGTGCTTGCAACAGTCGGCTTCGGAGATATCACGCCGATAACGACGTTGGCTCGATCAGTGACCATGGTGCAGATGGCCATCGACCTTGCCCTCGTTGGCATCCTGGTACGCATCGTGAGCACCGCAGCGAATCGCGCGATGAGTCAGCGAAAGGCCGCGCAGAAGAATCACACGTCAAGCTAGGAGTCTTGATGCAGTCCCAGCATGAGTTATGGCAGGCCGCACGGCAGGATCCGCAGGCATTTTGGGGTGCGGCTGCGCAGGACATTGACTGGATCAGCAGACCAAAGCAAATCCTGGACGACAGTCGACCACCGTTCTATCGCTGGTACTCCGATGGCAGCCTCAATACCTGCTTCAACGCTCTAGATCGTCATGTTCTGGCAGGTCGCGGTCATCAGGTGGCGTTAATTCACGACAGTCCGCTGACCCAGTCATGCACACAACTGACCTATGCGGAACTGCTTGACGAGGTAAGCCGTGCAGCTGGTGCACTCCATGCACTTGGCATCACCCGCGGTGATCGGGTCGTGATCTATCTACCTATGGTGCCGGCGGCAATCATTGCCATGCTCGCGTGCGCACGCCTCGGTGCGGTGCATTCCGTGGTCTTCGGGGGATTTGCGGCGGCAGAACTTGCGGCACGTATTGACGACGCCCAACCGAAGGCCATCATCACGGCGTCCTGCGGTCTAGAGCCGGGAAGAATCGTGGAGTACTGGCCTCTGGTGTCCCAGGCGCGTGAACTTGCTGAGCACCGGGTCGAACACGTCATGTTGTTGCAGCGTCCACAGCATGAAGTTGACACCAAGGACTCAGGTGTCGTCGATTGGTCATCAGCGGTACGGCAAGCGAGCCCAGTTGCACCGGTCGAAGTACTCGCCACCGACCCGCTGTACATCCTGTACACATCGGGCACCACCGGTCGCCCGAAGGGAATTGTTCGTGACAATGGCGGCCATGCCGTAGCGATGGCGTGGTCGTTCGCCAACATCTACGGGATGACTGCAAACGACACCTGGTGGTCTGCCTCAGATGTTGGTTGGGTCGTTGGGCATTCCTACATCGTCTATGCGCCGCTGCTCAGCGGCGCAACAACGGTGATGTACGAAGGCAAGCCCGTTGGCACACCTGACGCAGGTGCCTTCTGGCGGGTCATTCAGGACCACGGCGTTTCTGGTCTGTTCACCGCACCAACCGCGATTCGCGCCATCAAGAAAGAGGATCCCCAAGGAGCATTCATTGGCAACTACGACCTGAGCTCACTGCGAACGCTCTTCCTAGCCGGCGAGCGACTCGATCCAGCTACCTACGAATGGGCCACCGATCACCTCGGCGTTCCGGTCGTTGATAACTGGTGGCAAACGGAAACCGGCTGGCCCATCTGCGCCACCATGCGCGGAGTGCCAAGTGCGCCCATTCGCATTGGCTCACCGGGCCATCCGGTACCGGGATTTAACGTGCAAATTCTTGGTGAGTCGGCAGCGGGGGAGGGTCCGGGCGCGGTGCTTGCTGCAGATGCCGAAGGTGCCATCGCCATCGAGCTACCGATGCCTCCTGGAACCCTGCCGACCCTGTGGGGTGACGATGATCGCTATCGCGAGTCATACCTGAACACCCATCCCGGTTATTACAACTCCGGTGATGGGGGCTTCATAGACGTAGACGGTTACGTCTACGTCATGGGCCGAACCGATGACACGATCAATGTCGCCGGTCACCGCCTCACGACAGGTTCAATGGAAGCAGTCGTCGCCTCGCATCCGATGGTTGCCGAGTGCGCAGTCATCGGAGTATCTGATCCCATCAAGGGCCAGATCCCACGAGCCTTTGTCGTGCTGAAGTCGGGCGCGGCGATCGAACCAGCGCAACTGCAGGAGGAGGTCGTAGCCCTCGTCCGGCAACGAATCGGTCCCGTCGCGGCCATGAAGAGCGTGCTCGTAGTGCCAGCGTTGCCAAAGACGCGATCCGGCAAGATCCTGCGTCGGTCAATGCGCGCAATCGCCGAAGGCAGAGACGAGCCAGTCCCTAGCACCATCGAGGACGCCGGGGTTCTGGACCGCCTGCGCCCAATGCTCACCGAGCTCACCGAGCTCACCGAGCTCACCGAGCTCACCGACTGAGCGGCAGGGTGCCAGTTGCGCTTCGTCCCCGCCGCCTGCAGTTACGAGACGGTTGCGGTGAACTCGTCTGCGGTCTTCCCTACGGTGACCCTGTAGCTGTAGGTACCCGGCGCATCTGTGCGCTTGAAAACAATGCGGTAGGGGTACTTTTTGCCGCACTTCGCGTACTTCTTGCCGGTGGCCTTGGCCACCGGCTGCCAGGCGCCGTCAACCTGTTGTGAGAGCGTCGCCTTCTTGCCGGACCAGCAGTAGTCGTAGACCCAAGTACGGGTTTTGAAACACTTGCGGTCAAGGTCTGCTCCCTCGATGCAGGCTGACGGGAACTGATCGGCGCTGGCTCCGGCCGCAGCGAGGGCTTGGGCGATGAAGGCGGTTTGCGTGGAGGCAACTGGTCCCTCTTCGCCAGTGTTGTCTGGGCTTTCGGCGGTGTCGCAGGGCAGGCCCAATCCGCCGGACAGCGGCCCAAGGTAAAGAATCTCGCCGTTGACTTGTGCCAGCCAGGGGCCGCCGCTGTCGCCGGCGCAAGTGCCTTTCACGCCGTCGCCTTGCGTTTCGAATACTTGGTTGCCGCTGCGCGACGGACGCAGTGGTTCTTCGACGGACAGGGCAACGTCACTGATGGCCTCGCGGTCCCGGGAAGCGGTGTTGCCGTAGCCAATGTACGTGACGGTACTGCGTGAATTGGCGAGGGACTGCACTTCCTCTGCGGTCGCCATGCGCGTGATGATCGGAGTCGCTAGGGGTGAGTCGAGGATAAGAAAGGCAATGTCGTCTTTGGTCTCAGACCAGTTTGGGTTGTAGAGAATCGAGATGACCTTGGTTTTGGCTGGACCCGATTGACGGTTAGCGCCCGGTGGGAAAACGGCGATGTCACCGGGCGCCTCACCCGGTGCGCCCTTGCCCTCGCCGTTAATGCAGTGGGCTGCGGTGATGACAATGCGCTCCTTCCACAGCGCTCCGGTGCAGTATGCCTTGGAGGTCTCGATGGCGACCGATGCACCGGATAGTGGATGGCCTGGGTTTCCGCCAATGACACGTGGCTCAATATCGGCGTTGGCCGGCGCAGCGCCAAGAAAGGTGAAGCCCAGCAGTGCGGCGGAAATCGTGCCAAGGGGCCGGGTCAAGCGAAGTGTCATGGTCATCCTCTCGTGTGCCCTGAGTGTAAGCCCCAAGGCGATAAAGTCACGTCGAGAACTCGCGTCGAAGGGCGTCGCCATCGGCGTCCAGCGTTGGTGCGGAGTGCTCATAGCGCACCGAGGTCTCGCTGAAGGTTGCTGGATGAGCCACCGTCCGAGAAGTTTGCGATGACAGTTCCACTTGTCGAATCGGATCCAGGCCCAGGGACTGCGCGAGTGCGAAGGCCTGGGCGATGTCATTGACGGGTCCGGCCGGCACCCCAACCCGTTGAAACTCGCGCTGCCAGTGGTCCGCAGTTCGATTCTGTAGGGCGGCGTTGAGGGCGGCGTTGAGCGCCGTTCGATGAGTGACGCGCGCGGGGTTCGTGGCAAAGCGCGGATCGTTGGCCAATTCTGCATGGTCGAGAACCTGCGCCATGCGGGCGAACTGCGCATCGTTGCCCACCGCTATCACAATGGGTCGATCAGATGCCTGGTACACCTCATACGGCGCGATTGAGGGATGTGCATTGCCCATGCGCTCGCTGACCACACCGGCTTGGACGAACGCGGATGCCTGGTTGACGAGGGCGGACAGCAGGGTGCCCAACAGGGTCACCTCGATTGCTTGACCCTGTCCGGTGCGATCCCGGTGATGGAGTGCGCCCAAGATTGACACGCAGGCATGCAGTCCCGTGAGTACGTCCACCAATGCCACGCCTGCTTTGGTGGGTTCGTCATCACCGGTAATGCTCATCAACCCACCCATGGCCTGGACTAGCAGGTCGTAGCCAGGAAGGTCTCGGCCGGCTGTTGAACCGAAGCCAGTAATCGAGCACCAGATCAGCCTTGAGTTCATGAGACGGAGTTCCTCGTAGGCAAGTCCGTATCGCGCCATCGTGCCCGGCTTGAAGTTCTCGATCAGGATGTCTGCACGGCTCGCCAGGTTCCTGGCGATCGCCAGATCCTCAGGCGCACTGAGGTTCAGGGCGAGGGATTCCTTGTTGCGATTGACCGAGTGGAAGTAGGTGCTTTGTCCGTCCTGCGCCCAGGGCGGCCCCCAAGCACGGGTGTCGTCGCCGGCACCAGGCCGCTCTACTTTGATAACACGGGCACCTAAGTCACCAAGCAACATGGTTGCGTACGGTCCGGCGAGAACCCGCGAGAAGTCGGCTACGACTATTCCCGCGAGCGCACCTGCGGTCGCGCCTGCCATAGCGGGTACCTAGCGGAACGCTGGCAGGCCGGTGAGTGCTTGGCCGACGACCAGCGTGTGCATCTCGTTGGTGCCCTCATAGGTGAAGACGGATTCGAGATTGTTCATATGCCGAATCACCGGGTACTCCAACGTGATGCCGTTGCCGCCCAAGATGCTTCGACATGTACGGGCAATAGCGAGCGCCTGCCGGGCGTTGTTGAGTTTGCCCAAGCTCACCTGCTCCGGGCGTAGGCGATGATCGTCTTTCAACCGGCCCAGGTGCAGGGCGAGCAACATGCCCTTGCCCAATTCCAACGTCATGTCTGCCAGCTTTTCCTGCGTCAGTTGATAGCCGGCGACGGGTCGATCGAACTGCTCGCGGTCGATGGAGTACGACAGTGCCGTCTCGAGGCAGTCGCGAGCCGCGCCCATCGTGCCGAAAACAATGCCGAAGCGTGCCTCATTCAGGCAGGACAGTGGACCCTTAAGCCCCGCGACACCGGGCAGCATCGCATCGGCTGGAAGACGCATTCCGTCAAAGACAAGTTCGCTCGTGACTGAGGCACGCAATGACATCTTGCGATGAATGTCATTGGCCTGGAACCCGGGCGTATCGGTGGGAACGACGAAGCCGCGGATGCCATCGTCGGTCTGGGCCCACACCACGGCGACATCGGCGACCGAACCATTGGTGATCCACATTTTGGAACCGTTGAGGATCCAGTCCCTGCCCTCTTGCTTCGCTGAGGTGCGCATGCCCGATGGGTTGGAGCCGAAATCGGCCTCAGTCAAGCCGAAGCAGCCGATTAGATCGCCGGCCGCCATGCCGGGTAGCCACTGCTGACGGTGCTCTTCGGAGCCGAAGGCGTGAATTGCGTACATCGCCAGTGAGCCCTGCACGCTGACCAGCGAGCGAATGCCTGAGTCACCTGCCTCCAGCTCCATGGCTGCCAGGCCGTAGGCCACTGCAGAGGTGCCAGCGCAGCCGTAACCTTCCAGGTGCATGCCCAACAGGCCTAGCGAGCCAAATCCCTTCGCGAGTTCCCGTGCTGGGATGTGGCCGCTCTCGAACCAATCGGCTACATAGGGCTTGATCTCCGCATCGACATACTGGCGGACGACATCGCGCATGGCCCGCTCTTCTTCGGAGAGCAGGGAATCGAAGTCGAACAACTCCAAGGGTTGCATCACGCCTCCAGGCTACTCACCGAGGAATCTTCCAAAGATCTCTGCGCGACGGGCGCTGCGGCCAGTGCGGGCCTCGACGCGATCGGCGCTTCCCATCACGGCAAGACCGACGTTGGTCCCGATCCAGCGCAGGGGCTCGATCTCCCAATTTGGGCTTCGGTGGTTGACCCAGGGCAGGGTCGTCAGTTCGGTGTCGCGTCCGGTAATGAGATCAGCGAGAGTGCGACCCCCAAGATTCGAGGTGCCGACACCGTCGCCGACGTAGCCACCCGACCAGGCCAGTCCTGTCCTTCGGTCCAGACCGCAGGAGGCCATCCAGTCGCGCGGCACGCCAAGTGGGCCACCCCAGGTATGTGTGATCTGCGCGCCAGCAACGTCCGGGAGGAGTTCCACCAGTGTCTCGGCAAGTGCGGCATGCACGCCAGGGTGCCGATCTTGGTCAGGATGGATGGTGGAGCCGAAGTGATACGGGGCTCCTCTACCACCGAAGGCGATCCGATTGTCTGCGGTGCGTTGTCCGTAGATGATCAGGTGGCGACCGTCGCTGAAGGTCGTGCGATCGTTGAGACCGATCTTTTCCCAGACTGCTGGTGATAGCGGTTCGGTAGCGATCATGAGTGAGTAGACGGGTGCGTAGCGACGTCGCTGACCTTGCAGATCGCGCGTGTAGCCCTCGGTGGCGCGAACGACGATGGGTGCGCGAACTGTGCCTCGCGTTGTGCGCACCACACCGGTCTCGATGTGAGTGACCGGGGTGTGCTCGACAATTCGGGCACCGCGTTTGACGACCTCCGCTGCTAGGGATCGCACCAGGCGCGCCGGGTGAATGGCAGCACAGTGCGGTGTGTAGGCACCGCCCAGGTTGTCGGTGGCGTTGAACATAGCTGCTGCCTCAGGGGCTTCCAAGTAGCGGTAGTCAGCTTCTGTAAAGCCCCAGTCGTGGTAGTGGGCGACCTCGTCACGCATGCGTTGCACCTGGGCGCTGTTGCGCGCCAAACGGATCGTGCCACCGTGTTGGTACTGGATATCCCAGTTGTGTTGATCGGCGACGCGGCCGATTTCGGCAACGACCGCATTCATCGTGCGTTGCATTCGTACCGCATCATCACGGTTGGAGATTCGAGTCAACGCTTCCAGGCTGGCTGGGAATAGTGCTGAGGCCCAGCCGCCGTTGCGCCCACTGGCTCCGAAGCCCGCAACCTGCGCCTCGATGAGCACAATCGCAATGTCGGGTTGTAGCTCCTGCAGGTAGTAAGCCGTCCACAATCCGGTGTAACCCGCACCCACGATGGCAACATCCGCGGACAGATCGCCGTCCAGCGGTTCGCCAAGTGGCGTCGTGAAGTGTGGCGGGAGCGTGTCCCACCACAGTGAGTGCGGGGAGTTCACTGCACTGCGGGCAGCCACGGACGATGTGACCATGCCAGAACCTCTGGGGCCGTGGGTTGGTCGGCGGCAGTATGCCGATCGGCAACCGGTTCACCGAGACACTCGACGAGGGGTACGTAACCTGCCCACAACTGGGCGTAGGGGGCTTCGACCAGGTCCTCGGGTTCGTCCTCAGGGTCGCCAGTACGCATCTTCACTGAGCATTCGTCCAGGCTCAGCGCCAAGGTCAGCGTTGCGGCCCGCTGCTTGGGCGTGGGTTGCCGAGCAGTCTCCCAACGACCTGGAGTGAGTTGCTCGCTGATGCGTTGCAGTGCAGCCAGTTCCTCATCGCCGCTCAGGCGCCGGGCACTGCCAAGCACCATCACCGATCGGTAGTTCATGCTCGATTCAAAGGCACTGCGTGCTAGCACAATCCCGTCGAGCAAAGTCACCGTCAGGCAGGTCGGTTGACCCGTTGCGAGCGTCTTGAACAGCCGCGATGCGGTTGAGCCATGGAAGACCACCTGGTGGTCCATGCGGGCATAGCCGACTGGAATTACATAGGGCTGGCCTTGGTCATCCTCGACGGCGACATGAGCAACCAGCCCAGCATCCAGAATCGAGTAGAGCACCTCGACGTCATGTACGGCCCGATCGGGCACGCGGTGTACTTGCGTGCGCTTGGTACTGCCGGGAGCAATTTCGGTCACAGAATGCTCCACGCTTCCGTTAGCACCGATCGAAGGATCTGCTCCATTTCGTCGAATTGAGCCTGCTCGCAGATCAGTGGCGGTGCCAATTGGATGACCGGATCACCCCGGTCGTCGGCGCGGCAGTACAGACCGTTGTCAAACAGCGCCTTAGAGAGGAAGCCGCGCAGCAGGCGCTCCGCTTCGTCGTCGTTGAATGTTTCCCGGGTGACCTTGTCCTTGACCAGCTCAATGCCGTAGAAGAAGCCAGCACCGCGCACATCACCAATGATCGGGAGGTCAGTGAGTTTTTCCAACGTACGCCGGAAGGCACCCTCATTGTTCTGCACGTGTGCATTGATGCCCTCGCGCTCGAAGATATCCAGGTTAGCCAGGGCTATCGCAGCGGCAACCGGATGACCACCCCAGGTGTAACCATGTAGGAACGTCGTTGTGCCGTGCTTGAAGGGCTCGAACAGTCTGTCGCTTGCGATCATCGCTCCGAGTGGGGCATAGCCGGACGTCATGCCTTTTGCGCAAGTAATGATGTCTGGCTGGACGCCGAACCGATTCATCGCGAAGTAATCGCCAATGCGTCCGAATGCGCAGATAGTTTCATCGGCGACGAAGAGCACGTCGTAGTGGTCGCAAATCTCGCGAACCCGTTCCAGGTATCCGGGTGGTGGCGGGAAGCAGCCACCGGCGTTTTGGACTGGCTCTAGGAACACGGCGGCGACAGTGTCGGGACCTTCGAACTCAATTGCTTCGGCGATCCTGTTCGCAGCCCACTGGCCGAAGGCTTTTTCGTCGTAGCGGTAGTCCTCCGGTGCGCGATAGAAGTTCGTATTCGGCACCTTGATGGCCCCGGGCACGAGTGGCTCAAAGGCCTCCTTGACTGCCGGAATGCCGGTGATTGACAGGGCGCCCTGCGTGGTGCCGTGGTACGCGATTGAACGGCTGATGACCTTGTGCTTGGTCGGTTTGCCTACCAGCTTGAAGTACTGCTTGGCCAACTTCCAAGCAGTCTCCACCGCTTCACCACCACCACTGGTGAAAAACACACGGTTCAGGTCACCTGGTGCCATGTGGGCGAGACGTTCGGCGAGTTCGATCGCCTTGGGGTGTGCGTAGGACCACAGTGGGAAGAAGGCCAACTGCTCGGCCTGCTTGGCTCCGGCTTCGGCAAGTTCGCGACGACCATGGCCAACCTGCACGACGAAGAGCCCAGCGAGGCCGTCCAGGTAGCGCTTCCCCTGGTCATCCCAGATGTAGCAGCCTTCGCCTCGGGTGATCACGGGCACATGCACCCCGTCGTAATACCCGCTGTAGCGCGTGAAGTGCATCCAGAGGTAGTCACGCGCCTTGGTTGCCAGCGGATCGGTACCGAGTTCGGCAACGTCCTGAGGTGAGGTAGTCATCGTGCTCCCCATGAGTAGGTTTGTTTGCGCATATTGAGATAGACGAACACTTCAGCCCGTTGGACACCAGGAATGCTCCTGATACCCCGGCTGATCACGTCGACTAGGTGATCGTCGTCCTCCACGACGACCTCGGCAAGAAAATCGAACGACCCTGCACAGGTGACCAGGTAGGTCACCTCAGGAAGGCCTTCGAGTTTGTCGCCGATTGCCTCGAGATCACCAGACACTGTGATGCCCACCATCGCCGCTCTGCCGAAGCCCAACTTGAGTGGGTCAGTAACGGCCACGATTTGCACGAGTCCGGAATCCTGCAGGCGTTGCACTCGTTGGCGCACTGCCGCCTCGGAAAGCCCGACCTCTTTGCCGATCGCCGCATAGGACATTCGGCCATCGCGCTGCAGGAGTCTGATGATGGTGGCGGAGACCTCGTCGACCGAGACCCGCCGGGACATGTCCCTACCGTTGCGGATTTCGTAGCCGAAAGCAAGCGAATCAGTCGAATTTGGCAGCAAAATGACCGGAATCCGTGGGTTTTCTCGGCTTAGGCACCCGAATCCCGTACGGGTCGCTACCATCCCGCCATGGCTACTAGGGCGCTGCGCAACTTCATCAATGGCGAATCCGGTCCGGCGGCGGACGGCCGCACTACGGACCTGGTCAATCCCTCTACCGGCGAGGTCTTCGGCACCGCCCCATTAAGCGGTCAGGTCGATGTCGATCGGGCCTATTCCGCCGCCGCTGCGGCGTTTCCGGGCTGGCGAGACAGCACCCCGAGTGAGCGCCAGCAGGCGTTGCTGAAGATTGCCGATGCGCTGGAGGCGCACGCTGAGGAACTCGTCGCTCTCGAGAGTGAGAACACCGGCAAGCCGATCCCGGTCACGGCGGCCGAGGAGATTCCACCGATGCTCGATCAGATTCGCTTCTTCGCCGGCGCAGCGCGAGTCCTCGAGGG
>JAGWVT010000209.1 GCA_018970765.1 Actinomycetales bacterium
GCTTCGCCAAGCAGGAACTGGAGACACGCAAGCGATTCGGTCTGCCGCCGTTCAAGCGCATGGCGCGCGTGGTTGTGCGGCACGAGAGCGAGACGACCGCGCGCACCATCGCGCAACGCATCCACGATTCGATCGTCGGCCTCCCCGAAAGCAAGGACTGCAGCGTGCGCGGCCCGCACCCCTGCCCGGTCACGCGCGTGTCGGATCGCTACCGCATCCAGGTGGAGATCCTGGCGCCCGACGCATCTGCGCTGCAGCGGCTGGTCACTGCCGCGCGCAACGCGGGCGCCTTCCCCGGCGGCGAAGTCGCCGCGGTCGACATCGACCCCGTTGCGCTGCTTTGACCGCGTCCGCGTAACAGGGTCGGAGGTCGTTATTGGTCGCCGCCGGCTCAACAAGTCCCGTCACACTCCCGAATCGGCCGGCGGCGTTTTTGACCACTTATGGTGTTGGCGTGCCGCTCAGACGCGTGCGATTTTCAGTGAGGGAAAGGGAAAGAGAGAAGATGGGAAACGGGAATTACGGAGTCCTCGCGACTCGAAAACCGACATTGTCGAGGCGGGTGTCTGGCGACTTGCCGTAGCGCTCCGACGCGCGGCAAGTGAGCGAGTTGTCATACCAGGCACCGCCTCGAAACACCCGGACGCCACCGCTACCCGGCCCGGTCGGGTTTGTCTGCGCGCCTGAGGCATAGGTGCCGTACCAATCTTGGCACCACTCCCATACGTTTCCGCTCATGTCACACAGACCAAAGCCGTTCGCAGCCTTGCCCGCCACCGGGCGAGTCTGGTTGCCGCTGTTGCTGCTGATCCACGCGATCGTTCCCAACTGAGTGTCATCGTTCGTACCGTTCAGGTACCCCGGCATACCGTGGAACGCCGTGGTGGTGCCGGCGCGATAGGCGTATTCCCACTCGGCTTCGGTGGGCAAGCGCAGACCGTTGTTGGTGCAGAAGGACTGAATGTCGTTCCAACTCACCTGTTCTACCGGGCGGCTGGAATCGCCGGTGAAGTGGCTCGGATTGCTGCCCATCTTGGCCAGCCACTGTGCCTGCGTCACTTCGGTTCGGCTCAGATAGAAGGCGTTGGTGAGCGTGACTTGGTGCTGCGTCTCGTCGCCGTTACAACCAAAACTGTTCGACGCACTGCACCCCATGATGTATGTGCCCGGCGGAATCAGCACCATCTCGATGCCGGTGCCCGTGTCGCGCACCCGCCACGGCAAGTTGGTCGCGATGATCGCCGCTCGAAGCGTGGCATCAGGCACCACGGTGGCGTTGGGGGATTGCTCCAACACGGTGCACCATGCTGGTGGCGGCGCATTTCCATAGGTGAACGCGCCACTGATGGTTGCGGTGCCGCCCGGCGTGGTCACCTGCACATTTGCCGCGCCCACCGAGCCAGCGGGCGTGACAGCGGTCACCGTGGTGTCGTTCACAACGATCACGCTGGTGGCGGAGTTGCCGCGCACCGTGACGATGCTGGTGTCGGTGAGCGCCATGCCCGTGATGGTGATGGTGGTGCCGCCGGCGGTGGGGCCGAAGTTCGGGGTGACCGAGCTGATCGAGGGCGGGTCGACGGGGCAGGCGCCGAAGTCGAGCAGCACCAGGCTGATGTCGCCGGCGGTCACCATGCCGTCGCCATCGAGGTCGCTCGGGCACGGCGGGTTGGCGATCGCCAGCGTGCAGAGCACGCTCATGGCGGTGGCAAGCGCCAGGCGGCGCAGGGTTGCGGACAGCGAGCAAGCGCGATTCTTCAATTTGGACACAGGTCAGGACCTCCGGAATGGATGGACCCCAAGTTTGCCACAGACCCGCGAAGGATCCAACCAAATCCGGGGTCATTTTCACCGCATCCGCCCCATCGATCGACCTCGAAAAACCGC